>DATEGW010000248.1:0-3055 GCA_035279845.1 Candidatus Acidiferrales bacterium | reverse complement strand
TGCGGCGAACAAACCGGCTGGATCGGCCCAAGCAACGGCGAACCCGGCGAAATTGGATTTGACGCAGGCGCAGCAGATGGCGAACGCGGGGATGCCTTCACAGGGGCAGGCGCCGAACGGCGCGGTACCGAATCAGCAAGCGGGGACGCCCGCCAATTCACAAAATGCGTCAGCGACCGATCAGCAAAATGCGCAGAACGCGGCGGGGCAAGGGAAACAGTCGCTGGGACAGAAGGCTCTGCAGGCGCTGGAAAACTTGATGAACAGCGCGCTTTCGGGACAGCAAAACAGCGGGCAGTCGGCTTCGAACACGCAGCAGCCGCCGAATGTTGGGACGACTTCGATGCAGGCAATGGCGGGTGCTTCGCAAATTGCGAGCGTGCCGAATCAGGCGGCGCAGGGACAGACGTCAAATTCGCAGGGCTCGCAGAATCAGACTACGCCGACTCCGGGCAAGCATACGGGCGCGGGCAATGGCACTTCGCCGTGGCAGCCGCGCAATGCGGTGGACCCGCAGCTCGCTGGGAACATGGCGAAGCAGCATGTGACGCTGCAAACAACGAGTTTCCGCGGACCGCCGGGAAAAGAACGCTCGGATGTGGCGCCGGGGACGGCGCAGATTCCGTTGCAGGATTTGTCTCCGCAGAGGGTGAGAACGGTGAATGGCGCGGGCCAAGACAGCGTTCCGGCGCGCTATCGGCAATACGTACAGAATTATTTTCAACACAGCGGAAAGTAGCGTCCCTCGGGAAGACGCGCGCTTAACGCAAAGGACGGATAACTTGGGCCTGGAAATGAAGAAACCGGCGATCTCCGCAGTGCCGGAGATCGAAAGCGTGGCCGAAACCGTCGCGCTGGTGCGCACGGAGATTTCGAAGGCCATCGTGGGGCAGAACGAAATTGTCGACGGTGTGTTGATCGCGATTCTGGCGGGAGGGCACGTACTGCTGGAAGGCGTGCCGGGTCTGGGAAAGACGATGCTGGTTCGCACGCTGGCGCAGACGCTGGCGTTGAAGTATTCGCGGATTCAGTTCACGCCGGATTTAATGCCTGCGGACGTGATCGGGACGACGGTAATTCACGAGAACGGAGACGGCGCGAAGACGCTGCGTTTTCAGCCGGGACCGCTCTTTTCGAATTTGCTGCTTGCCGACGAAATCAATCGCACGACGCCGAAGACGCAGTCGGCGCTGCTTGAGGCGATGCAGGAAAAGCAGGTGACGGTGGGCGGAGTGACGCATCTGCTGGATGAGCCGTTCCTCGTAATCGCGACGCAAAATCCACTCGAGATGGAAGGCACGTATCCGCTGCCTGAGGCGCAGTTGGACCGTTTCCTATTCAAGTTGCGCGTGCCCTTTCCGCAGCGCAGCGAACTGCACGATATTCTCGATCGCACCACACAGAGAGCGGAAGTATCCGTGAATGCGGTGTTGACCGGGGCTCAGATTATGGACATGAGGCGGATTGTGCGGTCGGTGCCCGTTGCGCCGCACGTGCAGGATTACGTAGTGCAGCTCGTAATGGCGACACACCCGGAGAACGGCGCAAATTCCGTGGCGGCGAAATATATTCGTTACGGCAGCTCGCCGCGCGGCGCACAGACGTTGATTTTGGGCGGCAAAGTGCGCGCGTTGCTCGAAGGCCGGTATAACGTGAGCATCGGCGATATTCGCGCTTTACTGCTCTCTTCACTGCGGCATCGACTTATCTTGAACTTCGAAGCTCATGCAGACGGGCGCACTCCCGACGATCTATTGGAAGAGATCGCCGCCAAAGTGAAGAATTAGGGAGTCGCCGCTCGCTCGCGCTCGTGATGCTGCAATCGGTCGAAAAATGGCCAAGCCACTTTCTCTTAGTCCCGATTTTTTGAAAACGCTCGAAGAGCTAACGTTGCTCAGCCGCGACGATCTTTCGGGTGTCGTAGGAGCGGATCATCGATCTAGAACGCTCGGACCGGGCCTGGAATTTTCGGATTATCGCCGCTACAGCTCCGGCGACGACCCGCGCTCGCTTGATTGGAACGCCTATTTACGGCTCGGCAAGCTATTTCTGAAAACGTATCGCACCGAGGAGCGCATCCCGATTCGCCTTTTGCTCGATTGCAGCGAGTCGATGAACTGCGAACCGGCGAAGTTTTCCTACGCTCTGCACCTGGCCGCAGCTTTTTCGTATCTCGCGCTGCTGCATTTAGACACCGTTGCGATTGCGCCTTTTGCCACTCGGCTGAGCAAGCCGCTCGTTGTGTCCGGGGGCAGAGATGTCTTCTGGATGGTGGCGAAATATCTAGGGGAAGTGACCGCAGGCGGCCAGACTGATCTCTACTTCACTTCAAAAGAATTCCTAGCGCGCTTCCCTTCCCGCGGAACGGTGCTCATTCTTTCCGATTTCTTTGACGATGAGGCTACGCAGAGATCCATTGAAATCCTGCGCATGAGGGGACACGATCTCGTGCTCGTCCAGGTTCATACACCGGAAGAGCAAAGGCCTTCCTCATATGGCGAATTGCAGCTACAGGACGCAGAGACCGGCCAGCAATGCGCGGTGGAGTGCTCGCCGGAAAGCGCCGCGGCGTACGAGCGGAATTTTTCCGAATTTTGCACGCGATTGCAGCGGGTAGCGCTTCGAAATGGCGGACGCTATGCGCGTGCTGTGACGAGCCTGCCGTTCGAGGAGTTCGTCTTGCGCGGCCTGCACAGAAGCAGGGTGGTAGCATGAACTGGGCCTCGATGACGCTCGGCGATGTGGCTTTGTTTTCGGCTATCGCCGCGACCGTTGCGATATGGCTCTACCTGCGTCAGCCGCGTGCCGCACGCCTGCGCGTTTCCACACTTCGATTTTGGGAAAGCGCGCCATCGGGATCGTCGAGCGCGCGAAGGCGAAAACTCCGGGAGCCTTTGGCGCTGCTCGCGCAGATTTTGTTCCTCCTCCTGATCATAACGGCGCTGGGAAATCCGCGATGGGGCGCCGCGACGCAGGGCCGCAACGTGGCTATTGTGCTCGACGCGGGAGCCTGGTCGCAGATGCGAGCCGGTAGTGGCGCGCCATGGGTCAACGA
>DATEGW010000247.1:0-12467 GCA_035279845.1 Candidatus Acidiferrales bacterium | reverse complement strand
CGTGCATCCCTCTGCGTGATAGCATAGCGTGTTCGCCTGCAACCTGTGGAGGAAATTCCGCGTGCATTTATTTGTGCATTCATTCTGGATTGCCTCGCTCGGATTCGTCACTCTTCTCTGGGTCTTGCTTGGCATCGACCTCGCCATCGGCGTGCCTTCGATGCCGTCGTTGGCGAAATTCGCGCCGCTGCCTGACCATCGCTGCCCGAGCGTCTCCATCCTATTTGGCGCACGCGATGAAGCCGAAAAGATGCCGGGCGCACTCGACACGTTCCTTTCGCTCGATTATCCGAGCTACGAACTGATTGCCGTAGACGACCGATCCGAGGATGTCACAGGAAAGATTTTGGCAGCGACAGCCCTCAAAGATTCTCGGCTCCACGTGGTGCGCATCGATTCCCTTCCCGCGGGATGGCTGGGTAAGCCGCACGCCTTGCAAAATGCTTACGAAAATTCCACGGGCGAATGGCTCGTTTTCACCGACGCAGACGTTCATTTTGCGCCCGATTTGCTGCGACGAAGCATCGCGCTCGCCGAAGCGAAGGGTTGGGATCATCTTACGCTGCTCGGCGAACCGAAGATGTACACGCCCGGCGAAAAGATCGCCATGACGTTTTTCGGGCTTGCGCTCGTTGGTGGCACGCGCCCCTACGCCGCGAGCAATCCACGCTCCTCCTGGTACGCGGGCGTCGGCGCATTTCAACTGATCCGCCGCAGCGCGTACGAAAAGATGGGCACACACCGCCGGTTGGCGATGGAAGTGATCGATGACGTAAAGCTCGGCAAAATTGCAAAGGAGGCCGGGGTCCGCTCGGGCGTCGCGAAAGCCGGAAAAGCCGTGAGCGTTCATTGGCACGAAGGCGTCATCAACATTGTGCGCGGGACTACAAAAAACTTCTTCGCGAGCTCCGGTTACCGGCTTTGGCTGTCGTCGCTGCAAGTATTCGCCTTACTTCTGATGTGCGTGTTCCCGGTGGCGGCCCTTCCGTTTGCACATGGGATGGCGCGGAACTTCGCGCTCGCTTCGATCCTGTTTCCGGTGATTGCGGAGATCGGCGTCGCTATCGAATTTGGCGCCCCGCTGTTCTATGCCGTTACGTATCCGATCGGCGCACTGATGTTTGCATGGATGATCATACGATCGACGTTTGTAACGCTGCGGCAAGGGGGAATCGTCTGGCGCGGCACCTTCTATCCACTAGAGGAATTGAAGCGCGGCGTCGTGTGATCGACATTTGATGGTATCGCTGTAGCGATACAGACGCATTCGAGGGATATCACTATTGCGCCGGCGGGATGCTTTGCAGGAAGAAGCTCACGACCATGTTCTCGTAGGTCTTGCGGTCGTCGTCAGACATATCGGCGTAGCTCACCTGGTTCCTCTGCAACTGTTTCGGATCGGGCGCCCGTTCATAGAGGCTCAGGACGGCGTTCGCCAAATATGCTTGCTCGCCGGATTCGATGAATAGCTTAGGCATGGACTTAAGCTGCCCGAGGCGAGTCGTTACGGGCGGCTCATGGCGAAAATCGTAGTTGGCCATGCGGAAACCGAAGTCAGTGAAGCGGCTGACGAACGGAATTGCATTAAGTCCGCTGTGGTTCACCTGTATCTGCATCATGCCGCGCGGATCGGCGTAGGCGTTGTCAACGGCAATGGCGGCAACTCGCGGGTCTGACGACGCGACTTCAAGCACCACATAACCGCCCATGTCCACCCCCCAAAGTCCGAAATGCTGAGGGTCCACATCGTCGCGCGTGGAAAGGGCCTGAATCGCCGTGCGCAATTCCCCGATTTCCTTGTAGCCCAGCGTGGTTCCTGCGGGGCTCGTGCCGTGCCCGCGAAAATCGAAGAGAAAGACATTGAATTCGTGATCCTGCAAGGCCGTCACCAGGGTGAGCACGTCCGAACGCTGGGAAAGATAGCCGTGGCAAACAATAATGGTCGGCGCGCCCCGCAACCCCGGAAAGAACCAGCCGTCGCGGCTGGAGCCGTCCGCAAGCTGAAACGAAAGGGTTTGCGGATGGCCCATCATGTTATCGAGGTTTAGTTTGGCGCTGTTTCGTGCCGGCCGGAGGGTCTGGTACAGCAGAAAGCCCGAAATTGCGGCGATCGATACGAACGCAAAAAGGAATAGCGCCAAGACCGCCGAAAAGGCCTTGGCGAGGCGTGTTGTCGGATATCTAAGTTCTGAGAGGACGGCCATCCGAACGCACGGGCACGCGGGCTTCACATGCCTCGGCGAAGAAAATGGTATCACAGGTCAACACACCCTCCCGTCTATTGCGCCGGACTATTTCTCAGTATGCACAAGTATCCGTCACGCTATACTGGGGCCGAGGGGCGCTCATCTCCGGATATGCAGATAGTAGACCTGCGGCAGGTCCGTGCTCGCAGTTTGGAAAATCTGTTCCAGGAAGAGGTTCTCCGCTGGCGGGAGGAGCTTCACTGGGACTATCGGCCATCCGTCGATTTGATCCGCCGTTTCGTGGACTCGCGCGCTCTTGGCGGTTCCGTGGCAACCGAAAATGGCCAAGCAACCGGCTACGGATTTTACGTCCTTGAAGATCACAAAGGCCTGATCGGCGGTCTTTTCGTCTCCTCCCAGGCCGAACAGGCGCCCATAACGCAGAGGTTGCTGCGCGAGATTCTCAGTGCGCTGCGCGGGACGCCGCGATTGCAGCGAATTGAAGCGCAGCTGATGCCTTTTGGGACGGAGATAGATCCCGCGTTTCTCACTCCAGATTTTCAGCTGCACATGCGGCAATTCATGCTTCTGCCGTTGCGCGACGCGAAGACGACGCGGCAACCACTCTCGGCAGGCTTGATGATGGAGCCGTGGAGCGATCGCATGTTTGAGCCCGCCGCGCGGCTGATTCAGTTGGCTTATGCAGATCACGTGGACGCACAGATCAACGATCAATACAGGAGCGAAGCCGGCGGCATGAAGTTCTTGCGTAATATCGTGCTTCTGCCAGGCTGCGGCACTTTCCTGCCGGAGGCGTCGTTCGTCGTGCGCCCCACAGGCGAGAGTCGGCTGGCCGGGATGATTTTGGCTTCTACGGTGGCCGATCGTGTGGGCCACACGACACAAATTTGCGTCATGCCCGGATACCAAGGCCATCACATCGGGCGGCAATTAATGGAGCGTTCGATTGACGTGCTGCGGCAACGGAATTACGATTCGCTATCCCTTACCGTGACGGCGAGTAATCGACGCGCAGTGGAGCTTTACGAACGCTTAGGATTCCGTACGATTAAGACTTTCGCGGCGGGCGTTTGGAAGGCATAAGCAGTGGAACTCGTCCTAGTTCCACATAAGGCTCAAGGGATGAAGGAGGCACATATGTTGGGTAAACCACCATTCACAATCGCTGATAATTGTGCTGTAGGGGTGAAGAGCCTCGATGCCTCGGCTCAATGGTACAAGGAAAAATTGAAACTGCGTGATGTCGGTGGCCGCCGAGCGGACGACTCGGGACGGCCTTTCGTAGATCTCTCTGCTTCCAGTAAGGATGCCTTCGTCTCCCTCGTGGAACTGGCACCCGGCGCGGTGTCTGAAAAACAACACGTCATTTTTTGGACTAAGAATCTCGACAAAGCGCGCGAATGGTTCGCGTCCCAAGGGATAGCTACAGACTCGATTACGACCGATTCTGGCGGGAATCGCCTTTTTCAATTCTACGACCTTGATGGCAATGCGATCGAGGTGTGCGTCGAACCCTAAACTGCAATTTGCCGATTATCCACGGCTATTTCTTTGCGCGGTCTTTCAGTAGCCCCTTTAGCTCATCCATAAACTCTTTCACGTCCTTGAAATCCAAGTAGACCGACGCGAAGCGGACGTAGGCGACTTTGTCGAGCTTCTTCAGGCGATTCATCAGGAGTTCGCCGATTTCGGTGGTCGTGCGTTCGCGTTCCGTCGTTTCGCTCACGAAGGCTTCGGCTTCGTCGACGATAGATTCAAGTTTGCCTACCGGAACAGGCCGTTTTTCGCAGGCTTTCAGCAATCCCTGAAGAATTTTCTGGCGGTCGAATTTCTCGCGGCGGCCGTCTTTCTTGATCACCATGTACGGAATTTCGTCGATGCGCTCGTATGTGGTGAAGCGGCGATTGCATTTCAGGCATTCGCGGCGGCGGCGGACGAGATCGCCCGTGCGGGCTTCGCGCGAATCGACGACTTTATCTTCGAGATGCTGGCAAAACGGACATTTCATCGAGGAGAGTCCTCGACGTGGGCGGCGCGCCCGGCTTCGGCCAGAAGATCGGCTTCGCTTTCGCGTTCCTCTTTACGAGTGATGCGGCGCAAATCGCTCATGGATAGACCTTCGCGAAACAATAATGGAATCCCGACGAAGCAGCAAGACGCGAAACTGATCAGCCATATGCAGATTGCAACCGCCGCGGCGGGCCCGTTGGAAATGTCAAAAACGATCGTTAGAACCGCAAATGTTGCGACTTGAGTCCCGCCCCCCATGGCGGGAAGCTGAACGGCTGAGCCTACCAGCGTAAAGGCGAGGACGAGAATTGTGCCGGCGACCGAAATTGCGGCAAGGGCGCCTCCGAACGCACGCTCAACACACAGGTAAACGACAACAACCAGCGACCAGTGCACAGCCGAGTAGCCGACTAATACGGCGAGGTCGCCCCAGGTACGGACCGCTTGCAGGCCATCGCTGAACCCTTCGAGGAGCGAAGCGAGTCGAGCGCGGAACCCCCTCCGCCACGCCGGATGTTTAAGGCGCCGAGAGACCCATTCGCCGCCATGAAAGCGAAAATAGACCAGGAAAATGATCACCGCGATAAGACCGACGAAAAGTGCAACTCCTGTGGAGCGCGCGATAGTTATGAGATGGCTCTCCTGCGCGTCAACCGGGCCTTGCTTTTGAAAAAGCAGGAGCGCGAGCCCGGCAAGAACGACTGTGGCAGCAATATCGAAAATACGTTCCAGAAAATAGACACCGAACATGCCCGGCATTGAAAGAGATTCCTTGCGCGCGATCAGCACGGGACGCACCGGTTCGCCGGCGCGCCCGAGCAGGAAGACGCAAGAAAAGCCCATGAGCGTAGCTGCGTAGACGCGCCAGAAATTTGATTTGCCCATCGACCGCGAAAAACGCACCCAGCGAAGTGAACGGACGGCATAGCACGCGAAGATTGTCGCGATTGAAAGCAGCAGGAGAGGCAAACTGGCCTGGCGAATGGAAGCGACAACATCCGACCAGTGAAAGCCCTGGAGCGAAATGGAATTGCGGAACTTGTAGAGAAAAAACGCGAGCGCGACGACGCCGAGCAGCAGCAGGAGAAACTTTCGATATTTGCGCAACATTCGTCCGGGACCGTCGCTGTCTATTGTCTCATGGGAGGCAGCGGACAGCGCTTAATCACCTGTTGCGACCTGCGGCAAGCGTCTTATCCACGTAAGGATCTCGCGGCCGTGGCCCTTAGCTTTCGTTCGCGCGATGGAAAGCAACAGCATGCCCGCGAAAATTACGAGAAGGCCGAGCGTAGCCGTCCAAATCGATTGAGCCTGCTTCGTGAGAATCGTGAAACGCCCGTAGACAAACTCGATGTGCACCCAATAAACCAGCAGCGAAGTGCGCCCAAGCTGTTGAAACGGACTGAAGCCGACGCTTCCGAGCCCCCAGCAGCACCAGGCATAAGCGGCTGCGCTAATGCCCATTACAACTCCGACGCGAGCCAGGAAAAACTCAGGGCTGCTGTGCCAATAGTCGTAGACGGCATAGAGATGCACTGGCAGCGAGTCGAACCACTCTGCGACAAAGAACGCTGCTATGCCCACAGCTCCAACGAGTGCCAGCGACTGCGAACGGTGTCTGCCCGCCCATTCGCTGAAAACAAAAAATCCAACGGCAAGACCTGCGAATCCGAATGCAGCCCAGGGGAATATAGGGAAAAGCCAGGGCTGCGGGACGGCAAGGTTGTGAACGCCGTTAATGTAAGACTCCAGATACCAGGGCAGCCAATCGGGGCGCCAGCTATTCCATAGAGGCGGAGTGAGCATCGAGACGGCCGCGGCCACTCCCATTGCCGCCACGGCAGCCGCAAGCGGACGCCGCACGAGCCAGCAAAGGACTCCCATCCCCATAATCGTGATGCCGATCACGTTCAGCACATCCACGCGGCCCAGGTCGCTAACGGGCGCAGCGGGCTGACCCAGCACGAATTCCTGCACGCGAAAAAGTAAGCCCAAACCGAGAATTTCAGCGCCGCGGCGGATCGTCCGCGCGGCAACCTTGTTTGGCTCAACGCCTTTGCGTCGCATGCTTTTCGTGATCAGCGCAAACGTGATTCCCGAAATGAAGAGAAACAGGGGCGCAGGAAGCGTGCCGCTGAACTGGGTCCAGCCGAAAAAGGACGAATGGCGCGCCGCTCCCCCCAACCACGCGTCGTAGCAGTGCACCTCGAACATCCCGGCTACGGCAAACCCGCGAAGCCAATCGAGATAGTCGATTCTGTTTGCGGCTGAGTTTGATGTCGCCATCTTGAAGATCAGAATCGCCGAGCCTGCCGCGCAAATCAAGTTCTTACCGATAGTTGCGAAAGGTCCAGTAGAATCGTCACCAATGGCGCCCAGCACAAATTCGCGCAGGATCGGGATCGCGGTGACGTTCGCCGTTTGGGCCCTGATCGTGATGGCGGCCGGGTTCGCCGGTAGCTACATGGGATACGGCGGACGGCGATATGCGCTCGCGGTGGTCGTCGCGGCGGCCCTGTTTGCCTTCGAACTCTTCCTGGCAGTGCCTGCCGTGCTCGCGCGTGTTGAAAGCACGCTGGGGAGCGCCGCGCCGCTCGCAGTGCTGTATCCGCTGGCCGCGGTGCTTGGCTACTGCCTGCTCGTAGCCGGAAATTGGAAGACAGCGCTTGGCGGTGTTGCCTATGTGCTCGTGCCGGTGCTGCTGGTTGGCAGCAGTTCTCGAAGGTCCGCGGGCGCCTGGCAGGACTATGCGGCTGTCGCCTGCTTGTGGCTGCCGGTGTGGGCGCAATGGATGTATTGGGTTTTTCCGTACCCGCCGCCGCTAACGCACGTTCTTTCGATTGTTCTGGCTCTTGCGACGGGCGTGACAGCGTTCGTCTTGGTGCGGCGATTGGATGACACTGGCTATGCCATCGAATGGCGCCACGGTTTCGGCTTCAATTTCGGCTTTAATTTTCTGGTCTTCGCCGCGATCGCAATCCCGCTGGGACTGAAAATTCACTTCATCACTTACGCGCCTTCGATCCATCGTCTTCAGCCGCTTGTGATAGTCGGAATTCTCTTCTTTACCGCGTGGCCAGAGGAATTTCTATTTCGCGGAATTTTGCAGAACCTCCTGTCGCGAAGCTTCAAGAATGAGTGGACCGGCTTGGTCGTCGCGTCGATAATCTTCGGTCTCTCGCATATTTTGCATGCGCCGTTTCCGAATTGGAAATACGTGCTGCTTGCCTCGATCGCAGGATTTTTCTATGGGCGCGCGTGGATGAAGACAAAATCACTGGTTCCAGGCGTGCTGATGCACGCGTCAGTGGATATTCTTTGGCACCTGCTATTTCGATGAGAAAACGCGGTCTCCGGCTCGCTGCGCGAACGAATACCGAATACGCTAGCGAACCACTCCCGAGAGCGGACTAGAAGCCGTTGCGTAAAGCTTCTTCTCGATGCGCCCGGCGAGAAACGCCTTGCGCCCAGCCTCTACCGCAGCGCGCATAGCTTCGGCCATCAGCACAGCGTCTTGCGCCCCCGCAATGGCCGTATTCATGAGAACGCCATCCGCGCCTAATTCCATCGCGATTGCCGCATCGGAGGCCGTGCCAACCCCCGCATCGACGATCAACGGCACTTCCGTAATGCGCTCGCGCAAAATGCGCAAGCTCGCAAGGTTCTGGATGCCCATGCCCGAGCCGATGGGCGCGCCCAGCGGCATCACGGCCGCTGCTCCCGCATCCACGAGCTTCCGGGCGACGATCAGATCATCGCTCGTATACGGCAGCACCGTGAATCCTTCTTTGACGAGTGTCTTCGTCGCACTGATCAGCTGTTCCGTGTCGGGAAAAAGTGTCTGCTCGTCGCCGATCACTTCGAGCTTCACCCAATCGGAGAGACCAACTTCGCGGCCAAGACGCGCCGCGCGCACCGCTTCATCTGCCGAATAGCAACCGGCGGTATTGGGCAATATAAAGATCTTTTCGCGATCGATGTAATCGAGCAGCGATTCTTTCGAGCGGTCCGTAAGATTCACGCGTCGCACCGCAACCGTGACCATGTCCGCGCCTGACGCGGCGTGCGCACGCGCCATCTCTTGAAAGCTCCGATACTTCCCGGTCCCAACGATTAGACGTGAGCTGAACGCACGTCCCGCAATAACAAGCTGATCCGTCATGGATTTTCTCCGAAATTCTTCAGACTATTGTACTCCGGATCAGGCCTGCGGTAGCGGGTGCGGCTCTTCAACATCGGCATACAGGCGGGCAATTGCGTCCTTATACTCTTCTTCGATCACGCGCCGCTTCAGCTTCAGCGTATAGGTGAGTTCTCCGGCAGCGTATGTAAAATCCCTCGGGATGAGCGCAAACCGTTTCGGCTTTTCGTACTGCGCGAAAGGCGCCATCAAGCGCTCGATTTCCTTTTCAATTAAGCCGTGCACCCACGGGTCAGACGCGATCTGGTCGCGCGAAAAGTTTGCGCGCCCGGATGCCTCCGCGGTGGCCGCAATGGCCTCTGCATTTGGCACAATCAACACGGAAGCGAATTTCCGGCGATCTCCGACGACGATCGCGTTCAGAATATAGGGCGACGTCTTCAGCACATTTTCGATGGGCGCAGGCGCGATGAACTTGCCTCCCGCCGTCTTCAGCAGTTCCTTCTTGCGATCGGTAATGATGAGGTAGCCATCCTCATCGAGCTTGCCAATATCCCCGGTCGAGAACCAGCCGTCAGCCGTGAGCACTTCGCGCGTAGCTTCCGGCTTGCGGTAATACCCTTCCATCACGCAAAGCCCTTTCACGAGAATTTCCCCGTCCGCCGCGATTTTCACATCCACGTGAGGAATCGGTCGCCCCACCGTACCAACCTTATTCGCCTTCATCGTGTTTACCGCGACGACGGGCGAGGTTTCAGTAAGGCCGTATCCCTGGTAAATCGGAATGCCTATCGACCAGAAAAATTCGACCAGCTCGGCACTGATCGGCGCACCTCCGGAAATGAATAAACGAATTCTGCCGCCGATCCCCTCGCGAATCTTCTTGTAGACAATCGCATTGGCAATCAGCCACTGCACGTAAACGCCTGTACTAACGTGCCCGCCATACGCGCGCCACGGCACAGATTTACGGGCAACCCGCAGCGCCCAATCGAACACCCTGCGCTTCCAACCCGTCTCGCGGTGCCCTTTCTCGATGATTCCCGCGTAGATCTTTTCGTAAAAGCGCGGGACGGCCGCTGCAATCGTCGGGCGAACTTCCAAGAGCGCCTGCGCAACCATATCGAGATGTTCCACATAGGCAAGCGCCACGCCATGGAATATCGAGCCATAGTCGTTCACTCGCTCATAGACATGCGCGAGTGGCAGCAACGAAAGCGCAACGTCATCAGGGAAGAATTCCTGCCCGGAAAAGGAATCGATGGCATTGGAGCTGAGATTCGAATGCGTGAGCATCACGCCCTTCGGCTCGCCGGTCGTACCAGACGTGTAGATGATCGTGGCAAGCTGTTCGGGCGCGATTCTCGCGGCTTGCTCGCGATATTCCGCAATCTCAGCATCTCCAGCGGCCGCGATCAGAGAATTGTAGTCGTGGACGGGATGACGAAGATCGCCAGGCGGCGCAACACAAATGACGTTTTCTATGGCAGCGGCACGCATGCGCAACTCATCCATCTTGCGCGCCTGTGCCTCGCCGTAAGTAAAGACGATCCGCGCCACTGAGTCATTCAGGATATACGCGATGCGGTCGGGCGACTCGTTAAAATAGATGGGGACGACGATTGCCCCCGAACCCTGGATCGCGAAGTCCGCGATGTGCCACTCGGGGCAATTCGGCGCGAAAAGCGCGATACGATCGCCAGGTTGAATGCCCAACGCCAGCAGACTCTTCGAAAGACCTGCCACGCGGTGAAGCATTTCGCTTGCCGTGATCGGATGCCATGCGGCAGCGCCGCTCTCGCCTGGAACCCGATAGATTTGCGCGCGCGGATTTGCGAATTTATCCACGGCGTCCAGAAAGCATTTTGTCAGTGGAGGATACTTTGCGCCTGCGCCCGCTCCTGCCGCCATGCTCGCCACTTTAACGTAAGCCTGCGCGCCTCGCAATGTAACGCTGCGAAATACATAACAGTTGCGTGCCTTGACAAGGCAGCACGCCGTTGTACAATTTGCCCACTTGCATTCCGGACCTTACCCTGGTGACAAACTCAAGGAGGAGACATGCGCTATCGCTGTTCGTTTTGTATGGCGTCGGCTTTAGTCCTCGCGATGTTGGGAATGGCACTGGCTCAACAGAAGAATTCTTCAGACTCCGAATATATTGCGCAGGCCCTTTCCGCGGCTCCAGAGAGCATCGCAAAGGAAGCAACCGTCGTTCGTATGGACGACAAAGGGAACATGAAGACGCTTCGCCCTGGGAAAAACGGATTCACTTGCATGATCATCGTCAAAGATCGGATGTGCAGCGATGCGAACAGCATGCAGTTTTTTCACGCCATGATGTCACACACTGCGCCAACCGATAAGGTGGGCATGTCTTACATGCTGCAGGGCGACAACGGCGCGAGCAATACGGACCCTTATGCGACCGGGAAAACTGCGACGAATCATTGGATCGTAACCGGACCTCACATCATGATCACGGGAACGTCGGCGAAGACTCTCGGATATACAGAGGCGAAGGATCCCGACCCTGCGAAACCATACATGATGTGGGCGGGCACGCCCTATGAACACGCGATGATCCCCGTCGGACCGATGAAGTGACGATCCTGTTGGATCGATGAAGTGAAACTGCGCGCTTTGCCCAAGAGGCGGTGTCAACTCCGCACCGCCTCTTGCCTCTTGCTCGCCTAAGCCTGCCTCCCTAAGATGTTCGAATGCAGCAGAATCCGAAGGAAAGCGCCGTGGGTTTGCCCGGCGACGTATACATGCCCGTTCGCGCACCCCGAGGCGCTGCCATTTCTTGCAAGGGTTGGCAGCAGGAAGCTGCGCTACGGATGCTCATGAACAGTGTCGATCTAGACGTCGCGGAGCACGCTGAAACATTGCTCGCATCACGCGAGTTGGGCCCGGTAGCATTTGACTGGCGCGCGTTTCACGCGTTAGCCGATTCTTTACGTGGCCTCGCGAGCGACGCTACTTTGCTAGTGCAACAGGGAAACGCAACCGGTGTCACTCACACGAGCCAGGATTCGCCTCGTGCATTGATTCTCGACTCTGACCCGGCGGCGAGTTGGACGTACATTGGACCGCAGTTTTTTTTGCCTGACACATACGCGATTTTTGCCGCGGCAAAACAACAACATTTTGGCGGCGATATGGCAGGTAAATTCATCGCCGGTTCCAGCATGAGCGGATCGCACGCGGCGTTGCCACTGGCAGCAACGATGAACGGCGCGGCCTTTCTCGGCCTCGAGCCGGATTCCGAACGCATCAAGCGCTGCGTGAAGACAGGCTATTGCGATGTGATGGTGAATAGTCTGAATGAGGCGTTGCGCATCCTGAAGAACGCGGTGCGCAAGCATGAAGCCGCCTCCGTCGGTCTGTTAGGGGCGCCCGCAGATGTGATTCCTGAGATGGCGAGCCGAGGTGTCGTGCCCGACCTGCTTATCCCTGCAGAAAGTCAGGACAGCGTGGCGCCCAACGCGTTGCAGGATGCCATGCGATCCCTTCAGGAGATGGGCTCAATCATTCTCAGGCCGTTCTCTTCCAACGAAGGGTCCGGCTCCATCCACTGCGTCGCGCTTTCCGGAGAATACACGGATATTCAGCGCATAGACCGCCTGCTTGTCGAGCTTTCCCCCGATGACGAGCCGCTTAGCCGCTGGATTCGCACTTTGCAACGGCGCCTTCGGCACCAGGGTCTGCCAGCCCGGGCTTATCCGCTAAGCACCGAGCGGCGCGTGCAACTTGGCGTCGGGGTCAATCGCCTCGTCGGGAGTGGAGACCTGAAAGCGCCAGTCGTGATTGTCCGCCAGGCATCGATGTACATGAGCGGGCAAAGCGGATCGCAAAAAGCGCAAGAACGCGATTCGCCGTCGAATGAGAAACTCTCTGCCCTGGTCGAATTGAGTCGCGGCGCCACCTGGGCATCAATGAAGCACGATGAGCACGGGAATATACACGTCACGTCGCAGGCGATTGCCGCAGATGGGACGAGCGAAATGGATGCGCGGATCGAGCGCGTGATGAGCGTCTGAACTTTTCAGAACTTGATTCGCTCAGCGTTCCAGTTTCCATTTCAGACGGGTGTATGCCACGCGAAA
>DATEGW010000246.1:0-2225 GCA_035279845.1 Candidatus Acidiferrales bacterium | reverse complement strand
TCGTGCAGTCTGGCCGGCAGGGGATGGCGGACCGTTACGCTTACATTCCTCTGATAGGGATTTTCATCGCCGTCATTTGGGCTTTCGGCGAATACGCGAGCCGAATCAGAATCGCTGATCGCACCGTGCTGGCCGTCTTTGTCGTCGCGATCTTGCCGTACGTGTGCGTGACTGAAAAACAGATCGGCTATTGGAGGAACAGCCGCACGCTTTTTGAGCATGCAATCGCCGTCACTAAGAACAACGGGATCGCGGAAAACAACTTGGGGGCGGCATTCATGGAGCAAAGAGAGCCGCGCCTGGCAAAGCCTCACTTTGAAGCGGCCGTGCGCTTAATTCCGGACTTCGCAACGGCACACTATAACCTCGGAGTGGCCAACCAATTGGAGGGTCAGTCCGCCAAAGCACATCGCGAATACGAACTGGCGATCTCATTGTTTTCTGATCCTCTTGAGGCGGAGCATGCCTACCACAACCTTGCGGTGCTCGATCAGGCCTCCAAAATGTACGGTCTTGCGCTCGCCGAAATCGATAAAGCAATCGCGTCAAACCCAAGTCAGCAAAACAATTACATCTTGCGCGGCAAGATCGAACTCGAAACCTGGAATTATGACGGAGCCGCGAAAGACTTTGCGTTGGCCGTCGAGATCGCTCCGACTCCTGATGCATATTTCTATTTGGGGCAGGCATTAGAAGCAAAAGGTGATCCCGCAGCAGCGTCCAGCGCTTACGTTAACGCCCTGCAGCGGGCTCCCGGGATGGCGCAGGCTCGCGCGCGCCTTGAGGCCCTTCAGAACAAGGGCAGAGCGCAATAACCCACAGTAGTTGAACTACCGAATTCACTCGTTCCGGCGGGACGCTCGCCTGAAAAGAGTTTTGCTTCCGCGCGGAAACTTGACCGATTGAGCTATTGAGACGCTATCGTGACTACTTCTGGCCGTAGGTCGCGCTCGGCCCGTGCTTGCGGAAGAAGTGTTTGTCGAGAAGATGCTTGGCGATCGCGCGCTGGCGCGGATTCGCCGTGATGGTAACAAAAGCCATTGCGGCAATTTCTTCCACGATGACGGCGTGATGCGCGGCATCCGATGGATTCTTGCCCCAGCAGAATGGCGCGTGCCCTGCCACGAGAGCGCCGGGGAAATGCAGCGGATCGAGCTTCGCAAAACGCCGAATGATTGCTTTGCCGGTGTTGGCTTCGTACGCGGAACGGATTTCCGACGGCATAAGCGGCTTCGTCACTGGAATCGAGCCGTGGAAATAGTCGGCGTGCGTGGTGCCGAAGCACGGAATCTCGCGTTGCGCCTGCGCCCAAGCGGTTGCGTAACGCGAATGCGTGTGTGCGATTCCGCCGATATTCTTGAAAGCCTTGTAAAGAAGCAGATGCGTCTCCACATCCGACGACGGACGCAGAGAACCCTCAACGATCTTGCCGTCTAGATCGACGACGACGAGATCCTCGGGCTTCATGGATTCGTATGGCACGCCGCTCGGCTTGATCGCGACCAAACCATCTTGCCGCGATATTCCGCTGGCATTGCCGAACGTGTAGAGAACGAGGCCGCGCCGTACCAACTCGAGATTGGCTTCCAGCACTTCTTTACGGAGTTCGATCAATTTCATGCGGCGCCTCGTGCTGCAGCGGCGATGTGACGAAGCGCCGGCAAGACGCGGCCCACAGATGCCGCGGGTGCCTCGGGCGTTCCGAACGCGAAATATAATTCGCGATAGTGCGCGCACAGCTCATCGTACACTCGCGCGGCTTTAGGATCGGGTTCGACGACGCGATGCGAAGGACAAAGTGCACCTTGCGCGTCCTCAATGGTCTTGTAAGCTCCGGCCGCGAGCGCCGCAAAAATCGCGGAGCCCAGACTGGTCACATCCGATTGCGGAACCAACACTGGCTTGTTCAGCACATTTGCATAGACGCGATTCAAAACATCGTTGCGCTGCGGAATCCCTCCACCGTTGATCACTCGCCGAATCGGCACGCCGTTTTGCTCCATGCGTTCAAGAATTACACGCGTATGAAATGCGGTGCCCTCAATCGCGGCGAAAAGTTCGTCCAACGCCGTGTGCCCGAGATTCCAACCCAATGTGACGCCGCCTAGTTCAGGATTCACCAGAACCGTTCGATCGCCATTGTCCCACGTAAGCCGCAACAAACCGGTTTGGCCTGCCCGGTATTCTTTCAATCCTTCGGATAGCGCAGCGACGCTTGTTCCTGC
>DATEGW010000245.1:0-3419 GCA_035279845.1 Candidatus Acidiferrales bacterium | reverse complement strand
CAACGCAAATGTCATGCCTGAGTCAACGACATTTCTTTGTGCGAGGCGATCAGAGGCCGCACACGGCGAACCGTGACAAGAATAAGGCAAAACGCCGCAACGTGGAACATGCTGACGATTCCGAAGACGGTCGCGTAGCCGAAGCCATTCGTCAAAAGATAGCCAACCACCAAATTGAAGATGACTCCTCCGATGGCTCCGCCAAATCCAACGAGGCCGGCGACCGAAGCTACGATGCGCTTCGGGAACAAATCCGTGGGCACAATCATGACCAAGGTCGACCACGACTGCTGCCCGAAGAACGCGATGCTGAAAACCACGATTGCCCATTGCACTCCCACGTGCGGCACAACGAGAATCAAGGGCATCACCGCAGCACTTGCGCCAAGCGCCATTTTCCGGGCGAAATCGAGCGACTTACCCCGCTTGATAAGCCATCCGGAAAACCAACCGCCGACGATGCATCCGACGCCCGCCGCTGCGTACGGGATCCACGCGTAGTAGCCAACTTTCTTCACATCAAAACCGCGAACGTCATAAAGATACTTCGGCAGCCAAAAAAGATAGAAATACCAGGCTGCATCGCTCAGGAATTTCGCGATCACAAGCCCCCAGACCTCGACAAACGAAAAAAGGCTGAACCACGAGACCGAGGGTCCGGTTTCATTCTCCTGCGAAAACACTTCGTGAATTTCTTCTCGCTCGCTCTTGGTAAGTTTCGGATGCGTTGCGGGGAGAAAATATTCGCGGGACCACCAAAGCGTCCAGATAAGTCCTACCGCGCCGACGGCGAAAAATACCCAGCGCCATCCGGCAAACAAAATAATAAACGCAATGAGCGGAGGAGCGGCAACGGCGCCAATCGCGGTTCCACCGTTGATGATTCCCATCGCCATGGAGCGCTCCTGCGTGGGAAACCATTCGGCCACCGCTTTCGTGGCGGCCGGAAACCCTCCACCTTCGCCGATGCCCAGCATGAAACGGCACAGAGCCAGCGTGAAAAATCCGGTGGCTAATCCGTGAGCAGCGCACGCAAGCGACCACCACACCATAATGAGGACGAAGCCGCGCCTCGTGCCCAGCGCATCGAGCAAGCGCCCGCCGCCTACATACATGGCCGCATACGCGACAAGGAAGAGCGCCTGAAGCGTGGAAAATTGCGCGTTGGAGATGGGAATTTCGCGCTGGATCGCCGCGATCGCCACCGAAACTGTCTGGCGGTCCAGATAGCTGATCGCGATTGCGACTCCAATCAGGAATGCAATACGCCAGCGTAGCTTCATCAATATGCTCTAGCGTTTCCGAGTCCGCGTGCGCGGCGGCTGGATTGCCAATTGGGATATCCGATGCTGAACGCGCGTGGTCTGTTGTTGGTGTTTGGCGCGCGAAAGGAGGTTTTTTACGTCGAGCAAGTGCTCCGTCATTCGCCTGCGCGCTTCGGCGGGACTTCCTTCCACGATCGCAGAGTAGATGCGCTGATGAAAAAGCATCGTGTGTTCCACGGACACAAGCTGCGAAGTCATCTCAATCAACTTATTCAGGGACTGATGAATTACTGTGAAAAGCATGCTGCACACCCTGCTGCCCGCAGCATCAAAAATGATCTTGTGAAATTCCAAATCATGCTTGCTGATGGGATCGCGGCCAGTGCTTGTCTTCATGGCCTTCATTTCATGCCGCAAGGCCGCATGGTCCTTGGGAGTCGCGCGACTTGCCGCTAGCGCCGCAAGCTCCGGCTCAACGATAATGCGGGCCTCCATCACTTCGTCGAACGAGATACCATTCAACAAAATCAGAAACTCGAGCGATTCGGCGAGAACCGAACTGTCGCCGTTGGTGATGTACGTGCCATCGCCCACTCGCTGCGAAATCACGCCCATGATCTCCAGCACCTTGAGCGCCTGCCGCAGGGACGACCGGCTCACCTGAAATTGCTCTGCCAGGTCGCGTTCCGCCGGCAACCGGGCGCCGCTACTGAGCGTTCCTTCGGAAATCAGCCACTTAAATGCGGTAAGCAGCCGTACGGTGACATCCTCTTTTGATTCCTTGTTTACAGGGAGTGATGGTGCTACAGATGACATCTTTACCCTCGGCCTTGCAGCAAATTTAGACGATTATCGGAGAGCACGTTCTGGAAGCGAGAGGAACTCTTTGCTTCAAAAAAAGAACCTCTCGCTTGTCCAGTATAGTCGGGACCCGGCTCTCACGCCTAGCTTGCACCCATTCGCCGCAACGCAACGCCCCTTAATATTTCAACGCCTCCGCCGTGGTCAAATCGCTCGGCGGCCATTCGCCCGCGCTCGTAACCTGGATGTCCGCTTTCTGGCGAATGTCGTCCGAAGCACCGCCCACCATGAAATTAAAGGTTCCGGGCTGCACCGCGAACGTGCTCCTCTGCGAATCCCAATACGAGAGCTGCTGAATGGGAATTGTGAATGTGACGGTTTTCGATTCTCCCGGCTTCAGGCTGATCCGTTGGAACCCCTGTAACTGCTCTTTCGGCCGCTTTATGCTCGTCACGTCGTCGTGCACGTAGAGCTGCACAACTTCATCTCCGGCACGTTGGCCGCTGTTGCGCACATCGACGCTGGCCGTGACGGTGCCGTTGCTCGGGACCTGATTTGCCGAAAGATGCAGGTTGGAGTAGTCGAACGTGGTGTAACTCAGGCCGTGTCCGAAGGCGAATTCCGGCCGGCCGTCGTAGTACATATAGGTGAAGCCGTCCGTGATGTTGTAATCGGTCATGGGCGGCAGGCCTTGCGTGCCCGTATAAACCGTATAGGGCATTTTTCCACCGGGGTTATAGTCGCCAAAGAGAACGTCGGCAACGGCTGTACCGCCTTCTTCACCGGCCCAGAACATGTCAAGCACGGCGGGGATCTCGGGTGCCCCGCCGCGCCCGCCTCGTCCCGCAGCGGCGCCGCCGCGGCCGAATCCGCCCATCGCTAAGGCCACCGGACCGCCATTCAGCAGCACAACCACCGTCTTCGGGTTCGCTGCCACAACGGCCCGCACCAACTGCGCCTGCACAGGGGGAAGCCCCACGTTCAGACGATCGATGCCTTCGCGTTCCAAGACTTCATTGCTCCCTATAAAGAGAATCGCTACATCCGCCTGCTTCGCAATCGCAGCTGCCTGCTCGTCGCTGGCCTTCGGATCGTCCGACTCGAGAATTCCGCTGCCGCGTGCGTAAAGAACTTTCACGCCCGAGCCGACTTTATTCTTGATGCCATCAATCGGCTTGACGAATTTCGAATACTGGCCGGTATAATTCGGTCCGGTCTGCGCAAAATCCGCAAACGGCCCGATCACGGCCACGGTCTTGATTTTCGATTTGTCGAGCGGAAGCATATTATTGTCGTTCTTCAGCAGGACAATGGATTCCTGCGCCTGACGCAGAGCCAACTGGCGATGCGCCT
>DATEGW010000244.1:0-16452 GCA_035279845.1 Candidatus Acidiferrales bacterium | reverse complement strand
CACAAGGAAAATCAGAGTCCTTGGCAAATCATCGAACGCCTCGCGCCTCGCTCCCCACTGCAGATTTGCTTGCTCCCACCCCTCTTGCTCGATTACCACCTCAACGACTCAGGGGGTTACCATGTGCCTAGGCATCCCTATTGCGGAGCGGCAGGATGTTGGTCATGGCGCTCAGTGGCAATGTTCGGCACGTCAAGACGCGAATGACGGCCGCAGCTTCGAAAATCGTGGCAGTATATTCGGCGAACTCAAAAAGAGCTTCCGATCGCTCTGCGATGAGGCGTCATGGGGACTTGCCGATGAGCTATGTGGAAAAGAACCTTATTGATGGCGAAAAGCTGATTTTCCAAACGGGCGTGCACTGGACGGTTCTCTTTTGGCCCTTCATTGCAGTAGCTGTGGTACTTGGGGGCGGGATCGCAATCTTTGTGGTCGGCCACTTCGTAGGGAAAATTGAGCTTGGGACGCTTCTGGTTGCGAGCGCGATTGTCTATTGTCTTTATGCCGTAATGAAGCGCAAGGCGACCGAGATGGCCGTCACGAACCGCCGTGTGATTATCAAGACGGGAATGGCGGATCGGCGCTCGCTCGAGATCATGCTGCCGAACGTGGAGAGCATCGGGATTGATGAGCCGCTCTGGGGCCGGATCTTAGGCTATGGAACCGTTGTCATTCATGGAACCGGCGGAACACCCGATCCATTTCGGAAGATCGCGCGTCCCGCCGAATTCCGGAAACACGTCCAGGAGCAGATCGACCGCTCCGGCCGCGCCGATTCCAGCATCGGAGCAAAAACCTAATCTGTTGAGTCCTGCGTGACGATATGGACGTCGACCGCCGGCGCATCCGATAAAAACCGATTGATTGCATTCATATAAAGTAGGCTTCGCCAGCCGTCCGTGGCCGAGCGGCCAAAAATCACCTGTGTCACCTTCTTGTCGCGGACAAACATCGCCGCGCCGGACGCGACACTTTTGCTTTTCACGCGAACCGTCTTCGCTCCGAGGCTCTCGGCAAACCGCATGTTCGCTTCGAGCGACTTCTCTTCATTTGCCGTCATCTGTCCATTGGCTTCGACGTGGAGAGCATAAAGCTCCGCGTCCATGCGTCGAGCCATGCGTGCGGCGCGCGCCACCAGATATTGCGCTCGCGGATTTGCACTGATACAGACGGCGAGCCTCTCCCGCACACCCCAGTTTTGCTGAATATCTTTTTCTTCCAGGTAGTTCGAGAGGCTGCGGTCCACTTGCTCGGCCACTTGGCGGAGAGCGAGTTCGCGCAACGCGATGAGGTTGCCCGTGCGAAAAAAATTGCGCAGCGATTGTTCAATTTTCTCGCGATGATAGATATCGCCCCGGCGCATGCGGTTGTGCAGGGCCTCGGGAGTGAGGTCGACCATGACGGTTTCACCCGCTAGCCGGAGCACCCAGTCCGGTACCGTCTCGCGCACAGTCACGCCCGTAATTGCTTGCACTGTAGGCGCGACGCTTTCGATGTGTTGTATGTTTACCGTTGAAATCACGTCGATATTTGCATCGAGGAGTTCAAGCACATCTTCGTAGCGCTTCCGATGCTTGCTTCCGGCGATGTTCGTGTGCGCAAGCTCATCAACCAAAGCGACGCTCGGATGCCGCGCCAGAATCGCATCGATGTCCATTTCCTCGAAGATCGTGCCCTTGTAGTCCAATTCTTTGCGCGGAACGACCTCGAGTTGGTCGGCAAGTTCGGACGTGCCTTTGCGCCCGTGGCTCTCGACGATACCGATGACCACATCTTCGCCTCGGCTGGTCCGGCGAATTGCTTCGCTGAGCATCGCGAATGTCTTTCCGACGCCAGGAGCGTAGCCGAGAAATAGCTTCAGGACACCTTTAGTCTTCTCCGGCGGCTGTGCCGCAGCCAGCCACTCTTCGGGGGTTTTCGGCATGGCAGTATTTTCGTCTGGTAAGCCGGGAAAGGCAAAGGGTGGGATAGAATGGCACGGTGCGCGCATCGCTTCTTGCCCGGATGCTCCAGTTCGCAGCGGCACTCCTGCTGATTCTTGCTGTCACGGGTATCTATCACAGATTACTCGTTGTGAATGCCACGACCGTAGCGCTCACGTATCTGCTCGTGATTCTCGTGATTTCGACGCTGTGGGGTATCGCCGTTTCGGCGGTCATGTCGATCATCGCGATGATCCTCTTCAATTTTTACTTTCTGCCACCGACGGGAAGACTCACGGTGGCCGATCCGCAAAATTGGATTGCGCTGATTGCCTTCCTCATTGTGGCAGTGCTCGCCAGCCAGCTTGCCAATCGCGCGAGGTTACAGGCTAGCGCGGCGTCCGCGCGGCGCCGCGAAATCGAAAAGCTATATAGCTTCAGCCGCAGCCTTCTCGAATCGGGAAATGTAATGCAATTGGTTAACCGCATTCCGGCGCAGATTGTCGATTCGTTTGAAGTGGGCGGCGCGGCGATCTACCTGGCGGAGAAAGAGAAGGTCTATCGTTCCGGTCCGGCGATTCCGCTGCTGGAAAAAGAAAATCTGAAGAGCATGATGACCCGCGACGAGCCCCTTTTCGATGCCGGAAACGGTCTGTGTTTCATCGCTATCCGCATGGGGATCAGGCCGATCGGCAGCCTCGGAATTTCAGGAGCGCCGGTATCCCGCGAAACGCTCGAAGCGATCGCCACCCTTATCGCCATAGCAATGGAGCGTGCCCGCGCCGTTGAGCAACTCGGACAGACCGAAGCCGCTCGCGAAGGCGAGCAATTACGGACAGCACTGCTCGACGCTGTGACACACGCGCTGCGCACGCCGCTCACTTCGATCAAAGCTTCGGTAACTAACCTGCTTTCGCAGCATTCATTGAATGAGGAACAGAAGCATGAGCTGCTTACCATCATCAACGAAGAAAGCGACCGGCTTAATCGCCTGGTTGGCGAGGCGGGCGAGATGGCAAGTCTCGACGCAGGCGAAGTCGAACTTCGCGCCGAACCTAGGGATGTGAATGATGTGATCGCCGCCGCGCTTGAACAATGCAAGAACAATCTCGGTCGCCGTCAGATGGAAGTCCGCGTGCAGCCCGGCCTGCCGCTCGTCCTGGCCGATGTGGCGCGCGCGAGAGAGGCGCTCATACATCTCATCGACAATGCGAACCGTTATTCGCCGCTGGGGCAACCCATCATAATTACGGCCGAACGCAGCGGGGATTTTGTGGCTTTCAGCGTGGCCGACCGCGGCCCCGGCATCGACAGCCTCGAACAGGCGCTCATCTTCCAAAAGTTTTACCGCGGCAGAGATCAGCGATATGCTGTCGAGGGAACGGGCATGGGTCTTCCAATCGCAAAAGCAATTGTAGAGGCGCACGGCGGCTCGATCGGCTTGACCAGCCAGTTGGGACAGGGATCCGTCTTTACGTTTACATTGCCCGCGCATCGCTCCAAGGCTTCCGCTGCATGATCGCCGCCACAATACTCGCCGTTGACGATGAGCCGCAGATTCGCCGTGTCCTTCGCACCACCTTGAGCGCACAGGGTTACACAATTCTGGAAGCGAAGAGTGGGGAAGAAGCTCTCGACACAATCCGGCGCGAACGCGCAGACCTTGTTTTGCTCGACGTAAATTTGCCCGGAATTTCCGGCCTCGACACCTGCCGCGAAATTCGCGCCTCCAGCGACGTACCGATCATCATGCTCACGGTTCGCAACGCTGAGGCTGACAAAGTGCAGGCGCTGGACGCCGGCGCCGACGATTACGTGGTAAAGCCGTTCGGCTCCGATGAGCTGATGGCGCGCATCCGCGCCGCTCTTAGGCGTACATCGCCAGGCGAGACGTTGCCGACATTTGAAACGCCCGATTTGAAGATTGATTTTTCGAAGCGTACCGTGCTGGTGCGCGGAAATAGCGTTCGCCTTACGCCGAAGGAATTTGATCTGTTACGCCATCTCGTGGCGAATCAGGGCAAGGCGATTCCGCATCGCCGTCTTCTGCAGGCAGTTTGGGGACCCGATTACGGGAACGAGACGGAGTATTTGCGTGTCTTCATCAATCAGTTGAGAAAGAAGGTAGAGCCCGATCCGGCCGAGCCGCGTTACATTATCACCGAGCCTTGGTTGGGCTATCGTTTCGAACGTCCCCAGGAAGCAGCGAAGAAATCGCGCCGCGAAAAATAATTTGCCGCGGCAGAAACGCTGCATCCGACCCTCCACGCCTAGCATCCGAGAATTGAAGGCACAGTTGAATCTCCTCATTCGGAGGCGACCGGCATGGCGAACGCTCATCGTGTCGTAATCCTGGGCGGAGGGTTTGGCGGGCTCGGCGCCGCGCTTAAGCTGAAGGGCGCACCGGTCGATGTCACGCTCGTTGACCGTTGCAACTATCATCTTTTCCAGCCGCTACTCTATCAGGTCGCTACAGGGACGCTTTCTCCTGCAAATATCGCTTCGCCGCTCCGCAATGTGTTGCGAAAGCAAAATAATGCACGAGTTCTACTTGCCGAAGCCACGCGGATCGATGTGGCAAATAAGCGCGTGATCTTGAGCGATGGGTCGCTCGATTACGACACGCTTATCGTTGCTACCGGATCGAGCCACCAGTATTTTGGACACGATGAGTGGGAGCAATATGCGCCCGGATTGAAGACGGTTGAGGACGCCACGGACATGCGCGGCCGGATTCTGCTTGCCTTCGAGGCTGCCGAGCGCGAGACGGATCCTGAGAGGACGCGCGCCTGGCTCACGTTCGCGATTGTCGGGGCCGGACCGACCGGCGCGGAATTGGCCGGTGCATTAGCCGAAATCGCTGCGGACAGCCTGCGCTACGATTTTCGGCGCATCGATCCCGCCAGTGCGCACATCGTTTTGATCGAAGGCACGGATCGCGTTTTGCCAGCATATCCGCCCAAACTATCTGCTGCCGCGAAGAAAATGTTGCAACGCCTGAAAGTGACGGTGCGGACCGGCGCGATGGTAACAAACATAGGGCAAGACGCGGTAACTGTCCGCGAGGGCGATCGCACCGACACGATTTCCACGCGGACTGTTCTTTGGGCGGCGGGAGTGCTGGCATCGCCGCTCGGCAGGCTAATGGCTGCCGACGCAGGCGTTCCCCTTGATCGAGCTGGCCGCGTTATGGTCGAATCCGATATGACGGTACCCGGCCATCCCGAAATCTTCGTGATTGGCGATCTCTCGAATTTCATCCATCAAACCGGGAAGCCGCTGCCTGGAGTGGCTCAGCCGGCGATCCAGCAGGGGAAGTATGTTGCCAAGGCTATCCGCGCGCGCCTTGAAGGGCACAAGATCGCGCCATTTCATTATTTTGACAAAGGTAATCTCGCTGTCATCGGTCGCGCGAAAGCCATTGCGGATCTGAATTGGATTGGCCTTTCTGGGCTACCTGCGTGGCTGATTTGGATTTTTGTGCACCTGCTCAACATCGTGGAATTTCAGAACCGCTTGCTCGTGGCGGTGCAATGGGCCTGGCTTTACATCACATGGGGGCGCTCGGCCCGCTTGATTACGGGGAAGAATTCGCTGCCAATGGACTTGTAATCAGAGATGCAGTAGCGGCAAGACTGGCAATAATTCTGCTTGGTCTTTTGCCCCGCCATATTAAAATTCTCACATAGGCGTCCTCTGAGCGATGCGACGATACGAGAAACTCACTCTGTTAGTACTGTCTCTGCTGACCCTGGCGGCGTTGGCAGCGTCTTTTTTTACGCGCGACTGGGTCAATTATCGCCGCCGTTTCCGTGAATCTCAGCAGTCGCGGCGCAGTTCAGCCCTCGTGGATACAACGGTGCTGGACAATGCGCAGACGCTGGCGCCGCTTGCCGTCACAAGGCGCGAACGCGACTATGCCCAGGAAGCCGTCCGGCTAGCGGACTATTCCGTCGACCTCGCCTTCTCTATCGCCACCCTGGATGCCGAAAACCATCCGGTGCCGCTTAGCGCCGAAATGAAGAAGGTGTCAGCGGACTTAAAAACGGCGCAGGAGACTGCTGCAGCAGACCAGGCCGTGGTTACAGGACTTACGGCGCAGTTGGCGACGGCTTCGGCCGCCGAAAAGGACAGAATTCAGTCGGCGCTGGCCATTGTGCAAACGCAGCTCTCGCTCGATCAGGACGAGGTTCGCGATTTGCAGCAGCAGTTGATTCGCTCCGGAGCGGATAAGCAGGCAATCATTCAGCAGCTTCTCGATGAGCACAATGCTTCGGAGGCTCATGCAGAGAAGCAGGCGGACCTTGCATCGAACGCGGGCTCGCCGGAGAGTAACGCATCACAAAACGCCGTGGCCGAATGGCGAGCGCTTTCCTCGCTTCGCGCGAAGAAGCAGCAGTTGGATCAAGCACAGCAAGATGCGCTAGCGCGGGCCGCGAACCTTTCTGATACTCACGATGCAATGCTGCAAGTCAGCGAACAAGAGCAGAAACGGGCTGCCGGCTCGTCGCCCGATGGCATGGCCGCGCTTCAGCGCATGAGCGACGATCAGAAGGAAGCGGCAGCGATCTCGAAGCGCGTCGCTACAGAACAGCAATTGGCCGCGACCTACGGGAGCTGGTCGGCTTTCGTACAAACGCGCCAGAAGGCCTTCATCCACGATCTTCTGGTGTCGATTGTATGGATACTGCTGATTGCAATGGCGGCTTGGATCGTGAATCTGGCTGTTCAGCGAGTCTTTTCGCGCGTGGCGCTTGAGCGTCGGCAGATGCACACGTTCCGTGGCATGACGCTGTTCGTCATTCAAGCGGCTGCCTTCGTGACTATTTTGCTTGTCGTGTTTGGCACACCGACGAACCTGGGCACAATGCTCGCTTTGATCACAGCGGGCGTCACGGTCGTCATGCAGGATTTCATTCTCGCGTTCTTTGGCTGGTTCGTCTTGATGGGGCGAAACGGGATTCGGCCGGGAGACTGGGTGGAGATTGATGGAGTCAGCGGGGAAGTAGTCGATATCAGTGTGTTTCATACCGTGCTGCTGGAAATGGGCAGCGGCGCGGATGCGGGCCACCCTACTGGTCGACGCGTCTCTTTCATGAACAATTACGCCATTCGCGGCCATTTCTTCAATTTTTCGACGGCGGGGCAGTGGATGTGGGACGAAATCGAGGTGCAAGTCACTGGGACGGACCCCTACGTCAAGGCCGAAGGCATTCAAAAGATCGTTTCCGGCGAGACGGCCGAAAATATGCGAGTCGCGGAAGCCGAATGGAATCGCGTGGCGCCGTATTACGTGAAAAAGTCCTTCTCCGCGCGGCCAGCCATGAGCGTTCGTCCTGCTGGCACCGGAGTTTCGGTGTCCGTTCGGTACATCACCCGGGCCAGCGAGCGGTATGACCTCCGTGCGAAAATCTACCGCGCCGTCCTCGATTTGCTGCATAATACCCCGGAGCCGGAACCCGCCTCTTCGGCACCGTCACCCAGCCGGTGAACCACGGAGCGGTTATTGGTTTCTGCCATAGCCGTATCTTACAGAGAATTGAAACATCATCCTCGCTGGAAACTGAGTCGGGGCGTCCGCGAGCGCAGTAAATGCACAAATGACACGGAGGGAATTTACATGCTGAAGAAACTCGCAATTTGTGTAGCGACTGTTGCAATGTTCGTGGGGGGAGCCGTCGCCGCACAGCAGGCTAAGTCACGGTCCTTTACCGGAGAGATCATGGACAGCAACTGCGCAAAGTCCGGGGCGCACAATCCTGCCATGGGTGGCGCCAAGGAGTGCACGCTTGCCTGTGTAAAGGCGGGCGGGAAATTCGTACTGTATAACACCGCCACGAAGGCCGTTTACCAGTTGGATGACCAGAAGAAGCCGGAAGAATTTGCCGGCGAAAAAGTCAAGGTTACGGGCACACTCGACGCCAAGACCAAGACGATCCACGTAGCAGATATTGCCAAAAGCTGATGTAACGTAGATTCGCGATTTAAGTTCAGGGCCGGGCGTTCTCGTCCGGCCCTTTTCTTTTTGAAATTTCTGAAGCGCCAGTTCTGCCGCGTTCCTCTTCCGCTCATTTGTTTTTGCGCTCTCTAGGCTAAAATAAAATTATTAAAAATCATGGTCAACCAAACATCTATAAGGGCAGAGTCGCTCCGCGCAGAGTTTTCCGGCATCCGTCTTCTCATTTTCGATCTTGATGGAACACTGATCGATTCCCGCCTCGACCTCGTTTATTCCGTCAACGCAACTCTCGAACATCTCGGTCAGGTGCCGCTCCCGCACGAGGTCATCGAAAGCTACGTTGGCAATGGCGTGGCCGCGCTCGTGCATCGTGCGTTGGGGCCAGGCGCCTCCGAAGAAAAAGTGGCGGACGCACAAGAATTTTTTCTCGCTTACTATCGGACGCACATGCTCGACAACACTGTCCTATATCCCGGCGTGCGCGAGGCTCTGGATGCGTTAGGCAGCCGCAGCATGGCCGTGCTGACGAACAAGCCCGTCCGCTTCAGCGAAGAAATTCTCAAAGGCCTCGACGCGGCGCGTTACTTCCGGTTCGTTTACGGAGGCAATAGCTTCAGTTGCAAAAAGCCCGATCCTGTCGGCGTTCAGACGCTTTTGCGCGATGTAGGCATCTCCACAAACGAGGCCATGATGGTCGGTGACTCCGCTGTTGATGTCCGTACGGCGCGAAACGCGGGCATATGGTCCTGCGGCGTCTCCTACGGGCTTGGTCTTGAAGGCATGCGCGCCGATCCGCCCGACCTGATGCTCGATACCCTCGCCGATTTGCCGCTTTACCTGAATGGAAAGACCGATCACTAATCGCTGATGGCACGAGAACGCCGAACATCGAAATCTGTGCTGGCGGCGCTGCCGCGCGCGCGGATTGCGTTCACGCCGCCGATGCTGGCGACGGCTACGGGCAAAGTTCCTGAAGGGCCGCAGTGGGTGTACGAGATCAAGCTTGACGGCTACCGCGGGCTTGCCATCAAGCGAGACGGCCGCGTGGACATTTTCTCGCGACGCGGGAATCGCCTGAAGTATCCGACCTTAATCGCGGCGTTTGATGCTCTGGCCGACGATACGATCGTCGATGGGGAAGTCGTGGCCGTCGATGCAAGCGGCCGACCGAGCTTCAATGACCTGCAAAACTGGATGCCTTCCAAGCCGATCTACTTTTACGCGTTCGATCTGATCGCTTATCGCGGTCGAGACACCACGAAGCTGCCGCTTTCAGAACGCCGTTCGCTGCTCGAAGACGCGTTGAAGCCTTTGCGCGATCCGATTCGGCTATCGCCGATCATTGAGACGTCGGCGGACGATCTGATCCGCGCGGTTCGCGAGAACAGCCTTGAAGGAATTGTCGCGAAGCGGCTTGACGGCACATACGACGCTCGAGCGCGTTCGGATTCGTGGCTGAAATTCAAGATCGGCAAAAGCGATGAGTTCGTGGTTGGTGGATATGTCCGCGGAACGTACGTGTTCGATTCACTCTGCATCGGCCGGTACGATGATGCCGGCAAATTGATCTTCGTGGGAAAGGTGCGAAACGGATTCACCCCGCGTCTCCGAATGAGGACAGCGAGCAAGTTTAGAGGACTCGAAACCGATAAATGCCCGTTCGCGAATTTGCCGGAAGTATCGAGCGGGCGATGGGGCGTCGGATTAACCGTCGAGGGGATGAAGGACTGCGCCTGGCTTAAGCCAAAACTCGTTGTAGAGGTCGGATACTCGGAGTTTGCGCGTCACCTGCGGCATCCGCGGTTCATACGTATGCGCGAAGATAAGGCAGCGCGCGAGGCGAAGCCTTTGAAGAGCGGCGTACCCGGAAGGCATCTGCACGTAGCGCCTTAACCCTCATGTGGAGACGGATGTTAACGATGGCGCTGCCTGAAGTACCCCATCCAGACGAACGCCCCCGCAATCCAGATGATTGTTGCCTCCGCGGCATTACCTCTCAGCGCCGGCGCTTTGGTGAAAATGAACTGCAAGACAAAGGGAATAGGGATCAGGGTAAATGAGACCGCACACATCAATGAGGCCGCACGCCGGGAAAGGCGCGCGAAATAAACGAACCAGAGTGCCGCTGCCAGACTCCAGTCAAACGCCGCGTCCCAAACGGCATCGCGAACCGTCAGCGCGCCCGTGAGGTAGTACGACAGCGGGACGAGCGTCAAGAAGAGAGCGAGGCCAAACAACCATTGGCGCCGCCGCAATCCCAAAAAGATCCTTTCAAGGTCGCGTTTCTCCTTTTCCGCGCCGGCCGCGATCGGTGCGGCGGCCCGCAGGGTTTCGAGCGGCTTCGCGGCAGCGCGCGCAACGCGCTCGAAATCGGGGTCGTGACGAAAATAATCTTCAACCAGCACCTTAGTATCCCCGCTAGCCTCGCCGGAAAAATAAATTGGCAACAAATCCGTGACCACTTCCCGTGTGATGTTCATGGTTTTGCTCCTGGGGCGGGAGCCATATCCCGCCACGCCTGTCTGGTTTGCATCAGTTTCAATCTTGCGCGATGAACCTTTACCTTCGCTGTGACTACCGTGATTCCCAACGATTCCGCGATTTCTTCGTATGGCATTTCGTCGAGCGCGCGCATCAGCAGCAGTGTACGGTCTAGCTCCGGCAGTTGCTGCAATGCCGCAAGCACCGCCCGGACTTCCGCGGTCTGCTCCATTTGCGTCTGCGTGCTGATCCGGGTATCGGGCATGTTCTCATCAAGCTGACTGTGGCGCGCAGCCCGCCGTAGCAAGTCCGTATGAACGTTCCGTGCGATGGTGAAAAGATAGCTCTTCACGGTCGGCTGGCGAATGCGGCCAGCTGCCATCCACGCACGCGCAAACGTATCCGAGGTGATTTCATCCGCCATCGCCACATCGGCGCACAAATACAGCGCAAACCGGCGGACGTCACCGGCGTGGCGTTCGTAAAGGCTCTCGATGTCCTTCATTATTGATTCGCTACACAGTTACGGTCGAACACCCGAATGGTTACAAAGGGCCTGGCGTCAACTTGACTAATGTCGGCCAGGGGCTTTATTGCGAAGCACGTAAGCGAAGAACATAGAAGAAAAAGTGGCGCGCCCGGAGAGAGTCGAACTCCCGACCTTCTGGTTCGTAGCCAGACGCTCTATCCAACTGAGCTACGGGCGCGCTGATGCGGAAGGACCTGAATAGGATACTTGGATACGCGCAGAGTTTCAATGTGCCACGAACACAAGTCGTAGACGGAGAATGCCCGCCTAACTGCGACGTGGTTTCTACTAACGGGCAAGCAACCACCGTGAAGCATGCGCAGCGAGGGGGGCAATGGGGGCAGATACGAAGCGACATTTGAAGCCGACACGATAATTCCGCGGAGTTTGTTTGGGATAGGCTTGGTAAACTGCTAGCGATGAAGACTTTCGACGCGGCGATCATCGGCGGCGGCATTATCGGGATTTCCTGCGCGCTGGCGTTGACTGAAGCCGGTTTGCAGGTGGCCGTTTTCGATCGGCGAGAGCCAGGCCGTGAAGCGTCATGGGCTGCCGCAGGGATGCTCTCGCCGGCTCCGCACCTGCCGGGAGACGAGCCGCTTGTGGCGCTCGCACGTGCAAGCCTGCGTCTTTACCCTCAATTTATATCTTCCATCGAAGCCGCTTCGCAAAAACGTGCAAACTATGTGCATGAAGGTGCGATGGAGCTTTTTTTCGGAGCAGACGCGCCACAGGAGCGCGATCGATATGTGGTGCTTTGCCGACGCCTCGGTCTGGAGGTGGAGGCAATTTCCGCCACAGAGGCGAGACGGCGAGAGTCCGTGATTGCGTCAACAACCCGGGCCGCTGCGTATTTTTCGGACGAGGCTGTGGTCGAACCGCGTGCCTTGATGGAAGCCGCGATTGACGCCGCTCGAGCGCTAGGCGTTGAGATCTATGGAAACGCGCCAGTGCAATCCATCACCATTCAACAGGGACGATGCTGTGCAGTGATTGCGGGAAATGAACGGATCGCCGTGAGTCATGTTGTAGTTGCCGCCGGCTGTTTTTCGCGCGAGATATTTACGCCCGATTCGCATGGCGGGCAGAGGATCGCGCCGTTTCTGCCGACGCGGCCTGTGCGAGGGCAAATGATTGCTCTTTTACCGCGCGATACGAGGCTCGCTCGCGCGGTGCGTTCGTCCCGAGGATATTTGGTGCCGCGCGGCAACGGGTGGATCGTGGCCGGGAGCACGCTCGAAGACGCCGGTTTCGATAAGCACACGACGACCGAGGGGCTGCAACAGATTCGCAAGACGGCGATTGAGTTGGTGCCCGATCTTGCCGACGCGGAAATTGTGGAATCGTGGTGCGGGCTGCGGCCGGGAACGCCGGACGACCTGCCGATTCTCGGCCCCGTCGATCTGGAAGGCGTTATCGTTGCCACTGGACATTTTCGCAATGGGATTCTTCTGGCACCCATCACCGCGCAGCTTGTGAAAGCGTGGATCACGCAGACAGAATTGCCCGTCGCTGCCGATAGGTATTCTCCATTCCGCTTTCTTCCTTCCACCGTGCAAGCCGTTTCTTAGACTGCTCTTCCCGCGCTGCGAAACTTAAATCTCATTGCTTGTTTTCCGCGTTCTCTCGGACCACACTAGGCGGGTTTGAATTCCTGTATTGCCGCAGGAGACGGCGGGAATGCTCGGGAGGTCAAGGCAGCGGTGCACATTCTGATTACCGGCGGGACCGGATTCATCGGGAAGCAACTTGCGACTGAACTCTTGCGGATCGACGAGTTTCCGTTCGAGGGGACGGCGGCGAAGAGCATCGACAGGATCACGCTGTTCGATGCGTTTGCGGGCGATCGCAAATGGAGCGACGCGCGCGTCGAGGTGACCGTTGGCGACATCGGCGATGCGCAAACCGTGGCGCGCATTGTCGAGAGAGCTGACATTGTTTGGCACCTCGCAGCCGTAGTGAGCAGCGATGCGGAAGCAAATTTCGATCTCGGCATGAGGGTGAACTTACAGGGGATGTTGAACGTGCTCGCGGCGTTGCGCGCAAAAGGAACGCGGACGCGCATCGTGAATGCGAGCAGCTTTGCGGTATTTGGCGGCGACCTCCCGAATATTGTTACCGATCGCACCGATCTCACGCCGAAGACTTCTTATGGAACGCAGAAGGCGATCGGTGAATTGCTTGTGGCAGATTACACGCGAAAAGGCTTTGTGGATGGGCGAAGCCTGCGTCTGCCGACGGTCACCGTTCGTCCGGGGAAGCCGAACAAGGCAGCTTCGACGTTCGTGAGCTCGATTATTCGCGAGCCCCTTTCGCGACAAGCCGCAGTGTGTCCCGTGCGCCCAGAGACGCCGGTGTATATTTCCTCGCCGCGCCGCATTGTAGAAGCTATGATTCGCGCAATGTACCTTGCAGACGAAACAATCGGCGCGGAGCGAACGATTCCGCTGCCGGGGCTCACGCTGAGTGTGAACGAAATGGTGGCGGCTCTGGGGCGAATCGCAGGACCGTCTGCTGTTCAGTTGATTCGCTGGGAGCCCGATGCAGCGATCCAGCGCATTATCGATAACTGGCCGACCAGAGTGGAAGCGGCTCGCGCCACGGCTCTCGGTTTCAAAATAGACCAGAGCTTCGACGAGATCGTGCGCGCGCATGTCGAAGACGAGCACGTAACGAAGTGGTGGTTGCAGTAACAGACGCGGCGAGAATCTGCAAAAGAGAGGGCACGGAAAATGTCCGAACAGATTGCAGCGTTGTCTGTGACTGACAGCGAAATCGAGCGCCGGACGGTGCGACACGTCGTCCGGCACGTCGTTCCGTTTCTCGGACTTCTTTACCTGGTCAATTTCCTCGATCGAACGAATGTAAGCTTCGCCGCGCTGCGGATGAATGCCGATATCGGGATCAGCGACGCTCTTTTCGGATTCGGCGCCGGCGTATTCTTCTTCGGGTATTTCATCGCGGAGATACCGAGCAACATTGGTTTGCACAAGTTTGGTTGCCGCGTGTGGATTGCGGGAATCATGGCTACGTGGGGTGTTATCGCCGCCGGAATGGGTTTTCTGCAGACGCCGAGGCAGTTTATTGTGCTGCGCGTGTTGTTGGGACTCGCAGAGGCAGGCTTCTTCCCCGGCATTATTTTCGTTCTCTCAATCTGGATTCCGCGCCGTTATCTCGCACGAACCATCGCGACATTCTACTTGGGTGTGCCTATCTCACAAGCGATCGGAGCGCCGCTGAGCACTGGGCTGATGGAGTTGGGCGCTCACATCGGCGTGCCCGGTTGGCGCCTCATGTATGTTTGCGAAGGTTTGCCGGCAATCGTTTTGGGTATTGCGTGCCTTTTTTACCTGACGGATACACCTGCGAAGGCTCGGTGGCTTCCGGACGATGAGCGCGACTGGCTGGTGAAAACTTTGGCCGCTGAAGAGCGCGAGAATCGCCGGTCGCAAGGACCTGAATTGACTAAGGGGCAGCAGGTCTGGCGCGCGCTGAAGAATCCGACGGTCTTGGGATTGGCGCTTATCTATTTTGGCATTACGAGCGGCTCGAACTCGATGAATTATATTTTCCCGAGCGTCTTGCAGTCTTTTCGGCGCACTTTTGGAATGAATATCAGCCTGATCTCAAACGGCCTGATCACAGCGATTCCCTACGCGGTTGCGGCGGTTGTGATGCTCTTTTGGACGCGTCGCTCGGATCGAATGCAGGAGCGGCGGAAACATACAGCGGCGGCTGCGCTGCTTGCCGCGGTGGGATTAGCCGTCGCGCTGCTGATTAATAATCCCATCGTGATTATCGTCGGATTTGTACTGCTTGCCGTGGGCGGTTATTGCGCTATTAACGTGTTTTGGGCAATCCCGCAGAGGGTACTCTCCGGACTGGAGGCTGCCGCAGGAATTGCGTTAATCAATTCAATCGGCAATCTGAGCGGCGTTTCGGGGCCTTCGATAACTCAGTTCTTCTACGCTAAGGAAGGGAATTACACCATAGGATTCCTAATCATGGCGGCATTTGTCGCCCTTGGCGGCATTGGAGCTCTGCTCCTGCCCAAGCGACAAGCGGAAGTGGCGGAAACGACGAATGGATGACCGTGCAATCGGCTTCATCGGCACCGGCATTATGGGCGAACCCATGGCGCTTCACCTTGTGAAGGCGGGCTACCGCGTCAAAGTATGGAATCGTTCGCCGGCGAAACTTCTCAAATTGATCGATGCCGGTGCCGAAGCATGTCCCAATGCCGGCGCGGCCGCACGCGATGTGGCATTTCTCATCTGTATGCTCAGCGACGGTCCCACGTGCGACCAGGTTTTGTTTGATGAAGGCGTCGTCGCAGCGATGCGGCGCGAGTCGATCGTCATCGTAATGAGTTCGATTCCCGTCGAAACGGCTGTGGCGGAAGCGCGCAGATGCGCCGAGTATGGCGTGCGATACCTCGACGCGCCGGTCTCCGGCGGACAGCGTGGCGCACTGGAAGCGCGGCTCGCGATCATGGTTGGCGGCGCGCAGGGCGATTTCGAAGCGGCGCGCGGCTTGCTGTCTGTGATGGGACGGCCCGTATTGATCGGGCCGGTGGGGAGCGGCGAGCTGGCAAAAATCGCTAATCAAATGATTGTCGCCTCTACCATTGCCACCGTTTCGGAAGCATTCCTTCTTGCCGAGCGCGGCGGAGCCGATCTCGCCAAGCTTCGCGAAGCTCTCACTGGCGGGTTTGCCGACTCGACGATTTTGCAGCAGCACGGAAGGCGCATGATCGAAAACAACTTCCAGCCCGGCGGCCCAGCCAAGTGGCAGTTGAAAGATTCGCATACCGCCGTAGCTCTCGCGAAATCCCTGGGGCTTTCGCTGCCGGTCGTAAACCTGGTGGATTCATTGTTCGAAGAGATGGTCGCGCACGGAGATGGCGACCTCGACCACAGCGCGTTGATTCGCGAACTTCGCCGCCGTAACAGCCTCCCCGTTAGTTCCGCAAAGTCGTAACACTGCAGCTCGCAGACAAACTGAGTCGATCAGGAATTCTTTGCATCGAATAAGTGAAATCGATCGGATCGGGCTCGCTGCTCGCGCAGAATTTCATTGCAAAAATTTCCAGTCGGAATAAGCTATGAAGTCTGCACTAAGAGGGAGCGATGGGGGATACATCCGCGGCTCCAGTCAGCCGCTTCGGTAGCACTCTGCGTCAGGATGCGTGGTGGGTAGACATCCTGCCTTTTGCAATCGTCTTTACCGCTTTTGCCGTTTACGCCACGTGGCGCTGTCTGGCGGGTGACTTTTACTGGACGGCTCCGTACCTCTCGCCGTTTTATTCCCCGCTGATCGATCCAGAACACCACTGGTGGCCGTTTTCTCCTGCAATATTGATCATGGGCGGGCCGCTCGGCTTCCGCCTTACCTGCTACTATTACCGCAAAGCGTATTACCGTTCTTACTTTCTCGATCCGCCGGCCTGCGCAGTGGGCGAGGGGCGCAAGCATTATTCAGGCGAGCGTAAGTTTCCTTTCATCCTGCAAAATGTCCACCGGTACTTCTTTTACGTCGCCGTCTTCTTCATCGTTTGCCTC
>DATEGW010000243.1:0-25593 GCA_035279845.1 Candidatus Acidiferrales bacterium | reverse complement strand
GCGAGGCATGACCATTGGCGCAGGCGAAATTGCGATCGTGGCCGCGAGTGGAATTTTGTCTGCCATGCGAACGGCGATTTCGCCGCCCATCGAATGACCAAGCAGGATCGTCTTCGCGGGGTCGAGCGAATCGTCGCGGATAAGGGTCGCTACCGCTTGTGCTGCGCAGTCCTCGGCATGCGCAAAGGAAAATGGCTGCGTGTTGTCGCCGTGTCCGGGAAGGTCGAGTAAATATGCGCGAATGCCGTGCCCGGCAAAGTCCTGGCCGAGATAGAACATGATCCGGCGATTCGCAGAGAGTCCATGCAGAATTATGATGGAGCCCGCCGGTTTGATATTCGATGGAGGGCTGAGAACTGTGACAGGCAAGCGGCAACTGCCGGCTTCGAGGACAATCTCCCGCTGCGGCAATTCGCCTTCGCGAATCCAATGTGCACCGAGCGCCAGTAGAATGGCTCCGGCAATCGCCAGCCATACTCGCCAGCTCTTCATGCGACTCCGCGGCGTGATTGCAGCATCTGCATTCGGCTAACAAAAGAGGGCCGCGGCGTGCGGCCCCTCTTTGCATGCAAAGTAGATCGGCCGGCGATCAGGCTTCAATCGCGTTCTTTGCGTAGGCGAGGCACTTTGCGATTTCCTCCACCGGCGTGCCCGAGGCGCGGCACTCGTATTCGTATTCAATGTCCGCGGGGAATGGATACTTCTCAGCCTTGAGCAACTGCAACACGGGCTTGATCGGCGTATCGCCCTGGCCCCACGGATAGTTGTTGACGCTGATGTTCGTTCGGACCGCGTGGAAATCGCTGCTCTTCTTGCGATCCTTCAGATGCAGATTCGTGATGCGCGCGTGGTGCTGCTTGATGAACGACACGGCATCGAATCCCGCCGCGGTGAAGTGGCCAATATCGAGGTTCACGCCGATATACGGGCTGAACGTCATAATGTACTCAAACGATGCCGGCGTGGAGAACTGGATCGGATCGGTGATGTCATCGTGTCCGTGGCCGCCCCACATGATTTTGTACTTGTCCGCGTAATACGCCGCACGTTTGGCAACGGGTACCGTCGAGGTTGACGAAATCGCCTGAACGCCCAGATCGCGCGCCATGCGGAAGGCGTAATCGATGTCTTCGTTGGTTGTAGTCGCACCCATGTTGTAGCAGAGAATGCGGAGGTCGATTCCGGCATCGTCAAACTGCTTGCGAACGGCCTTCCAAGTCTCCGGCGTAGCCGACGCGCGCCAATCGGCGAGCTTCTTCTGCGCTTCCTGCATCTGCGACCGTTGCTCGTCCGTCATCTGGCGCCCGCCTCGACCACCGCCAAGTCCGCGGCCATTGCCCGTTGCCGGCTCCTCCGGAGGCGCACCTTCGGGAATCGCGACCATCTGCATATTCTCGCAGCGCGGTAGTAAGCCATCGGGACCGGGCTTTTGCGGCTCCTGCTGTCCGCGTCCACCTCCGCCAAAGCCGAAGCCAGCGGACGGAGCACCAGCCAGCGACTCCGCATGATTTGACATCAATTCGCAATTGCTGATTCCGATCTTCACCATCGAAGGAATGATTTCGCTCGCCTGCATTCCGGCAAAACTATAAGTGATCACACCAATATGAACGCCATCGAAATTTGAATCCGGCTTACTTTGTGCAAACAGGTCTCTTCCCGACAACGCGAACGCAGCCAGCGGTAGACCGGCTACGGCAAATCTTCCAAAGTCCCTTCTTGTAATGCCATTGCTCATCAGAACGCTCCTTTAGGCTCCCTCGCTGCCGGAGCCAATGATTGGCGCACTATATCAACACGCTGTTCGCGTATTCAAGCAAAGTATCGCCTGATAGAATTGGGATGCGCATCATTTCCGCTACAACATAGGAATGGACGACGGAGTGGGGCAAATCGTTTCAACGGAATATCTGATCGAGCTGCGACAGGAATGGCGGCGCGAGCCGAAGCGTCTTGTGCTCGCTGCGGGTGCGTTTGATTTACTTCATCCTGGCCATATTCGTTTGTTGGAACAAGCCCGCTCGCTTGGGGATGTGCTCGTAGTTGCCGTTGAAGATGATGCTGCTGTACGCGCCGCTGCAGAAAGGGAACGTGGCAAAGATTCGCCGCGAGCGGCCTCGCTTCGCCCCGCTTTTCCGCTGGAAGAACGTGCAGAAATTCTCGCAGCGCTGGCGTCGGTCGATTTCGTGACGGAGCTTCGCGATCTTCCGGTGGATGCCTGGGTCGAACACCTTCAGCCCGATATCTATGTTCGAGGAGGCGGCGCTCTCGAAGCGAAGCGCACGCAAACAGCTTCAGACGATAAGACAGACGCGAGCGGCCCGGCTTTGGTTAGCATTCCGCTTGAGCCCGGATATTCAACCGCACAGCTGATCGATCGCATCCAACAATCCAGGCAATGATCCTTCCTTTAGTTTCCGAGCTTCTTTCGCGTGTGGCGCGCTGTCCTGCGGTCGATAACGCGGTGGAGTCGCTGCGTCGCGGCCGTCCGGGCGGCGGCATTTCGGGCCTGACGGAATCGGCCAAGGCGCTCCTCGCGCCCATGATCTGTTCCGAGCTTGGCAGGCCCACGATTTTGCTCGTTGAATCGCCTCAACGCGCCGAGGACCTGCTCCCGCCGGTGCGCTGGTTTTATCGGGCGCTAACGAACAAGCCCGGTCGCCGCGTGGCGCATCTGCCCGCATATGAAGTGCTTCCCTATGAAGGCCGCTCGCCGCATGCCGAAATCGCAGAAGAACGTGCCGTTTCGCTGTGGAGATTCGCGTCAGGAGAAGTCGATCTCCTGATCGCGCCGATTCAGACGGCGCTCTGGCGGCTCAAATCTCGCGAATACTATCGCCGCCTCGCGCTTGCTATCTCTCGCGATCAATCGATTCCTTATGAAGATATGACGGCTTTTCTCGCAGGCGCAGGTTACGAACGCAAGACGACGTGTGAGATGCCGGGAGAATATGCAGTCCGCGGCGGAATCATTGATGTTTTCTCGCCGGAAGCGCCGCAACCGATTCGCGTTGAATTGCTGGGCGACACGATCGAATCCATTCGGGCATTTGACCCAAATACGCAGCGGTCCACGAATCCGATTGAGCGCGCCACGCTGTTGCCCCTCTCCGAATTTGTGCTCGGCGCGGAAGTGCTCGAGCATCAGCGCGTTGCTGCCGGTTCGTCGGATGGCTCCGGCCGCGAAGATGAGGACCTACCTGCCGGCTACTATCCCGGTTGGGAATTTCGGACCACGGCGCGCGAGCAGCGCAATGGCGTCCTTCTCGATCTCGCACCCGAAACGGTCGTCCTCGAAGACGAACCTCCCCTGCTCGAAGAGGCCATCGAGAAATATCGCCGTGAGCTTGCCGAGGCGTTCGACGAAGTCGAAGATGCACTCGCGGAGCCGCCGAATCGCTACATCCTCGACGAAGAAGAGTGGCAACTCGCACGGCAAATGGTTCCGCGGCTTGGATTCGAACACCTCGGCCTCGCGCACGATTCCGAATCGCAGCGCGCTCTGCAAACGCAGCCGACGACAAAGCACCATGGCAACGTCCAGGCATTCATCACGGAAATTCGCAACCGCATGAGTGCCGGCGAACAGGTCGTCGCGTCAGCCGCCAGCACCGGCGAACTCGAGCGCTTCGCCGATATCTGCCATGAATACGAAGTACCCTATCGCGTCGGCGAACTCGAAGAGAACACCACGGTGACGCGCCTGGCCGAAGAAGGAACATCGAGCGGCATCGGCGCGCCGGCGCTCGTGCTGACGAAAGCGCCGCTGGCGCAGGGCGTCGCGTTCATCGATGCAAAGCTCGCGCTGTACGGCAACGCCGATCTTTTCGAGACTGTTCCGCAGCCGCAGCGGCCGCGCTCGCGCCCAAAAACCGCCAGTTTCTTCAGCGACTTCTCGGATCTAAAGCCGGGCGACTACGTCGTCCACGCCGATCATGGCATCGGCCAATTCGAAGGCCTTCGCCAAATCACCAGCGAGGCTGCGACGGGCGAATTCATGCTGCTTCGCTACGCGGAAGACGCCAAAGTCTACGTTCCACTCGCGCGGCTCGATCTGATCCAGAAATACCAATCGCTGGGCGGCGCTCCGCCAACGCTCGATAAGCTCGGCACCACAGTGTGGGAAGCGCGCAAATCGCGCGTTCGCAAGTCGGTTGATGACATGGCCGACAAGCTTCTGGAGCTATACGCCGAGCGAAAAGCGTCTACGGGACACGCATTCTCAACCGATTCAAATTTCCAGCGCGAATTTGAAGATGCGTTCGATTTCGAAGAGACACCCGACCAGTTGCGCGCGATTGCCGAAGTAAAGCGCGACATGGAATCCTCGCTACCGATGGACCGCTTGATTTGCGGCGACGTGGGCTACGGCAAGACGGAAGTGGCCATGCGCGCCGCCTTCAAAGCTGTCGCCGATTCGAAGCAGGTTGCCGTTCTTGGCCCGACCACGGTGCTGGCTTTCCAGCATTTCGAGACGTTCCGCCGCCGGTTTGCCGCTTTCCCAGTGCGCATCGAAATGCTCAGCCGCTTCCGCTCCGAAAAAGAACAGAAGAAGGCGATCGAGGATCTCGAGGCAGGTAAAGTCGATATTGTGATCGGCACGCACCGCATTCTCTCAAAAGATGTGAAATTCGCCGATCTCGGCCTGCTGATCGTCGATGAGGAACAGCGGTTTGGAGTCGCTCACAAAGAGCGCATCAAGGAACTTCGCAAAAACGTGGACGTGCTGACGATGTCCGCCACGCCGATCCCGCGCACGCTCCACATGTCACTCGTTGGCTTGCGCGATATGAGCCTGATCGAAACGCCGCCGAAAGACCGCCTCGCAATCCAAACCAACGTCGCGCCCTTCGGCGAAACTCTCGTCCAGCGCGCGATCAATGAAGAACTCAGCCGCGGCGGGCAGGTCTTCTTCGTGCACAATCGTGTGGAGTCGATAGGCGCAATCGCCACCATGGTGCAGAAACTTGTGCCCAAAGCGCGCGTCGTGGTCGGCCACGGCAAAATGAAAGAGACCGAGCTGGAAAAAGTGATGATGAAGTTCGTGCGCGACGAGGCGGACGTGCTCGTCTCAACGACCATCGTCGAAAACGGCCTCGACATCCCACGCGCGAATACCATCCTGATCAATCGCGCCGATCGCATGGGTCTTTCCGAGCTGTACCAGCTTCGCGGGCGAGTAGGCCGTTCGAATCAGCGCGCCTACGCCTATTTGCTCGTGCCGCAGGGCGTGACGCTCACCGGAATCGCACGCCAGCGCCTCGCCGCACTGAAAGAGTTCAGCGATCTAGGCGCCGGTTTCCGCATTGCGGCCCTCGATCTGGAACTACGCGGCGCGGGTAATTTGCTGGGCCGCGAACAGCACGGCTACATCGAATCGGTTGGATTCGATATGTATTGCCAGATGATGGAGCGCGCCGTCGCCAAAAAGAAAGGCGAAAAGGTCAGCGACGAACGCCGCGCCACACTCAATCTGGGCCAGGAAGTCCGTATTCCGCCGGAATACATCGAAAACGAAAATCTGCGTCTTCGCATCTATAAACGTATCGCCGGGGTTACGTCCGAAGCGGAACGCGACGAAGTTCGACGCGATCTGGAAGACCGCTTTGGGCCGACTCCGCCAGCGGTGAACAATCTGCTCGATTACGCCCTGCTTAAGGGGCTGGCCGAGAAGCTGCTGGTGGCGTCAATCGACCGGCGCGGCGATCAGGTGGCGTTGAAGTTTTATGACGATACTCCGCTCGGCCCCGAATCCATGGTCGAGCTGATTCGCAAGCGCCGCGATCTGCGTCTCGATCCGACGGGTATTCTGTGGATGAAATACAAGGGTTCTGACGGCGGCGCAATGGGTGCCGTCAGGAATGTTTTGCTGCAATTGCAATCGTAAGGACTGTCCGGCGTTCTCAGCCGTTTTTTAAGGGGGTCGGAGCTTCAGCCTGCCCTGAGATAACGAAGGGCTCCGACATGAGCTGCCCATTAACCATGGGCTTCAGCCCCTGAGCTAGCACATTCTGCATTTTCCCGCAGCGCTTGTGCGCTTGCTACTTCTAAGAAATCGGGGTTAAGATTCGTGAGAATGAAAGCCATGAAAATTGGAAAAGTTATTCGCGGAGTCGGTACGGCTGTTGTGTGTGCCGGCGTTTTGTCGTTCTCCCTGGTCCCTTTGGCGGCCCAGACTACCAACGCTAAAGGCACGGTCATCGAAGAAATCATCGCCCGCGTGAACAACGAAATCATTACGCTTTCGGATTACAACAAAGCGATGAAGGCAATCCCACAGGAAACGCAGCAGGACTGCGCCTGTAACGGCGAGCAACTGCAAACGGCTATCGCTGAGGCGGAAAAAAACGTGCTGCGCGGCATGATCGACCAGCAATTGCTGATTCAGCGTGCTAAGGACATGAACATTGACGTTACAACCGACGTGGTAAACCAGGAAGATGAGATCCGCAAGCAAAATAAACTGGACACCATAGACGATCTGCAGAAGGCTGTCGAGCAGGAAGGCGAATCCTGGGAGGATTTCAAGCAGCAGCTAACGAATCGCGCCCTCACGCAGGCTGTGATTCGGCAGGAAGTGGGCCAACAGGTCAACATCGGCCCTGACGACGTGCAAAAGTATTACAACGAGCACAAGTCCGAATTCAACCGCCCTGAAGAAGTTGTTCTCTCCGACATCTTTTTGAGCACGGACGGTAAGACCGGCGCCGATATGGACGCTGTTAAAAAGCGCGCGGACGACCTGCGCACGCGCGCTGAAAACGGCGAAGATTTCGCCACGCTCGCCAAGCGCTACTCGCAAGACGCGCAGGCGCCCGCTGGCGGTCAGTTGGGCGTTTATCAGAAAGATGGCTCCCTTGCGAAACCGATTGAGGACGCGGTTTTCGCACTGCAAAAGGGCCAGGTTACCGAACCGATTCAGACCAAGACCGGCTACATGATTCTGCATATCGATCAGCACTACGCAGCAGGCCAGCAGCCACTTGAGGTGGTTCGCGACGAAATCCAAAACAAGCTATACGAACAGCAAATGGATCCCGAGATGCGCAAATATCTCGCGCAACTTCGGGAAGAGAGCTACGTTTGGGTGAAGCCTGGGTATACGGATACGGCGGCGATCCCAGGCGCCACTGTGATTCAGGAAGTCGCGCCGACGCCTGACATTCCAAACAAAAAATCGAAAAAGAAACTCCCGTTACCCAAGGTCGGCGGCTGATGAAAACCGGCTTCGTGCGTGATCTCGCCGACGGGCAAGCTGTAGTTTCGCTCTTTCTGGTCCACGAAAAAGAGGTTCGCACGTCGCCGCGCACCGGCAAATCATGGCTGCAACTTTCCCTCGGCGATCGAACCGGCACCATCTCCGCAAAAATGTGGGACAACTTCGACGCGCTCATTGCCACATTCGAGTGTGATGACGTCATCCACATCCGAGGGCGAGTGAAGACGTATAACGGCGAGAAGGAACTCACGATCGAGCAGATCGTTCCCGCACGCGAGCACGATTACGAGATGGGAGATTTTCTCCCGCATACAAAGTATGACGTCGAAAAACTCTACGCCGATTTGCACGCCGCCGTCGCTTCGGTGAAGAATCCGTGGCTGCAAAAGTTACTGGTTGGCATTATTGACGATACTGAAATTGCGCCGCGCCTGAAACGCGCGCCTGCAGCGATGTCCATGCACCATGCGTTTATCGGCGGACTGCTCGAACACGTCGTAAGTCTGCTCGGACTCGCAAACGGGCTCTGCGCGCATTACACCGAACTTGATCGCGACCTCGTCATCACCGGCGTGATCCTTCACGATATCGGCAAAACCGAGGAACTTCGCTACGCGCGCCGCATTGACTACTCCACCGAAGGACGATTGCTCGGGCATATCACGATCGGCACGCAGATTGTTCGCAAAAGAATCGATGCAATCGCGGGTTTCCCGACGCCCCTCGCCGTGCTCGTGGAACATATGATCCTTAGCCATCACGGCTCGCTCGAATTCGCTTCGCCCGTGCTTCCGCAAACGCGCGAGGCGCTGGCGCTGCATTTTCTTGACGATCTCGATTCGAAAATGGCCGCGGCGCGCGCCACAATTGAAGCAGCGGAATCGACCGGCGCCGTCTGGACAGACAGGAACCCCGCGCTGCGTCGCGCGCTCGCCCGCACCGAACAATATCTGGCCGGCGCACATGAGCAGAAACCCGAGCCTCAGCCTAACGGAAACGCCGCTGTGAAGATCGAAGTTACGGTAAAGAACGCATGAGCGACGCGCCCCTTCGCCGGGCCGTCCTCGACCTCGCGCCTCTTGAGCTCGATTGCATGAACACGCTCTGGCCAATGGGCGAAGGCACCGTGCGCGAGATCCGCGAACGCCTGGCCGAGCGTCGCCCGCGCGCTTACACCACGATCATGACGATCATGGATCGCCTCGCGCGCAAAGGAATCGTCGAGCGCCGCAAATCCGGCCGCGCCTATATCTATCGCGCCAACCTAAGCGCCGAAGATGCACGTGCACAGGCTCTGAGCCAAGTCGTCGAAAATTTCTTCGGTGGCTCCAAAGAAGCCGTAAAGGCCCAGCTCGACGGCCACGCTCTTTCCACGAACAATTCCTAATCCTGAAGGACGCGAAGCGACACTGCTTCGCCTCTTCCAGCAAATGCGCTAAAATTTCAGCATGTTCCCTACGGAACTCAAAATCCGCCACGTCCCCGTCCGTCCGGCCACGATCCTTGCCCCAATGGCTGGCGTCACTGACACGGTCTTCCGCCGCGTGATTCGGGGCCTCGGCGCCTGCGGCCTTATCATGACCGAGTTCACCAGCGCCGAAGGCCTCACGCGCCAATCCGCGCGAACGCTGCACTATCTTTATTTCGACCAGGACGAGCATCCGATTGCCGCACAGATTTTTGGCGCCGATCCTGCCGTGATGGCATCCGCCGCAGCGCTCACCGAAGCCCTTGGCTTCGACCAGGTCGATATCAATCTCGGCTGTCCGGTGAAAAAAGTGGTGAAGTGCGGCGGCTCAGGGTTACTGCGCGATTTGCCCAAACTCGACACGCTGCTCGGTGCAATTCGCGACGCGGTAAAAATTCCTCTTACGATTAAAATTCGTTCCGGTTGGGATGAAAACAATATTGTCGCCGTGGATGTAGCGCGCATGGCTGAACGTATCGGTATCGAAGCCATCGCGGTACACCCGCGCACACGCATGCAGGGTTACGCCGGCAGCGCCGATTGGAGCGTGATTCGCGACGTGAAGGAGTCCGTGCGGATCCCCGTGATCGGCAATGGCGATATTCGCACGCCGCAAGACGCCCTCCGCATGATCGCCGAAACTGGATGCGACGCGGTAATGATCGGTCGCGCAGCATCGTCGAATCCGTGGATCTTCCGCCAGATCGCCGATTATGTCGCCACCGGCGAGTACATCCAGCCGACGGAGCAAGACCGTTACAAGCTGCTCGTCGAATATTTCCAGAGCCTGATTGCCGCGGAAATGCCGGACGCGATCGGCAAAATGAAGCAGTTCGCCACTCTATTCACGCATGGAATCCGCAATGGGGGCGAACTCCGGCAAGCCGTCCATCACGCGTCCACCACGACGGAAATCCTTGCCCGCGTCGACGCATTCTTCACTACCGATGCCAACGCGCCCGGCTCCTGTAGCGGCCGACTCGCCTTGTAGTCCGGCGCGTCCGAATTGCTCCTCGCTTGCACTCTATCTGCGTCGATTCGAACCGCCCCGGCAACCAGCCACGAAAACGCCGCTCTAAACGAGCGCCTTCACCTCGACTCGCCGATACCATATCTCTGCAAATTCGATCTCGATCGCAATCTTTCCACGAACCAGCGGAATGTACGCACCGGAATTCTGAGGATCGGGTTGTTGCAAGTTGGTGACGACGTTCACCGTTCTTCCGTTCACAATGTGCTCGGCCTTATCTCCCTGCCAAATCACTTCCACCGTGTTCCATTGATCGAGCAGCTCGAAATCGCCATCTTTGATCAAGCGGCCTCCTGTAGGCTCAGGCGGCGATTGAGTCCCCGCGGTACCGCGGCCGCCCGTGCGTCCTGGTCCACCCGCACTCTGCGGCTGCGGCCATCCCGTCACTGGATTGATGCCTACTCCAAATAAGCCAGCCCCGTGCCCCGCCTGAATCCCACGAACACCGCCTACCAGGAAAAAATCTCCGACGTCGCCCTCTTCAATCTGGCATTCCACGCAAGTAGGCCACACTTTGTCCTCTCCGACGAGGCCATAGAGCAAGCCGTTATCGCGCTTCGGCGTAAACCGCGGCGCGTGCCGCTTCATGCCCCATTTGTATTCCACTCGGATATGGACGTTCTCGAACTCCTGATTCGTCGCCAAATAGCCTGACTCAACGGGATCATCGCTCTCATCGTTCCCGAGAATGTGCAGCATCTGCTCCTCCATCGCGACGATCTTCCGCTTTTCCGCCACGCCCTTGCCGGACTTCTGCAGCATCGTGTACCAACCACTCAAATCGCGCCCATTGATCAGTGACACCCAGCCGTCCGCACCCGGCGCCGGCAATGCCGGTCGCGCGCCCGATGTCTGCGCCAAACTCCGATAAGGCATCATTGCAGGTAGCACGAGAAGCGGTGCACTGGCTTTCAAGAAGTCGCGGCGACGCAAAGGATCCTCCGGATGCGAACACGTGTTGAATTGTCCTATGAGATGGCGCGAAATCTATCACACGACAAAGCGCCGAGCAACATAGCGCGGGCTATTGAGCCGTGCCATTGCGCTGCTCTTTCGCCTAATCACCACAATTATCTGCGGAAACATGTGAGGATTACGCGTGCGCGGCTCGGCCTTCATAGGCCGGAAGAAACGTCTCCTTCACAAACTGCTCGATCGATGTCGCCGTGGAATTTGCAGCCGAGCGCTTTTCGAGCGCCGCGACATGCCCGCTGTTGAGCGCGGCCGATAACTCAAGAATCAGGCCTGCCGCATTCTCGGACATGCCCATCTGCATGAGTGCCGGCTTGAGCTGCTCGTCAGGCAATTGCATATACGAAAGCCCTGGATTGGCGATCGCATCGCCCACAACACGCGCGGCGTCGCTATAGCTCACATCGCGTTGGCCGAGCAGTTCGCGCGCTTCTTTATCGTGAAAGTCTAGCTTCAGCATGCGCTCAGCGGCGTAGCGGCCGATGTCGCGCGTGGCGATCATCGGGACGGCGAGATCTCCGCGAACGGGTCCGGCCATCATGCCGAAATTCTTGATAATGCCCACTTGCGGCAGAAGATTTTCCATGAAGTAGCCGGCGCGAATGTAAAGTGCATTGAGGCCGCCGACGCTATTAATTAGCTCCTCGAGACGATGCAAACCGACGACGGGTCCCGTGTTCGACGATTTGTCCGCGCCGATGCTGCTGAGCACGACGGCGTGGCTGACAGCGGAAACCTGCAGCGCTGTCACAAGCACCTTCGCCACGACGCCGGAATAGGCCAGCCCGTCTGACGTTGAAAGATCGGGTGGAATCATCACGTAAACGGCTTTCGCGCCTGAGAATGCCTTCGTTAAATCCTGAGTGTCAGGGTCGGCTACGTCTACAATCGCCGCTTCGGCTCCGCGTTTGGTGAAGCGTTCGAGATTGCGCGGCGTGCGGCCCACGACCCGAACCTTTTCTCCCGAGGCGAGCAATGCATCGGCAACGGTGCCTCCGGTATTACCGCTAGCTCCAACGACGACGTACATGAATCCTCCTCCGCGGCGCCGGCACATCCGCACGGCCCGCACTCAGATCAGATTACTGCAAGAGGCGCGCGGGTTCACGGATTCTCTCGCGCAAAAGCAAGGAGTCGAGAGACGCGCAAATGCTTCTCGATTTTTCGCCTCAGCCTCTTGTCAAAGATTCTTGCAGAAAGTTGGCCACATGTTTGCAGAACTATGCTATCAATCGCATGTGCAGCAGAACTTTTCCAACCGTTGCTTTCCCTTCTATGTTTCCATGCATGAGTTTGTGCGTCTCCTTAGCTACACCGCCAGCTATTTCTAAAACACGCCCACGGCAGCGCGGCGACGTTTGCGGGTGTACCTAAATTCCATTGAGATTTGACGAGCAAAGGAGATTGCTATGAATCCATATGTACCGTCCGGGAAAAGTCCCATTTCCAATTTCATGAAACAGCATTACAGGCATTTCAACGCGGCGACGGTGATTGACGCCGCTGAAGCCTACACCGCGCATCTGGCGAACGGCGGACATATGCTGCTGACGCTCGCAGGCGCGATGAGTACGGCAGAGCTGGGAATTTCCGTCGCGGAAATGATCCGCAAAGACAAAGTGCAAGGCATCTGCTGTACGGGCGCCAACCTCGAAGAAGACGTTTATAACCTGGTGGCGCATAACCACTACCGGCGCGTGCCGCACTACCGGCACCTTACACCGGCGCAGGAAGTCGAGCTGCTCCAAAATCATTTGAATCGCGTCACCGATACGTGCATTCCCGAAGAGGAAGCGATGCGACGCATCGAGCGCATCGTCATAGAAGAGTGGTACGCAGCCGATCGCGAAAAGAAAAGATATTTCCCGCACGAGTTCCTTTACAAGGTCCTGCGCTCCGGAAAACTCGAGCAGTTCTACGAGATCGATCCGAAGGATAGCTGGATGCTCGCAGCAGCGGAAAAGAATCTGCCCATCTTCGTGCCGGGCTGGGAAGACTCCACACTCGGCAATATGTTCGCAGCGCAGGTGATCGGCGGCAAGGTGAAGTGCCCGACCGTTATGCGATCCGGCGTCGAGTACATGATCGAGCTCGCAAACTGGTACACGGCCACGGCACCCAAAAATTCTATCGGATTTTTCCAGATTGGCGGCGGCATCGCCGGCGATTTCCCGATTTGCGTAGTACCGATGCTGCACCAGGATTTGCGGCGGGAAAATGTGCCCCTCTGGGGATACTTCTGCCAGATCAGCGATTCGACCACGAGCTACGGGTCATATTCCGGCGCGGTACCCAACGAGAAAATTACCTGGGGAAAATTGAGCGTCGATACGCCGCGCTTCATTATCGAATCTGACGCGACGATCGTAGCGCCGTTGATCTTTGCTTACGTACTGGGGTGGTGAGCAAGAGCGCACGGTCGCGCCCAAGGCGGCCGCGCGCTTCATTTGGCACTTATTGCGCAGGGAAAACCTGTCCTGACGCGTGGATTTCGAGCTGCACCGTGTCGCTTACGCGGAGAATAAAGGTGTTCGGGTTTTTCAGTCCCCATTTTATGTAGGGAATCGGAAAGCTACTAGAGATCTCCATGTGGCCGTTACCGTCATTTTGGACGGCGAGGTCCAGCGTTACGTCGTGATCCCGTCCGTGCAGGCGAAAAATGCCGTTCGCCTGAACCTGGGTAGTTCCCTTCTGCGCCAACGCCTCTTTTAGCGTATGACCCGGCTGCGCGACGAGCTGCGTCGGCGAGAACACAATCTCAGGATACTTCGCGCTCTCGAGAATCTCCTTGTGCATTTTGTTATCGCGGGAGGAATCGCCGCTCTCGCCGCTGGTCGCGTCAATCACGATTGAGCCGCTCGCTTTGCCGGTGGCGGGATCGAAGTGAATTTCCCCGCTTTTCATTTTGAATGTGCCGTGAACCGTGTGGAATGTCGCGCCCAAAGTAAAGTTGATTGTGCTAGCAGCAGGATCGAGTTTGGCGATCGATCCCTGTGCTCGTATAGCGTGTGGCCATGCCATCGCAAGAACGAAAAAACAAAATATAATCCATCGCAGAGGAGCCGGGGACGGAGAGAAACGCAGGAGCACTTGTTTACGCACGCAGAACTCGCCAACTGAGGCCACAAAGATCCCGAACACTCAATGCGTCCTCTTCAGCGATGCCTGCGTGGATCGACATCATTTCGGAGAAGAATCCCGGCTTTGCGGCAAACATGCGCAAAGCCTTTTTGTGAATCCACGCGTGATGGGCCATTAACAACAGCAGGCGCGTAATACGCATCGGCATACGTGTCATCTCGCCGTGTGCGGCGGAATAGGCGCGCAGATCTTCCCGTACGAGTGCGTTAGCGAGATGCTGTGAAGCCTGGAACGCGAGGTTGAGGCCTTGCCCTGCGATGCCGTCGATCGAGCAAGCCGCGTCGCCAATCAGCGCAAGATTGCCGCGAACCACAAAGCGCGCGCGGGCCAGCACCGTGCGCGCGCCGGATTCGGACGAGGTCGGACGCACACCGGCAACGCGGCGCGCGATCTCTGGAAATCTCGCAATCGCTTCCGCAAGCCTTAGGTGATGATCTCTAGTAAAGAGCGCCAGACAAACTTCGGCCGGACCCATCGGCGTCACGATGATCTGGCAATCATCGCCCCAGTGCACTTCGACGAAATCGGTCCACGGAGCACGCGCATAGTGCTGCCGAAATGCAAAGCGGCCGGGGCTACGAACGAAAGAATCAAGGCCCGCATGTCGGCGAATCGCGGAATTCAATCCGTCCGCGCCAATCAGCCATCCAAAGAAGAGCCGGCGCCCGTCCACATCGGCGGAAACGGAATCGTGCCTTTTGACGTGCGCGCCCCAGATCAGGTTGACGCCCATGGCTCCTGCGCGATCTACCAGCAGGCGATGGAGAACAGTCCGGCGAACACCTTGCCCGCTTGCGCCGGCAAACTCCGCGCAAACAGACGACGCTGCGTCTAAAAAGCGGATTCCCCTGAAGCGAGATTTCTGAGCGCCAGCGAGATCGATGCCCAGCACTCGCAATGCTTCCACAGCGTCGGGGAGCAAGCCCTCACCACAGGGTTTGTCGAGTGGAGGTCTTCGCGAATCGACAAGGGTTACGCGGAAGCCTTTTGCTTGAGCAGCGATAGCGGCAGCGAGGCCGGCGGGACCTCCGCCGACAACCAGCACATCGGAATGAATCACCCTTCACCCCACCCAGAGGGAAACGGAGGGCCGTTCGCGCTACCAGCGGAGCAATACAAGCTCCGAGCAGAAGCCTGGGCCCATCGCAGCCAGAATGCTGAGAGAGCCAGGAGCGGGCCGCCGGCGCGAGTAAAAGTCTTCAAGAACTAGGAGCACCGACGTGGAGGAAAGGTTGCCCACTTTGCGCAGGCAATCCCAGGAAGCTTCGAGATCTTTTTCCGTGAGACCGAGGGCCGTTGCCGTCGCCTCAAGAACTTTTGGCCCGCCGGTGTGCATGATCCAGCTATGGATATTCCTCCGCGTCAGACCCTGTTCCCCGAGGAATGCGTCGACATCTTTGCCGAGGTGCTTCGTCACCATTTCGGGGACTTCAGGCGCTAAAACAATTTTGAATCCTTTTTCAGAAATGTCCCAGCCCATCACGCGCTCGGTGTTCGGATAAAAGACGGACTTGGTGGCGAGAATCTCCGGGCCCTTGGACTCGAGTTCGGAGCCAAAGACGATCGTCGCGGCTGCGCCATCGCCAAAAAGCAAAGCTGAAATCAGGTGCGCCATCGAGAGATCATGCCGCTGCAAAGTGAGCGAACACAATTCAACGGAAAGAAGAGCGGCAGCTTGTCCGGGATAGCCGCGGACGTAGTCCGCCGCGCGTGAAATACCTGCGGCGCCCGCGACGCAGCCCAGGCCAAAGATGGGAATGCGCTTGATATTTGGCGAAAGGCCCATGCGGTTTACGAGTCGCGCGTCCAGCGAAGGGGCCGCGATGCCGGTCACGGAAGTAACGAAAATCGCGCTCAGGTTTTTCGGGCTGAGTCCCGCTTCCTGCAATGCACGGCACAGCGCCTCTTCCCCAAGTTCCAGGGCGGCTTCGATCCAGGCATCGTTGGCCTGGCCCCATGTCTCAAGATTTTCGTAGAAATCAATTGGGCGGACGAGATAGCGGCCATCCACTTTCATGCTGTCGTCAAGCCGGTCGAGAATATCCGGATTCGGCAGGCGATGGCGCCAATCGTTCTTTAGAGCCTCCACCAATACTTCCTGCGGATAGTAGTCCCTCGGGAATGCGCTTGCCACGCTGGCAATCCTCATCATTTCGTACGGCTCCTTGAGCGCCTAAAAACAGTCGCGATAAAGCGGAACCTGAGACGTTATCTTGACTTGGGCGGCTACGCAATGAATTTCGCGCGTTACAGGAGCCGGGAACGTCTGCGTTCAACGCGCAACTTTGTTTTCGCCACGTGACGGTTTGAAGGTTTAAACGTAGCGCCGCCGGCCTTCAGCGCGGCACTCGAAGCTTCTTCTCCACGCTAAACCATACATTTTGTTCTGGCTGGGCTGCAGAGGATCGCAATCGAGAGAAGAAGCCCCGGATCCGCTTGGGGGAGCGGATCCGGGATGGGGGCTGAGAGGGCTAGGGCCGGAAGAATATCGAACGGAAGCGTGGCGATCTTTCCGCGATGGGCTTTGCGGCGAAGCGCCTTCAGTAATTCAAGTGCCGCAATAGCTGCGCCGTGCGAAACGCGATCTGCATGCTGAGTACGATCAGCGTGTCGCGGATGATGGAAAGCTTTTCGCGCATGGAAACCACCTCTATACCCGCCGGCCACGGCAGCGCGACGGCCACGGCTGTGCTTCTTGCACTCCAGCGACGATCGATGTTTGCGTTCATGGGCCTTCCTCAACGGGCCGTGCTAATTGACCATGCAAATCGCGCCGTCGTGTTCAATGCTCACAACCATTGACTTGAAAATGTCTACGTCCCAGCACTCCGCAATACGAAGCCTAACCACGTTGTTCGTTTCCGAGAGAACCGTGCCGCGCAAAGGAACCCTCAAGTCTCCCGTCACAACTCGAAGAACCACCGGCTGCCCCATCCAGACTGCGTAGCCACCTTCCATGCGCTTTCCCCTCCTGGGAACTCGTCCTCGAACACTTGCAGTTTCGCTGCGGGAACCGACCAGGCCAATGGCGCGCGCGGCCTAATCGGGTTGGTAGGAAGGTACTAGGCCCATCGGATGGCTCGGACGGCCGCGTTTTGACAGTCGTTTTTTCTGCTATTGTGGATATACCCGTCCGGGTAGCCCGCATTCGCTGCGCAGGCAAACACCAGGCGAAACGGGTATCCTGAATGGACACGCTAAAGGCCCTGATTGAGCAGCTTTACAACGTTCGCGCCCTAATCGAATGGGGTGGGACGTTGCTCGTCTGCGGCATCATCTTTGTCGAAACCGGCATGTTTGTGGGCTTCTTCCTGCCAGGAGATTCGCTCCTGGTCACAGCGGGCGTATTTGCGGGCGCGGGCACCATGGACATCGTCGAACTGCTCATATTCGCGACCCTGTGCGCCATCGCGGGTGACCAGCTCGGCTATTGGATTGGCCGCCGCGCCGGAAAAGCCCTCTATCAGCGAACAGACTCACGCCTTTTCAAAAAGAAACATCTCGAACGAGCGCACGAGTTCTACGAGCACTATGGTGGCAAGACCATTATTCTGGCCCGCTTTGTGCCGATCATCAGGACGTTCTGCCCTCCTGTCGCCGGCGCTGCGCAAATGAAGTATCTGCGCTATCTGGCTTATGACGTCGCCGGTGGGTTCCTCTGGGTCTGGGGCATGTTGCTGCTGGGCTACACGCTGGGCCGAACCATCCCTAATATCGACCACAAGATCCATTATGTGATCGCTGGCGTGATCGTCGCGTCATTCATTCCCGCGATTTACCACGCTCTGAGAGGCCGCCAGAAAAAGCCCTCCGGGCCGGCTCTGGGACCAGGCGATTTGGGACACGAGTAGTCCAAGTCGCTGTTGCGAATACCGACACCTTCCCTCTCCACCCAAATCCCCCATCCTTAAACGCGTGGTAGAGTGCCTTGATTGGTCGCTTGGGGAACAGTCCTGCCTCTTGAGGCGCTATGCCTTTCTGGATTTTTCTATTGGCCGTTTGGATTTTCGCCGAGTGGATGATGCGGCGCAGCGATCGCCGCAAAAACGACCAGCGCTTCTCGAACCTCATCAATGCCCTCAACATCGCCGAGAAGGATTTCCAGGAATTAAAGCGACTGACAAGCCGCGTTTCGGCGCTGGAAAAGCAAGTCGCTTCCCTTCACACGCAACACGAGCCAGCAGCGCCCGTGGGAACTCCCGCACCACCGCCCGTGACCCAATCGCCCCGCGACGAAGCCCCTAGCCGAGAAGAGCCGCGGGTCCCAGCCACCGCACAAAACGCTCCTTCTGCTCCCGTCCAAGTGCCGCCCGCAACTCCCGTCGCTCCGGTAACAACAGTTCCGCCGCGAACTCCAGTCCTGACGGTCACAGCACCTCCTCCGCTGCCACATGCCGTAGCCCCAAGCAGCCAATCGCCCAAAAGAGTTGCGCAGCCGGCAGCTTCCGGCGCGCTACACCCCAACTCACCGCGCCCTCGACGCGAAGTACACGACATCGAGCAGATGCTCGGCACAAACTGGCTGAACAAGATCGGCATCGCCGCCCTGGTGATCGGTATCGCCCTGTTCCTCGCATATAAATTCCCTACTCTCACCAACGCCGAAAAGGTCGGCCTGGGCTACGTCGTTAGCTTCGACATCCTGGCGCTTGGCGTTTTTCTGGAGCGCAAAGACGCTTACCGCATTTTCGCGCGCGCCCTTATCGGCGGCGGATGGGCGCTCGTCTTTTTCACTACGTACGCCATGCATTTCGTCACGTACACGCGCGTGATCAATACCGAATGGATCGACCTCGTGCTGCTCTTCGCCGTGGCGTGGGCGATGGTTGTGCACACACTGCATTACAACTCGCAGGTCGTCACCGGCCTCGCCTTTCTGCTGGGTTTCACGACCGTCGCCATCAGCGAAAACACGGTCTATTGCCTCACCGCAGGCGCGATTCTCGCGATCGGCCTCGTCGCCATCGTGCACCGCCGAAGCTGGTTCGAGCTGGAGATTTTCGGCCTGGTCGCCTCATACGTGAATCATTACGTCTGGCTGCGCACGGTGATCGAGCCCATGGGCGCACATCGGCACATGTTCCCTCAGTTTCTCCCCAGCGCGGCGCTTTTGTGCACTTACTGGGCGCTCTATCGCTGGTCATACATTGCGCGAACAATTCAGCGTGAAGCGCAGGAACACATCTCGACTCTCGCGGCGCTGCTCAACACGGCCTTTCTGCTTTTCCTGCTGAAATATCAATCCGTCCGGCCCGATCTCGCGTTTTACGCGCTGCTCGTGCTTGGCGCGATCGAACTCACCCTCGGTCAGTTGCCTGTAACGCGCAAACGCCGCACCGCGATGGTCATCCTCTCGACGATCGGCATCGTGCTGCTCGTGGCCGCCGTGCCGTTCAAGTATTCCGGCATGGGCACGGCAATGCTGTGGCTCGCACAAGCCGAGACGCTAATCATTGCAGGCGTGCTGACGCGCGAAACTCTCTTCCGCCGTTTCGGATTTTTGGCCGCTGTTCTCACAGTCGGCGATTTAATCATCACCGGCGCGGCGCCAGTATTTGAAGCGCGCATGGCGCAGCCAGACATGCTGCATGCCGCGCCCGAATACCGGCTCGCTGTCACGTTCCTTTTCGCCGCCCTGATTTTTTTCGCCGACGCCGAATGGATTCCGCGCAAAAGGACAAACGCAATCGGTTCCGATTTTGAAGGAGCTCTATTCCGCGCAATCTCCTATTTCGGCGGACTGGCGGCATTCGTCGGGCTCTGGCTCGCCTTTCCCAATCTATGGACAGCCGTTGCGTGGACAGCCGCGGCCGCGCTCCTCGCTGTCCTAGGCCGCACACTAAGCGCGAAAGACCTATCGCACCAGGCAAACTGGATTGGCATCGCGGGATTCTTCGCTGCGCTATTTGTGAACGTGGAAGCAGCCTCAGGCGTCTGGCTGCCCTCCAATATCCTCGCCGCGATTTCGCCGGATCTTTTCCCGCGCTCACTACATGGATCGTTTCACTTCGACTTCCCTTTCATCACGACGGTGCTGGCAATCGCGCTCCTTTATGCCTGCGCCTACTTCAGCGGCCCTAAAGACTCGGCTGCCGCGCGAATTTTCTCGGCGATCCACTCCTGGGCGGCTGTGATTCTGCTACTTGCCTTGACCCTGCAAGAAGCCGCGTTTCCGTGGGTTTCAGTTATTTGGGCTGTGCTCGGCGTTCTGCTGCTCATCGCCGCGACGCGCTTAAGACACTCGCAATTCGCGTTTCAAAGCGTGATCGTTTCCTCCTTCGCCGTCGTTCTCACGCTAACCGTGAATTTGTTCGCGGGCGAACCCTTCGGCTTCATTCCGAGCCTCTCCTTGCGCCTCCTCACAATGACTCTGACGACGGCGTGCCTCTATTTTTCGGCGTGGTGGGCGCGGCGCGCGGAAAGCATTTCAGAAGCAGCCGCGGCGTATACATGGGCGGGCTCCTTTCTGGTCTGGATGCTGTCGCTTTACGAGCTACAACCGCTGCACGTGGCTTTGGGATGGGCGCTCTTAGGATTGGCGCTCTTTGAGTTCGGGATTTTCTTCGAGTCGCTGAATCTGCGGCTGCAGGCATATCTCGTGTTTGCATCGGCGCTGATTCGCATGTTCCTGGTGAATATCGACGCAGCGCCACGCGATATGGCCATGACGATGCTCCCGCTGGCTCTCATCTTCTATTACGTCCATTGGCGCGCGGAGATGAAGCGTGAGGATTTGCTGGCCGAGGACAAGAATTTTCTCGCCGCGCAGTTCTTAAGTTATTTCGGCACAATCACGATCGCAACCGTCCTTTATTGCGGGTTGGACCCAGGCTGGATCGCCGCGGGATGGGGTGCGATGGCCTTGGCTCTGGTCGCCGTAGCCTGGGCGGCGAACCACAACATTTTGCTGCACCACAGTCTTCTGCTGGCGATGGCTGTGCTGCTGCGAACCATCCTTTTCGATTTACCGGAACCCTTAATTCATGGCGTGCCGTTGATGCAGAACCGGACGTTTCATGTGATCGCGGCTTCCGTAGCGCTCTTTGCGTGCATGGCATTCGCGTTTCCGTTGCGAAGACGGTTCGCTGCGCGAAACCATGCGAACGGATTTGCTCACTCTCTGCCGTTCGTGCAGCGGCCCGAGCAGGTGTTTTTCTTCGTCCCGCTGGCAATGGTGACGGCGCTAATTGCCCGCGACGTTGCTCAGGGACGCGTCACAATGGCATGGGGCATTGAGGCCGTAGTCGTCTTTTCGTTTGCGCTGTTGGTAGGCGAGCGCAGCTTCCGGCTGACGGGCCTCGGCTTGCTGCTTCTGTGCGTGGGGAAAATCTTATTGCTCGATGTCTGGCGTCAGGACAAATCCGACCGCTTCACCACTTTTATTATCCTGGGTGTGGCTCTTCTACTAGTCTCGTTCCTTTACACGCGCTATAGCGAAGCGATCCGGCGCTATCTCTAGAAAAGTTGCCTACGTAGCACTGTGAACAGCTCGTTCCGCAAAGCCGGCGGTAGGCGTGGGAAGTTGCCAAAAATTCGCCGAGGATTGAGAGAATTCGACGCCGATCATCGTTTCGCCCGTCACGGTGCGAATCATTCGCGCGACGCGGCATGGAAGCTCCGCATTCGATTCGGCATTGAACAAAATGAGCTTCTGCGCCATCGACACCTTCGCGGCGAGCGGAATCAGTCCGCCGAGCGCGCTCACATTGAGCGTCTCGCTAATCTCGGAAAATGGCTCATTGCCATTGCCATCGTTATATCGGCCGTAGACGAATACCGGCATTTTTATGGGCAACCGCGCGGCACGTCGGCGTTCGATTAGCGGCTCGAATTTCAGCGATGGTGAAAGCTTCGGTCTGCGTTGCGCGGATCGCAGACGCATGATGAGGAAAGGAAGCGACCCGTAAAAAATGCCGTCGCCGAGAACAGATAGCAGAATGCCGCCCGCGCCGCCTACTCCCAACTTGCTCGCAGCGTAAGCACCGGGCCGCAAAAGCAGATCCGCGATTTCCGGGATAACGCCGCCCGCTCTCATCATGGCGAGCACCAGCGTAATCGAACTCCCGGTTATCAGCGAGAGCAGAAGCTCCCGGGCGACCCGCAGCCTGTCCGCCTCGGACGCGCCCATACCGCTATTGTAGTACTCTTACGCCGCAAGGGGGTACTGGCGGCACACCCCGCTCAGCCTTGCAAGCAGAGCCGAGGGCCCGGGCAGTCTTTTAGAGCCCGTGCGGCACGGCTTCACTGGTTGCGAAAAAATGGCCGGATTTGGAAGGGCGAGTCTTGGGCCCCGCCGTAAGGGCGTTTTGATGGAAAAATCGTCCATTGCGTTCGATTTCAAGGTTTAAACGTAGCGCTGCGGCCTTCAGCGCGGCACCTTGTGGCCTCGCTGCAAATGATAAGCCGAAGAGAGACGGAGTCGTCTTTAGCCCTGAGGCGCGGAATTGAGGCACCGTTCGACGGGGTGGCCCAAAAATCAAAACGGGGAGGCTGGCACCTCCCCGTCTTGTTAACTGGTTTACGCCGCGGTGACGCTCGAAGCGTCAAGAGCGGCACGCACCGCAAAAGCGGTGTGCTTCCTGCTATTTAACTTGCTATGCCCGGTGGAGTCATGCTCCCTCCGTGCTGTAGCTACTACAACCCCACATGTACGCCCGCGCCGCCCTCATTGCAAGCGAATTTTTTCTTACCGCAACGCGCCGAAATCGCTGCTGCAATCAGAATCCTATCGCCCGAAAAGCTCGGCCACTAGACTATCTCGCGTTTTTTCCAGGTAGGTCGCAATGTCCCCGAGGATTGCGCTAAGGGTTCCCACACGGAGTTGTTTGTGCGCAGGGATCGTTATGTGGTGTTCCGTGCCCTTTACGGAAGAGCGAGGCGAAGATGGCTGCGGGTGTGCCTTTCGATCACATAACCATGAGTCCGAAGCAATTTGGCGAGATCCAAACCGCTGAGGTCCCGCTGAAGTTTCAAGCGGAGATGACCTCATCCTTGGTCCAATGCAACCTTATGACGCGCGGCTTCACAGCGCCATCAAAATGGCACTCCACGGCATCGCGCAACATCACCTTCAATTCGTCGATTGTATCTGCCTGAGTAAAAATCGCGTGCCCAAGCGCCCGCGCTTCAAAACCACCTTCTGGTGACTCTTCGATCGCGAATATGATTTCCGTATCAGTCATCGTTTTCTGCCTTGTGACGATTATAACCGCTGTCTTCGAGTAAATCGCAATTGTCGTACGTTCGGACCGTTCTTAAATCGCTACCCGCGCGATACTCGCCAAACACCAGCCGCTAGGCCTGTGGCGGCCGACCCGCCTTTCGGTCGGACGCTTTCGAATCTGCTTTTGAATTCGTAGCGACCGGCTTTCTTTTCAGCCGGTCACCATGCGGATGGCGCTCATTATCGCGGAGCATCGAGCGCCGCAAAACGTATACGCTTTACGGAATTCTTCCGTCCGCTGCATTGATCGATATGCGTCTCGGCACAGACGTAGCAGTTGATAATAACTGCCCGCTCGCCAATAATATGTTTAATCATGAGAGCAACAACTTGGACGCTGCGCTGTCTTGTTGTGCTTCTTATCGCAGTTGTCCTTTTCGCGGTGATTCTGCACCGCACCACCGCATCGGCCGCCGTAATCCTCACGCCGATCCTGTTTTTTTCACAACTTGCAATCATCATCTCGTTTCCTCGCTTTGATTCGCACGCGGCCCTTCCGATCCCTCCTGCCCTGCCGCTTTTAGCGCCGCGCCCTCCTCCAATTAGCTGATCGCTTCCCCCAATCTGATTCATTCATCGCATTGCGCCGAAGTCGGCGTCGACGAAATCTCTTTGGCAGAACGTCGCGCACGTCTGCGCGGAGAAAAGATTGGTGGAGATCCGTGTCGAAAAAACGGAGATTCGCAAAGGTAGTCTTCTGGTGCCTTCTGGCTTTCGGAACCATCGCCGGCAGCCCTATTGATCCACAAGACATTGAAGACACGCTGCGGATTATGAATGAGACAAAGATCGAAGTAGTGCTTGAAAAGGGCGACCCGCCGCCCGATCTGCCGCCTCTCCTTATCGACGCTGGATCGGAAATCGGAGGTACGCCTTCACCTTGGCACACGCAGCCAGCGCCGTAGGCGCGACACAACTTAGCCCCACCCGGAAGGGTGGGGAAACAATTCAAAGAGTCTGAGCGCCGTAGGTGCGACACAGAAATTGGTTCGTCGCCTGACGTAGAACATCTTCGCATCGCCCACGAAACGTTTAAACCGGATTAGATCACGACCCGTTCGCGATACTCGCCAAATGCGCGCCGCAAAGCATCGGAAATTTCTCCCACCGTTGCAAACGCTTCAACCGCCGCGAGAATTGCGGGCATCAGGTTTTCCGTCCCCCGGGCGCGGCGTTCGACCTCTACGAGCGCGGCTTTCGCGCGGTCTGCGTCCCGCTTCGCCCGCACGGCCTGCGTGCGCGCCACCTGCGAGCGCTCGATTTCGGGATCGATGCGCAACGTGGGAATCGGGCTTTCGTGCGCCGCCTGAAAACGATTCACGCCGACCACAACTTGTTCGCCCCGTTCGACGGCCTGCTGATATTCGTACGCGGATCGTTGAATCTCCTGCTGCACATAGCCGCTTTCGATTGCACGCAGCATCCCGCCCATCTTGTCGATCTTTTCGATATAAGCGCGGGCGCCGCTCTCTATTTCGTTCGTGAGCTTTTCGATCGCATAGGAACCGCCGAGCGGATCGGCAGTTTGCGTGACGCCAGTTTCATAGGCAATGATCTGCTGCGTGCGCAGCGCAAGGAGCGCGGCATCCTCAGTGGGCAGTGCGAGTGCTTCATCCAGCGCGTTGGCGTGGAGCGATTGGCAGCCGCCGAGGACGGCTGCGAGGCATTGGAGTGCGACGCGCACCACATTGTTTTGCGGCTGTTGCGCGGTGAGCGAAGACCCTGCCGTCTGCGCGTGGAAGCGCAGCATCGTCGAACGCGGGTCTTTTGCTCCAAAGCGGTCGCGCATCGTGCGCGCCCAGAGGCGCCGCGCCGCCCGGTATTTCGCCACCTGCATAAGAAAGTCGTTGTGTGCGTTGAAGAAAAAGGAAATTTGTGGCGCGAAGTCGTCCACGGCAAGGCCCGCCGCAACAGCCGCCTCGCAATACGCGATGGCGTTCGCCAGCGTGAATGCCACTTCCTGCACCTCCGTCGAGCCGGCCTCGCGAATGTGGTACCCCGAGAAGGAAATTGTATTCCAGTGGGGAATTTCCCGCCGGCACCACGCGAACATGTCAGTGACGATACGCATCGCTGGGCGCGGCGGATAAATGTACGTACCGCGCGCGATGTACTCCTTCAGAATGTCGTTCTGCACGGTGCCGGAAAGCTTTTCCAATGCGACGCCCTGCTTTTTCGCAACCGCGACGTAGAGGGCAAGCAAAATCGCGGCGGTCGCGTTGATCGTCATCGACGTGGACACTCGATCGAGCGGCATCTGATCGAAAAGTATTTGCATATCTTCGAGCGAGTCGATCGCCACGCCTACTTTGCCCACTTCGCCCAGCGCCAGCGGCGAATCGGAATCCATGCCAATCTGCGTAGGAAGATCGAACGCGATAGAGAGGCCGGTCTGGCCTCGTTCGAGCAGATATCGGAACCGGCGATTAGATTCAACAGCCGTGCCGAAGCCGGCGTACTGGCGCATCGTCCAGAGCCGCCCGCGATACATCGTCGGGTAAACGCCGCGCGTAAACGGAAATTCCCCGGGAACACCAAGC
>DATEGW010000242.1:0-5848 GCA_035279845.1 Candidatus Acidiferrales bacterium | reverse complement strand
GGAGAAATCAATCTGGCAAGCACCGTGCCGTATCATGCGAGCCAGATGTATGCGCGAAACCTGGTGGCGTTTCTCTTGTTGCTGGCTAAAGGCGGCAAGCTGAACCTGAATACGCAAGACGACATTATTCGCGACACGCTTCTCACGCAAGATGGAGAACTCGTGAATGCCCGAGTGAGAGAGTTTTGGAGCCTGCCCGCACTGGCGGCGCGGACGTAAAGGAGCAGAAATGCCTGCCGATTTTCTATCGAACCTTTATGTTTTCATTCTCGCCGGTTTCGTCGGCTTTGAAGTGATTAAGCGCGTATCGCCGCTCCTTCATACGCCACTGATGTCTCTTACTAACGCGCTCGACGCCATTGTTGTCGTCGCAGCCATCATCATTGCCGGCCTTCACGAAACGACGCTTTCCACTGTGCTCTGCGCGATTGCCGTTGCGGCCTCGTTTTCCAACATGGTCGGCGGCTTTTTGATCACCGATCGAATGCTGAGGATGTTCAAGACGGGCGGCAGGAAGAATCCATGACGGCAATCGCGATTCAACAATTGATCGAGTCGGCGTACATTGCCGCCGCTGTGCTTTTCATCCTTTCGCTGAGATGGCTTAGTTCGCCTGTAACGGCGCGCCGCGGTGTGCTCGTCGGCGAAATCGGCGCCGCATTGGCCGTTGGCGCCACTCTGTGCAATCCCGAGTTGGTGCAATACCGGTGGATTATCGTCGGCTTAATTATTGGAGCAGCAATCGGCATACCGCTTGGCATGGTTCACATGACGGCGGTGCCTCAGCGGACAGCGTTGAGCCACGCATTTGGCGCGCTCTCGGCATCCATGATCGGAATCGCGGAGTACTACGTCGGCATACCGCACGTCACCCGTTTTGGGATGGGAGAGATCGCGCTGGAAGTGATCATCGGCTCGCTCACGTTCACCGGCAGCATTATCGCGGCTGGAAAGCTGCAGGAAGTACTGCCGCAACGTCCGATTACGTACAAAGGGCAGAACATTGTCAGTTTATCGGTGCTTGCCGCTGCAATCGCTTTAGCCGTAGCACTCGTGGTGAACCCCAATACGCCGCTGCTTTTCCCAATAATGGTAATCGTGTCGCTGGTTTTCGGGATTTTGCTGGTGACTCCAATCGGCGGCGCGGACATGCCGACCGTCATCTCGTTGCTGAACTCTTACGCCGGTTTTTCTGCCGCGTTACTGGGATTCGTGCTGGACAACAAGGTTCTGATCGTCGCAGGAGCCTTGGACGGCTCATCGGGCTTTATTCTTTCGGTGATCATGTGCAAGGCGATGAACCGCTCCTTCACCAACGTAATGTTCGGAGCTTTCGGCCAAGTGCAGACCGCGGCGAAGGCGGGTACCGAAGAGCGCACGGTCCGCAGCGCGTCGCCCGAAGAGGCCGCCGGTATTCTCTCGGCAGCCAGCAAGGTCGTGGTTGTCCCGGGGTATGGCATGGCCGTTGCCCAAGCGCAGCATAAGGTCCGCGAGCTATTCGATTCACTTAGCAAACGGGGCGTCGACGTCAAATTTGGTATTCACCCTGTCGCAGGCCGGATGCCGGGTCACATGAACGTGCTTTTGGCTGAGGCCGATATCCCTTATGACCGGCTCGTCGAAATGGACGACATCAATTCCGATATGGCTCAGACGGATGTCGCGCTTATCATCGGAGCGAACGACGTGACCAATCCCGCAGCCAGGACCGATCAGAGCAGCCCTATTTTCGGAATGCCGATTTTGGATGTCGATAAAGCGCGCACCGTAATGGTGATCAAGCGCAGCATGAGTCCAGGGTTTGCGGGCATCGACAATCCACTTTATTATTTTGATAAGACGCTCATGCTCTTCGGCGATGCAAAAGCATTCGTCGGGGACATAGTCAAAGAACTCTCAAGCAGCAGCCGCTGAGGAATCTATTTTCCTCAAGTAATCTCTGTAGGCATATGCCTTCGTGCATTCTGGTAAGCCGACGTTGCAAATAATAGACTTGCGCGACCGATGCCAGCTGAATGCCCTCATGCCCTCTGTGTATATCTACGAAACAACCACCTAGAAGTGCCATTGCTAGGGCAGTCCTAGTACGTAAGACTACCTGCAGGGAATCCCTTGGGAATAGGCGACTCCAATTTGGTTCTACCGGTCGAATCCAGCGGCCAAGTGCGGCACATGCGCGCCAGCGCAGTAGTTTCTCGTGAAATTGCTGGCGAGACTTTAGCCGTGCCCGTTCGCCATGGCGTTGGCGATCTCGACTCTGTCTACACCTTTAATGAACTTGGTGCGCGTCTCTGGTTGCTGCTTGAGCAAGGGCGCACGTCCGAGGAATTGGCCGAGTGGGTGCGCGCCAATTATGAGGTGACGGCGGAGGAGGCTTTCGCCGATGTCGCTCGTTTTATAGCCGAATTGCGTGAAGAACGCCTCGTGCGTAGCGCATAGGTAAGCGCTCGCTTGATTGGCTGCATTCCCACCGGATTTATTAACCCGCTAAATAACAGGGGTCGTGAGCCCCTGAGGTGAACAGGTTCGCTGTGCGAACTGCAACATACGGTGAATTCAGCGGCAGTCTTCACGCGCGCCAGTTAGGAAAGCGCGCGCCGGTCGAGGTGTCGATCGAGGTGACGCGCCGCTGTCCGCTCGAATGCCAGCATTGTTACAACAACTTGCCAATGGCGGACGTTGCGGCCCGGACGCAAGAACTGACTTTCGACGAGCATGTGCGGCTGTTGGATGAGCTGCTTGAGGCCGGGTGCTTGTGGCTCCTTTATACGGGGGGCGAGATCTTCGCCCGCAAGGATTTCCTGGCCATCTACACCGAAGCGAAAAAGCGCGGATTTCTGATCACACTCTTTACGAATGGCACGATGATCAACGAGCGTATCGCAGATTATCTTGCCGATTGGCGTCCTTTCTCCATCGAAATCACTCTTTATGGCGCCACGCGCGAGACCTACGAGGCATTGACGAGAATTCCGGGCTCTTACGACCGTTGCATGAAGGGAATCCGTCTACTTCTCGAGCGCGGCCTGCCTCTGAAGCTGAAAACCGTCCCAACGACGATCAATTGTCACGAAGTATACGAAATGAAGAGGATGGCCGAGGAGGACTTCGGAGTCGAATTCAAGTTCGACCCGATCGTCAATCCGCGAATCGATTGCTCGCAAGCGCCGCTTGCAGTTCGCCTCTCGCCTGAACAAGTTGTGACCCTCGATTTTCAGGATGCACAGCGCCGGGAAGAGTGGCGCCGGATAGCGACTGCCGAAGCATCCACTCCGCCGCCCGAACGTACGGAGACGAGGCGCTATACCTGCGGTGGCGGAATGTATGGCTGCGCAATCGATCCGAGCGGCAAGATGACGATCTGTGTCCTTTCGCACCAACAGGGGTATTCGTTGCGCGATGGCGGTTTTCTCAAAGGCTGGAACGGACGAATGCTCGAAATTCGCAATCAGGAGCGCCAGCGCCCGACGATCTGCGATACCTGCCGTATTCGATCGCTGTGCAGTATGTGCGCTGCGAATGGCGAGCTTGAAAGCGGCGATCCCGAATCGCCCGTCGATTTTTTGTGCCAGGTAGCGCATTTGCGCGCATTCGCGCTTGGGATCGATCCGCCTAAACACGGCGAGTGTCGATGTTGCGACGGCGGCGCATATCACGACGATCTGTCTGTGGCCGCAAAGCGAATTCTCATCCAGGAACTGCCGTCCGCCTCTCTGCCTATTGCCACACGGGCTGGCGCGCTGAACGTTTTGCAAGAGCCTGCGGGATGCCAAAGCGGCGGATGTGGTTCATGTGGAGCGCACCGGTAGATCGGTGTTTTGAAATTTCTAATGACCGCAGAGCAGAACAACACGCAACAGGTCCGGAAGCCTTACGAGGCTCCGAAGGTAACTCGCGTAAGTCTGCGCCCGGAGGAAGCTGTCCTGGGCCACTGCAAAATCGTCGGCCACAGCGGTCCGGTAAGCGGCAGTTGTATCAGCGTTACACCGTGCAATTCATTGGGTTCGTGATCGAGAGAGGCGGAATGCAGGTATTGGATATTGCGGGTTCTCCGCACGTCGCGCTTCAAGTAGATCACGGTGAAGCGGCGAGTCCGCTCGCCTACAGTGTCGGCGGCATCTGCGTCGGCGTCTTCGCCGCACCAGGGTTGCAATTAGAGCTTGATCCTGAGCTATTTCCGTTCCACGTTTCTTTGAAAAATCCAGATGTACGCATTGAAGTTGATTGGACGAGCGAAATCGTGGCGCCTTCCGGGCCGCTTATTTTCGAGTCGGGCGGCTTGTGGTCGCTCTACGAGGAATATGGCGGCTATACGTTTCACTTTTCGACCCCACGCTTGGGCGCGACTCCTTACAAGACCGCATGGTTCGACCATGAATTTCGCTTTGGGCATGTCTCCATGCTTCGGCGCTTCTACGATGTTTCGCAACCGGTGAACGCGCTCGAATATCCGCTGGACGAATTAGTGACGATTCATCGTTTGGCGCTTGGTGAAGGTGTAGAAGTTCACGCTCTCGGCGTTGTCGATGAATTTAATCGTGGGCACCTTTTTATCGGACATTCAGGAGCCGGCAAGAGCACGTCGGCCCGTCTTTGGCAGAAGCGTCCAGGCGCGCGCGTGCTCAGCGACGATCGCATTATTCTGCGTTGCGAAAATGGACGCACTCGGATGTACGGCACGCCGTGGCATGGAGACGCCGGCCTGGCGCTGGCAGAGAGTGCCAACCTTTTTGGAATTTATGTCCTTGCACACGGCACCCGTAACAAATTAACGCGCCTACCGGCAGGCCGCGCGGCCGCGGAACTGCTCGCGCGCAGCTTTGTCCCCCATCACAGCGCAGAGGGGTTGGAATTTACTCTGCAGATCCTGGACCGCATCACGCGCGAGATTCCGTGCTCTCGCTTTGAGTTTGTTCCCGACCAGAGCGCCCTGGAGGTGATTTGCCGTGCGTAATCCTCCCAGCCAGCGCAGGGATTCCCGAGCTTTCTCCGCCGTGTGCGAAGAGCTACTCGGCCGAGGTCTCAACGTCCGTTTTCGCGCGAATGGCCGCAGCATGCAGCCGAATATCATGGACGAGGACGCGCTAATCGTCGCTCCTGGAACTGCCGCCGGGTCAAAACGAGGTGAAATTGCGCTGACTCATAGCTCCGAGGGCTTTCGCGTCCATCGCATCGTCGCGAATGATCAAGCGCGCCCTCGCCAAGCGATCACGCGAGGTGATGCGGGCCTCATGAACGATCCCGTCGCAGGCGAATCTCTAGGCAGGGTGATTTCTATCGAACGCGGCCGCAAGCGTATCGTGGCTTCAGGATCGACCGCAATTGTGGCGCATGGTTTGCGCAGGCAAGCGCATCGCGCATGGCTTGGTGCTCGTCGCCGTGCCGGCGCACCGTTTGTGGCAGCCTTCTTTCTCATCCTCTTTTCGGTGCTCGCGGCATCGCCTGCTTCTGCCCAGAGCCTGAGTGTGACATTGGCGGGCGCGCCGAGCCCTATCGCTCCTGGTGGCACGATCACTTACACTGCCGTCGTAACGAATTCGGCGTTTCTTGCCACCGTGACTGGCCCAATTACGGTGTCGATGCCTGACCCTGCTACAACCACGTTCGTTTCCGCCGGGAAGACAAGCGGCGCCGGCACATGGAATTGCAATAACACGGCTGGCACGCTTACCTGCACCGACAGCGGGAATTTGCCCCCGCTCTTCGGTAATAGTGCGACGCTGAGTTTCGTCTTCACCGTAAACAATACTGGCGCGACCAGCACCTATACGATTCCAAGCACCGCCACGGCGGACGCGGCAAACACCTCGCCAGTGAGCGCGAATACCAGCGTTGTTGTGCAAATCCT
>DATEGW010000241.1:0-11351 GCA_035279845.1 Candidatus Acidiferrales bacterium | reverse complement strand
AGCGCAATGTCCGCAAGGCCAATCGACAATCATCCTCGATAGTTCACAACTCGGACTTCAAATCCATGAATCTATTGGACATCCCATCGAACTCGACCGCGTCCTGGGTATGGAAGCCAATTTTGCCGGCATGAGTTTTCTTACGACCGAAAAGCTGCGCAAACTGAAATATGGCTCCGACATTGTCAATGTGGTCGCCGACGCCCGTCTCGAGCACGGCCCTGGCCTCGGCACATTCGCCTACGACGACGAAGGTGTACCCGCGCAATGCATACCCGTGATTTCGAATGGCTTATTTACCGGATACCTCAGCAGCCGCGAGACGGCGTCCGCCATCGGCGAAAAGCGTTCCGGCGGCACTGTACGTTGCGAAAGCTGGAATCGCCTGCCTATGATTCGCATGACGAATATCAGCATCAATCCCGGCACATGGGAATACGACGATCTTATCGCCGACACCGACGACGCAATCTATATGGAGACGAATCGCTCCTGGTCCATCGACGACCGTCGCTACCATTTCCAGTTCTCGACGGAAATCGGCTGGGAAATCAAAGGCGGCAAAAAAGGGCGCATGATCAAGAATCCGAGCTATAGCGGCATCACGACGGAATTCTGGAATAGTTGCGACGCAATTTGTTCCCAGGATTATTGGACGCTCTGGGGTACGCCCAACTGCGGGAAAGGCCAGCCACAGCAAACCATGGGCACGGGCCACGGCGCTTCGCCCGCGCGCTTCCGCAACGTAAAGATCGGCGTTGCCTTTTCAAAATGACAATCTTGCGAGAGAGCAACAATCGAAATGTTCGCCATCCTAAAGCCAGCGAATTGAACAGGTTGAAGGACCTTTCTTTTGTGGCGAGGACCGCAAACAAGCAATGAGCCGCTCACTCAAAATTTCCGAACTCGAACGCATTGCCGAGCGCGTCCTCAAAATTGCCAAAGCGACCGGGATGGATGGCGCCGAAGTTGACGCCGGCGCGAATGTCGACGCCTTGACGCGCTTTGCGAACAACACGATCCATCAGAACGTGGCGGAAGAAACGCTTGCAATTTCGTTTCGCGCAATTGTCGACGGTCGTACGGCCCGCGCCACAACAAACAAGACCGACGACGAATCGTTGCAACGGCTTGTTGCCTCTGCCGCGAGCCTCGCAAAGAATCAGCCGAAGAATCCCGATCTCCTGCCTTTGCTCGGCAAACAAAAATATCAAAAGGTCTCGCGCTTTTTCTCTTCGACTGCGGAGACCACTCCTCAGGACCGCGCCAAAGCAGTAGCAAAAGTCTGCAAAATGGCCGCAAGGCGGAAGCAAACGTCAGCGGGCATTTATGTCAGCGGCAGTTCGCAATCGATCCTTGCGAATTCCAAAGGACTCTTTGCACGCTACGAACAAACGCGTGCTGAATTTTCCGTAACGATTCTGGAGAGCGATTCCTCCGGATGGGCTAAGGCGAATGCACCGGACATTCGTAAGATCGATCCGCTCGCGCTCGCCGAAAGCGCCAGCGAGAAATCCGCGAAATCGCGGAAGCCGCGCGAGTTGCCGCCCGGCCATTACGTCGCGATTCTTGAGCCGGCTGCCGTACTCGATTTAATGGGATTTCTCTTTTTCGATTTCGGAGGGACCGCCGTTCTCGATGAGCGTTCGTGCCTGACCGGCCGCATGGGGAAGAAGCTCTTCGGCGACAACATCACTGTCTGGGACGACGCATATCACCCGCTGCAAACCGGCCAGCAGTTCGACGGGGAAGGTGAGCCGCGGCAAAAGGTGCTCTTGGTTGACCGGGGCGTGCCGAAAAATCTCGTCTACGCACGCTCGCCAGCGAAGAAAATGAAGGCGAAGCCCACTGGCCACGGCTTTCCCTTGCCCAATGATTTCGGCGAAGCTCCCATGAACATCGTTTTTGCAGGCGGAGATAAATCCATCGACGAAATGATTCTCTCCACCGCACGCGGCGTACTTGTCACTCGCCTCTGGTATATCCGCGAAGTCGATCCCTACGCCAAGATTCTCACCGGCATGACGCGCGACGGCACATTCCTTGTAGAGAATGGGGAAATTGCCGGAGGCGTCCGCAATTTCCGCTTCAATCAGAGCGTTATTGAAATGCTCGCGAACGTGGAAATGCTCGGCCCCGCTGTGCGCTCCGCGGGCGAAGAAGCGTTCGAAATGGTCGTCCCCGCGATGAAGGTTCGCGACTTCCACTTCAGCGAAGTCACGAAATTCTAACGTTCGCTAGTTGTGTCGCAGAAAGAATTGCGTTTTATTGACGCTTGCCGGCACGGCCACGTCGAAAAACCCGACCATCATTTCGTCATACGTCTGATCGCCCCAATAAACAGTCGCATCGGGATCGGGATTGTGCGGATTATTCTTCGAATTGTCGTACCAGGCGATCGCTTGCAGTTCCGTTCCTGCTTTCAGCGGCATTGGCGTCGCGAGTCGATAGCTTAGCTGCCAATAAAAATTATAATTAACGCGTAAGAGCGGCTCGATCGATCCATCCGGCTGCAGAATGTTGTATTCAAACCGCTTTCCCCGCAGGTGCATGTGCGGGAAAAAACTGAGCAGCAGCGCATCATTCGGCAGGGAACCGTGTGCTTCCACGCGATAATCCGGCACGCCCGGAGGAATCACAAATGAACTATTCGTTAGTTGCAGCGTGAGGACGCGCTTCGTCGGCGGCTTCTTCGCAAACACCATCCCAATTGCGGTTTGATCCGTTGTCGCGCGGCCATGCGTGGTGTAGTGCATCTGGAAAACGAGATCGCTTCCCGCGGGAATGTATTTCGCCATGCCGGCAGGCCAGTTGTCCGGCGAGCTTCCCGGTGCGTAAACGAGCAGCACGTCCGCCGTAGTGAAATGCGTATCGCGCCGGTCCTGCTTGTCCATCATGTCTGACGCAGTAAAGGGAACTTTTTTCGGCGCGTCCCGCAGCCACATCGATCTCGGCGGCCGCACATAAACCACGGCGTGATGCACATTCTCGCGGCTCGTTGGCCGAATCTCGCACATTTGTACCCATTTGCCTTCTGTGAATCCGGTCGGCACGATTTCATACGTATATTCCACGTCGCCCGCCGACGGAATCCGCACTGCCTTCGGCATCTGCACAACCAGATCCGGCGTAGGAATATTCCAGCCTTCGGCGAATTTGCGCGAAGGCGGCGCATCCGCAATATTGCCCGCAGGTGCGCCCGCTGCGGCCCAATCGCTGAGCGTCTGAATTTCCGGTGCGCTAAGCGAAGGATCGTTGGCGAAATGCCCGACTTTCGGATCAGCGAACCAAGGCGGCATCGTGCGTGAGCGTGCATCTGCCGCAATCGGCACCGCAAAGGGCTGTGTCTCTTCGTAAGTAATGAACGCCATCGGCGCGATCTCGCCCGCGCGATGGCACGTTTGGCAATGGTGCTGGAGGATCGGCAGAACGTTCCTATAGAACGTCGGTGCCGTATGTGTTTTCTGCGCCGCTTCGTGTGCTGCGAGGCCAACTGCGGAGAACGATGCCGTGATAATCAAACCGAGCGCACTAAAAACGCGAATTGTGATTGACCGTTTCACGCGACGCTATCTTCGCGCAAATTGTTGCACAAGTGCCACACTCGTGGGGCGGTTGGATCGAGATATGACCACGGAATACTATTGCGCGAATTGCAGGCTGGAAATGGTGCGAGCGATCACGTTCTCTTGAATCTGCACCAGATCGCTTTCGGCAATCGTCATCCCAAAAATCGTGTAGAGCTCGCCATCATGCGACACGAAGACGACTGTTCCCGACCAATCTTTCTGGTCAACGCTGCCGCGGAAGCGCCGTTCGACGGCCTGACGCCCAGACACGTTCATGTGTGTTTCGCCAAGCGGACGAAAGTTATCCATCACGTTACGCAGCCGTTGATCGGTAGCATTAATATCGCTCGTGATCGATTTCCCGGCGGGCGCTTCGCCGATCAGCAGGTAAGTTGTCTGGTCATCCGTACCCATCGCCGCGATTGCGCCCGGCATGATCGTGCGCGCGCCCTCAATCACCTTCCAGTCTGGCGGCTTATACATGCGAAATCGGTAGGTCTCGTTAATGTACGTGCTGCCATCTACCTTTTCGCGAATCGGCGGCAGAGCCGCAGGCGGGGCGGCCGGTGCAGCAGACGCAGTTGATTTCTCCGGCGCGGATGGTCCGGGAGTTGCACTTGCCAACGTCTTTGGCTTCTCACTTGAAGCATCGGAAGCTGCTGGCGCAGACGCCTTCTCCTTAGCTGACGACGCAGCCTCGGAGGCAGTTGCGTCGGGCTTTTTTGCAATCGCTTTTGCCGAATCGGCGACGGTGATCGAAACGACTTGGTCTTTGCGCACGACCGCAAAGCCATAGCTCGTCTGAACTTTGAAGGAATTGTCATCAAAGCCCACAATGGAGCCGCTGATCTTGCTGCCGTCCTTGAGCTTCAGATCGTCCGCGCGCACGGCTGCCCAAAATAGCAGCAGTGACACGCCAATCAGGATGGTTCGCCTCATACAGACCCCGTGTCCCGAGTATGGCCTTCGGCCTGCCGCCCCACAAGCGAACCGGAAGCGGCGTTGTCGCTCTGGTACAGCCGTAGCATCCTGAGATATATTGCCTGCCATGCGATCACTCGTTTACGTTGCGAAAGAATCGGTTGAGATGCAAGAACGCCCGCGGCCCACGCTCGCGCCGGGCGAAAAAGAGCTCCAGGTTGAGTTGACCGGAATCTGCGGATCGGATATGTCCGGCTTTCTCGGACACAGTCCACGTCGCAAGCCGCCTCTTACTTTGGGGCATGAGGTTGTAGGCACGCTGAGTGACGGACGCCGTGTCGTAGCGAACCCGCTGATTTCCTGCGGCAAATGCGCTCGGTGCCTTTCCGGGGCGCAAAATCTCTGTGAAAACTGGCGCTTGCTGGGTTTTGACGCCACCGAAGGGTCGTTTGCGGAGTTTGTCGCAGTCCCTGAAAGCCAGCTTTATGAAATTCCGGCGAGTCTCCCTTCCGAGCGTGCGGTATTAGCCGAACCGCTGGCGAATGCGGTCCACATCTTTCGCATTGCCGCTCCGCTGCCGTTCTTTCGGTTGGCGATTGTCGGTGCCGGCACAATGGGCGCGCTAACGTACCTTGTCGCGAGGCAAGTCGGCGCAAAAGATATTCTGACGCTAGACGTCAATGCCGAACGTCTGAGCGCATTCAAGAAGATGGGCGTAAACGCAACGATGGACGCGAGGGATTCGGCCGCGATCGGCGGTCTCCGATCTTCCGGCAAAGCGGATTTTGACGTGGTCGTTGACGCCAGCGGCATCGCGGCCGCTCGTCAGATGGCCTTTGATCTATGCCGCCCGGGCGGGCAGGTAATTCTTCTCGGGATGGGCGATCAGCGCAGCGAAGTCGATTTCGTCACCAGCATTCGCAGGGAACACCGCGTCCTAATGTCGTTTGCATACACGCCGGCCGATTTCCATCGAGCCCTCGCGCTATTGATTTCGGGCGATGTCGACCTTGCGCCCTGGACGGACAAACTTCCTCTCGATCAAGGTCAGCGAGCCTTCGAGAAAATGACGCGCGAACCTGGTGCTACCCTGAAAATGCTGCTCTCTGTTCAATGACCGTGTAAGAACACAACCTAAGCCTGATGGAACTTCCTGGCCCAGCGCATCAGGAACAAATGCGTCGGCCAATAGACGATGAGCAGCATGAACGTGAAAATAACGAGTACGTGCGTAGGCGCCGCTCCCCATTGCCGATGCAAGAACGGATCAGCGTACGCATAGTTCATGTTGAGAGCGGGATTCGTGAATCGCGACGCTATAAACGCCACCAGTGCGATGCCCAACTGCAGAGTCCAGCCGCGACGGTCGTATCCGTATCGCCACACAGCCCACAAAAGCAAAACCGGCATTGCGATATGAAATAGGGAAAGCAGCCGAACCCAGAGCGCGTAATGCGCGTCAAACATATACTCGGCGCCGCCCAGCAGATAGTGCCCGAAGAGAATTTTCGAAGTGACATCGACGATCCACACGATATCGACGAGAATCGCCGCCACGGCCTGGCTCGAAATTAGCAGGTTGCTATTGAAGATAAATCCTGCGCACGTGAGGATGACTGCGATGTCGCAAAAATGAAGGAAGTTGACGGCACCCCAAGTATGCCAATACGTGGGAACCCAGACCGCAAGCCAAACGAGCGCGCCCAATCGCAACAGAACCGGGAAATTTGTTGACGCCGGAGCGTTCATTCCGCGCAGATGCTATCAGATGGGGTTCGCAGTGCAAAAAAGAAAGCGCCACAACCAATAAGCTAGAACCCTCCGCCTCCGCCTCCGCCAAAACCGCCGCCTGAGCCGCCGCCACCCCCGAAGCCCGATCCTCCGAGTCCTCCAAAACCTCCAGAGCTTCGCGGAGCCGAGACCATTGCTGTGCTCGCTTGCATGGACATCATATTCAGATCGTTCATCAGAAGGTAAGGCGCGAATCCGGAGCCGTAGTATCCCTGAAACCACTGCGGCGGCTGCATCGCAATTCCCGAGAATTGCTGCACCCATTTTTTATCCACGCGCAACGCCATCGCATACGGTAGATACTTTTCGAAAAGCTCGGGCGTTTTCACCATGCGCTCGATCTTGTCGCCTTCAACGCGCCCCAAAAAATCCTCGAAGCCCAGAACTTTTTCCAGCGTCCGCTCGCCGGCTTCCGTGTGCGCGGGCATAAACCATCCAAATGCGCAAATGATTGCGCCGACCGCAATTCCGGCAATGATCCATGCCACCTTCGAACTCTGCGTTGCGCCTGAAAGAAAATTACTGCCGGCGACGATCAAAAATCCAATGATAGCGCCTGCAAAAATATAGCCCTGCCGAACGCTATCCGGCGAATGCGTGTAATACCCGTCTGTGACAAGCGCATTCATGATCGAGGTGCGGATGCTCGGCAGATGCACGTAGAAATGGTTCTGCATATCCGAAAGCGAAACGGACATGTCCGCCTGCATGGCATTCGCTGCCTGCGTTTCAGTGAACGCACCGGACTGAACGGCCGATATGATTCCCCGAATTGCCGCAGCGCCTCTGGCTTGCCCAGGCCCGAAACTGGGAAATCCCGAACTGCCCGAAAGAAACATTCCCGCCAGCATTCCGGCTTCGTGCGTGCGCAATCCGTTCCACTCGGAGGCCGGCTTTTTCAAATGGAAGATGTAATCGTTGTGGTGCCTCAGATGCAGCATTCCGTCCTGCTGCCGCTGTTCAATCGTGATGTAGCCTTTCACGGCAAGGTCAACCAGCGTCGCCGTGATATCGCGCATATCTACTGAGTTATCGACGAGCGTCCCGCATTCGCCCGGCGTCAGCTTGTCGGGCGGATCGTATTGCACCGCAATCGGATTGCGCCGCGGATCGCGCCCGCGTGTCCACCAGACCCATATCATCAGGCCCAGTGTGATGATCGGCAGGAACAGCGGCCAATTGCTCCGCAGGAACATCCATATTTTGGTGGCCGCGCTCGGCGGAAAAACAAACCCTTTGTCGAATCCCACCACGGCCGTAAGGCCTTCATGAAAACCGAGCTCACCGTTCGTCTGAATATCGACGCGGTTCCCGTTGATCGAGACCTCTGCGTTTTGCGCTCGCGATCCAAAGACGCCGGTGTATGCGATTGCGTGTAAACCGGTGACGCCCTCCGGAAGCACGATATGCGCCGACGCCGATTGAATGGGGTAATCCCATTCGTCGCCGGTCACATTCCAATAGAACTCATCATGATCCGAAAAACGGAAACTGATTGCATCGAGAACGCGGTAATGAAGCACGAGAGTGCGCGTCACGTCCGCGGCGTTCGGCACCCAGATCTTGAATTCCGTGTACCGCCCTACGTCGTTTTGTTGGTATTTCAACGCGCGACCAGCGTCGTCCGTCACGCTGATCGGTTGCAGAAATAGTGTGTAGCCGAAACCGGCGGGCGTGGTGTATTTCACGGGAATCTTGCGATAGATGCCGTTCCACGCTCCGGTAAAGTGGACCTCGATATTTTCCGTCACGTCGATCGTGCCGTTTTTCGCTATGTCCACATGCTCAACGAAATTCTGGATCGTGAGCGTGCGCGCGGGCGCCGCCGCAGCGAGAAGAAAACTCGCGGCGGCAAGCGCAAGCACGCGAAGCGAAAGGTGTGGGCGCGAAAGCATTTGGTTATGCGCGTCAGGAAGCGGCGCCGCCGAAGCTGACCTTCGGCGTTTCGCGTTCGGCTGCGGCGCTGATTTCGAAGAACTCACGTGGCTTGAAATTGAACATGCCCGCGAGAATATTCGTAGGGAATTGCGCGATCTTCGTGTTGAAGTCGCGCACCACGGCGTTGTAGTAGCGCCGTGCGTTCTGAATGTTATCTTCGAGTTGATTCAGCGTTTGCTGGAGTTGGTTGAAACTCTCCACAGCGCGCAGTTGAGGATACGCCTCAGCCAACGCAAACACTTGCCGTAGGGCGCTCGTCAGCATTGATTCCGCACCGGCCTTCGCCGCCGGTCCGGTGGCACTCATCGCGGTATTCCGCGCCGCCACGACACCTTCGAGAGTGCTCTTTTCGTGGCCTGCATAGCCCTTCACCGTTTCGACCAAGTTCGGTATCAGATCATAACGGCGCTTTAGCTGGACATCGATGTCAGACCATGCGTTGTCGCACTGGACCTTCAGCCGCACCAACCCGTTGTACATGGCGATCGTGACTACAATCACGATGCCGATAATAATTAACGCGATCAGCATGCATTGCCTCCGCTATCGCTTATCGCCCTGAAATCGTGGGCGAAAAATTGTGGTGTCTGTGCCTAGCATACGGGCCGCGCGCGCATGTGTAAAGCAGCGCCCGCGCCTACTTGTCCTGCTCGCATCCTTTAATACGCTTCAGGCCGCGCCGAAATTTCGCGTGCCACAAAGCAAATGGCGGTTTCGCTGGCTTGGACATGCATTTTAAGGTACGCTCTCCGCTCTAAACGACGGACCCTTGTGATGCTTTTCAAAACGTTCAGTGCAGCCGTATTTGGAATCGACGCATACCTCGTTGAAGTCGAAGTTGATATAGGTCCAGGCTCGCAGGCAATATTCAACGTCGTCGGCCTCCCCGACAATGCTGTACGTGAAAGCCGTGAACGCGTCCGCGCGGCGCTCCGCAATTGCGGCTTCGATTATCCCTTCATACAGACGATCACCGTAAATCTTGCCCCTGCTGACGTGCGCAAGGAAGGATCGGCATTTGATTTGCCCATTGCTTTGGGCATACTTGGCTGTACTGGAGCATTTTTCGGCAAGATTCTCGATTCACACATTTTTCTCGGTGAACTCTCACTCGACGGCAGTATTCGTCCCGTTCGCGGCGCGCTCTCTGCTGCTCTGGCCGCACGCGAACGCGGCATCCGGAATCTTGTGGTGCCCGAAGCAAACGCTCGCGAAGCCGCCGTCGTCGAAGGCACGCGTGTCTTTGCCGTGAAAAGTCTGCCCCAAGCCGTCGATTTGATGAACGCGCCCGAATCGTTCGCGCCGGTGATCGTCGATACATCCCAGATGCTTGCGGATGCGAGCCAATATCCCGTGGATATGCGCGACGTTCGCGGCCAAATGTCGGCCAAGCGCGCCCTGGAAGTTGCGTGCGCGGGCAGCCACAACATTCTCCTCATCGGTCCTCCCGGAGCGGGGAAGACGATGCTCGCCAAGCGCATCCCCACCGTCCTGCCGTCGATGACAATCGAGGAGGCCATCGAAACGACGCGAATTCACAGCGTCGCGGGTGTCTTGGAGGATTCACGCGGCCTCGTGGGTACGCGCCCTTTTCGGTCACCCCACCACACGATCAGCGATGCCGGTCTCATCGGCGGAGGAGCAATCCCAAGACCCGGCGAAGTCTCCCTCGGCCACAATGGCGTTCTGTTTCTGGACGAGTTGCCCGAATTTCAGCGCAATGTCCTCGAAGTGATGCGTCAGCCTCTCGAGGACGGCTGCGTTACCATTGCGCGCGCAGCGCTTTCGGTAAATTTCCCATCGCGCTTCATGCTTGCCGCTGCGATGAATCCGTGTCCTTGCGGATTTTTCGGCGATCCCACGCGCAATTGCACCTGCTCGCCGCCACAAATTCAGCGCTATGTCGCCAAAATTTCCGGCCCTCTGCTCGACCGCATTGATATCCATATCGAAGTCCCGGCGGTTAAATACAAAGAGCTTCGCGGTAGCGAAGAGATCGAAAGTTCGGCAGCAGTTCGCGAACGCGTCATACGCGCACGCTCTGTGCAGGTCGAACGTTTCCGTGGCGAGAAGAGCGTCTACGCCAATTCCCAAATGCCCCCGAAACTCATCCGCAAGCACTGCGCCATCTCCGACGAAGGCGAGACGCTCCTGGAAAATGCAATCGCGCGCCTTGGCCTTTCCGCCCGCGCCCACGACCGCGTCCTGAAAGTCTCTCGCACCATCGCCGACCTGGAAGGCGCCGAATCTATCGATCCGCGCCACCTCCGCGAAGCCATCCAGTACCGCACCCTCGACCGCACCTATTGGGCTTGAACGAAACGAGATTGTGACAGGGCTGACGCGCTGGCACTTCGTGTGCGTCAGTTGCCTGTGGGCGCTGGTCGCGCCCTGGTTCCCTTTTTCTGGCATATTGAACTCGCCAACGGACTGCTTGTGGCAGAACGTCGCAAACTGATTAGTGGCGATGACGCAGATCGATTTGTCTCCGAGATTGAATATTTGCTGCTTTCTGTAATTGAGACCCGCGGTGATGTGGTTCCGCTCCGTGATGCGATCGCCGCATCGCCTTCGTGCCGGATTGCTCCCTACGATGCCATCTATCTCGACTTGGCGCGCCGAGAGGGAATTCCCCTCGCCACTCTGGATCAAAAACTTCAGCTCGCCGCAGTTTCTGCCGGCGTCTCGGTTATTCGCTAATCCCGTGAGTTAGATTGGTTTCGTCATACACGTCGCCGCCGACCTGAGTCGTGATAATGTTTCGGCCACTCGAGGTGACTCACATGAATCGACGAGATTTTCTTTCGACTGCGAGTTCGGCTCTGGGCGCGGCTGCGTTGAGCGACGGCCCTGCAGCTGAGCCCGCTGGCAAGCACGCGGTTGCGAAGCCATCTCAGATCAAACTGGGCACCGTCTATCGGCGCCTCGACGACGCTCACTTGAAGGCATTGGCCCGTTACAGCGTCACGCACGTCGGCGGACCGCCCCCTATTGCGGACGCCAATCGCCTCTATGCAACCGTCGAGGAATTGGAACGCGCTCGAGATTTGTGCGCCAAGAACGGTCTCACGTACGAGATCGTCACTCCGCCATTTCTAGCGTCAAGCCATATCGACCGTGAACCGCATCCGG
>DATEGW010000240.1:0-2843 GCA_035279845.1 Candidatus Acidiferrales bacterium | reverse complement strand
CAGCGCGCGAAGCTCGCGGCTCGGGCCACCGCTGAGAATCGCTTCCGCAACTCCCATCGCCCCGCGTAAACCAGTTACGATGCCACCGACGGTGGTGACTTTGACCTGCCCAGCAGCGTCGCCTACCAAATAGACCGATCCGCCGCCGACGCGCCGATGCACCGGGATCCACCGCGAATAGACTGGAATGCGCGCGCCCTGAAATTCAATCGGCTCGAATCCTTTTTTCTCCAGAAACTGTTCGAAAGCGCGGCGCATCTCGGGGCCGCTTTCGCCAATCACGCCCAACGCGCCCTGCGTCGCCGATTCCGGCACCAGCCAGTAAAAGTAAGGTGTGTCTTGCGGAACGAACCAGACGCGCGATGTGTCCCGCGCCACGTCCTTCGGCAGCTTCACGATTGCCTGCATGAGCGGCACCGTGCGCACTGGCGCCCATCCAGCGGCACGCCCCACGCGAGTCGTGGCGCCATCTCCACCGATCACGGTATCGGCATGAACTTCCTCGCGCGATCCGTCCGAGCATCGTTCAATTTCAAGCGCGAGGCCGCGCCGATTCGGCTGAAGCGAGTGGAATCGCTTCCCAAATTCCAGTTGTGCACCGGCAGCGCGAGCTTCTTCGGCAAGGCTGCGAATCAGCTTATTGCGCTCAATAATCAGGTCGGAATTCTTTAGCGGAACTGTTGCGAAGCGACCGTCGGTGAAAATTTCAAACCGCCGAATCTCATTGACGATGCTGCTCTCACCCGCGGCGCCCAACACGTCGCGCATGCGATGAGTCACGATGAGCGTTCGCGCCAATGGTTCGAGCGTTTCATTGCGCTCAAAAACACGCACCGATAACCCCTGGCGCGCAAGCAGCGAAGCTGCAAAATACCCCGCCGCCGACCCGCCGACGACAGCGACCTTTTGCTTTGCACCGCCGGCTCGCGACCCGCCAGCCGTTCCTTCCAATCTTTGTGAACGCGTCTCAGCCAAAATTTCGCAATCCTATTCGCAAGTTTTTCGCGCAGCAACCTGAAAACTAACTGAAATCAATACACACGCGGCAGCATACCGGTGGCGAAAACGAAGGGAACCGGCGCCAACCGGATGAGGACACAATTTTCTCGCGAAGAGTATATCGTACGCAGCAAAACGATCCAACGTGGAACCACGTCTCGCGCAGTTAAACCGGCGAGATCACGATACAGGCGAAGATTTTGGCACCTTTACCTGGCGTTCGAACGGCACGCTCTCAAGCAGGTAAATAGCCGCCATTCCGGCGAACACAAGGCCGATCACAATCGCGATCGCGATCTGCGAAGAAACTCGGGCGACAACCAACGAGAGCGCCCCGGACACAATCGCAAAGGCATACATTACGAGGACCGCGCCCCGATGTCCGAGACCCAGATTCGAAAGCCGATGCGCCGTGTGATCTTTGCCCGGCGAGGTGAAAGGCAGAAGCCCCCGCCTCGACCGCGAAATCGAAATCAGCGTCGTATCGAATACCGGCACGCCCAGGATCAGAATCGGCACGAACCAAGTGACCGGAAACTGCGCGCCTTCAGGCCGCATTTTCAGCCCCAATGTCGCCATCATGAAACCGAGGAACATTGCCCCGCCGTCGCCCATGAAAATTTTGGCGGGATTAAAATTCCAGCGCAGGAAACCGAGCGCCGCGCCCAATACCGCTGCACCAAGCACGCCTACCATGGTTTGTCCGCTGAAAATGGCTGAGAGGGTAAAGAAAGCCGCCGCGATTCCAGCGATGCCGGCGCACAGGCCGTCCATGTGATCGAGAATGCTGAAAGCGGCCGTGATTCCGACGACCCACAAAATCGTGAACAGAATATCCAGGAAGTTGCCCACTGGACCGGATATCAATTCCGAAAAAAGATCGGCGCGAACACCAGAAACCAGCAGGATAATCGCCGCCACCGGCATGCCGACGAAGAGCTTCACTTGATGATGCAGCAGGCCGCCATCGTCGAGAAAACCCACAAACGTGATGAGCATCGCCCCGGAAAGTATTCCCAGAATCTGCTCATAAGCACCGCCGTGGCCAGTAAGCAACACAGCCAAGGCAAAACCGAGGAATATAGCGATACCGCCGAGAAGCGGTATCGGTTTGACGTGAACCTTGCGCGGGCCCGGCTTGTCCACCATCCCGTAGCGTAGTGCAAAGTACCGGATGGGGATCGTCAGAATGAGCGAGGCGCACAGCGCGATAACGAACGCGATCAGGTCAGCAGGAACTTTGGTCATGAGCGTCTACATTTTCCCCGCAGCAGCAGCTTCTTCCACGATAGTTGTAAAGCGTTCAAGCTCTCTAGCTCTGGTGTAGTTGGATGCAACATCCCTTGCGCGCGAGGCCATTTTCGCCAGGCGCGCGGGGCAGTCCCGCAAATTGCGAATCGCTTGGGCCACCGCAGCCGGATCGTCGGGATCGGCGGCCATGCCACACTCGGACTGCGCCGCGATGCGTGACGCATCGCACTCCATTGGTGCTACGGCTAATACTGGACGACCCGCGGCTAGGATTGAATACAGTTTACTTGGTACTACCACCCCTTCAAGACCTCGTTTCACGGTCACGACGTGAACGTCACCTGCCATCATTACGTGCGGAATCTGCTCGACCGGGCGAAAAGGCAGGAAACGCACGTTCGGCAGGCCTTTGGCGGCGGCCTCAATCGCCGCGCGATTGGCCCCATCTCCTATAAACACCAGCCCCACATTTTCGTTCTGAAGCAATTTCGCGGCTTGGATTAACGTGTTCCAGGCGCCATAAAAGCCCAGGTTTCCAGCGTGGACGACAACAAATGGAAACCCGCAACGAAGCTCCTGCACGGTACGATCGC
>DATEGW010000239.1:0-37232 GCA_035279845.1 Candidatus Acidiferrales bacterium | reverse complement strand
CCTTGTCGAAGACGACGTTAAAGCAAACCTCATCGGCCCTGTGCTGCGCGCGCCTCATCCTAAAGGAGCCAGCCAAATCCAATTGACCGATCAACAGATTTCGGACCTGTCTGCCTGGCTCCGTGTTCAAGTCTACGGCGCCGCGTTTCGCCAGACTTATGCGTATCAGGACATTGTGGTAGGTAACGCAAAACGCGGGGAGCAGCTATTCGGCCAGAAATGCGGCAGTTGCCATTCCGCGACGGGCGACCTGGCTGGCATCGCCTCCAAATTCAATCCTCCAGCATTGCAAGGCGAGTGGATTACCGGTGGAGGTCCCCTCAGAAACGGCGGCGGGCGGGGCGCACGCGGCGGCCCAATTTACACGGAAAACGGCTCGATGATCGCCGATACCGCGCCGCCGGACATCAATAAAGGTACGCTCACGATTACGGTGACGCTCCCTACGGGCGAGAGCTTCACGGGTGTCCCGATTTCGATTACGGATTTCAATATTGCGTTCAAGGATGCGAATGGCGTCTACCACTCGTATGATCGCAAAAACGGATTTCCGAAGATCGTTGTGCACAATCCGTTACAAGCTCACGCGGATTTCCTGAAAACATTGAACGATAAAGATATGCACGACATAACGGCCTACCTGGTGACTCTGAAATGAAAACCCGAAACCTGATTTTGGCGGTGCTCTGTCTTGTGCCGGTTGCACTTTTCTCGCAAGGTCTGAACGAAAAGTCACTTTTGCAGCCACCCACCACCACATGGGGAATGTACAACGGCGACTACACAGGCAGGCGCTTCAGCACGATGAAAGATATCAACGAGTCCAATGTGCAGGACTTGTCGTTGGAATGGACGGCGCAAATCAGAGGCGGCACTCCCACGCAATCGACGGGTGGACGTGGCGGAGGAGTCGCGCGCGTTGGCGGTTCACCACTTATGGTGAACGGAATTCTCTATTTCACCGCGAACGACAATGCATGGGCTGTTGACGCTCGCAACGGGCGAACGCTCTGGCATTATTATCGCGAATCCACTGGCGACGAGCCGCGAACCGCGAATAAGGGCTTCGGAATGTACGGAAATTGGCTCTATTTCATGACGCGCGACAACTTCATCGTCTCGCTCGACGCAACAACGGGCAAGCAGCGCTGGATATTGCCGGTTTCCGATCCCAAACAGTTCTATTTCTCAACGATGGCGCCCATCGTAATCGGCAACCACGTGATTGTGGGCACCGGCGGCGACTCTCTGGACCTTTCGGGTTTCCTGCAAGCCCGCGACCCCGAAACGGGCGAAGTGCAGTGGACCACGTACAGCACTCCGCGTGCGGGCGAGCCTGGAATTGAGACATGGCCAAACGCGTATGCCTCCACGCACGGCGGCGGCGGCCCGTGGGTCCAAGGCTCGTATGATCCAACGCTGAATCTCTATTTTTACGGCACTGCGAATCCGAATCCCGTTTATGCGCCAAAAAGCCGCGCGGGCGCGGATCTCTACACTTCCTCAATCATTGCTGTGAATCCGGACACGGGGAAAATGGCGTGGTATTTTCAGGCATCCCCGCACGATACGCACGACTGGGATGCCGCCTGCGACGTTGTGATGATCGATGGAATGATCGATGGCAAACCGCGCAAGCTGGTAGCGCAGACCAGCCGCAACGGATACTTCTTTGTCATCGACCGCACCACTGGCAAAGGCGTGGTCAGCACACCTTTCGTGGACACGCTGAACTGGTCGAAAGGTGTCGACGCAAAAGGTCAGCCGATTCCTAACTTAGACAAAGAGCCCTCCCTCGGCGGCACGCTCGTTTGGCCCTCGTCAGGCAGTGCGACGAATTGGCCGCCGCCAAGTTACAGCCCGCAGACAGGACTGTTCTACGTTGGCACTGGCGAGGGGTACGGGTTGTTCTATCTCTCCGATACAGATGATCATCCCGAGGGTTACGGCGGAATCGAAAGCGCGCAGGGTCTTGGCGGCCCTGCATCCATTAAGGCACTCGATTACAAGACCGGCAAGGTGGTCTGGCGTCACGAATGGCCTGGTGGAGGCGGCGCCGTTGGTATGCTCTCCACGGCCGGGAATCTGTTGTTTACATCCAACGGCAACACGCTTTACGCGTTGAATGCCTCCACCGGCAAGACGCTCTGGCATTCCACTCTTGTCGGCGCTCCCAATGCGCCCATCACTTACTCACTTGACGGCAAGCAGTATATTTTTGTGGCGGCTGGGGACATGCTCTACGCGTTTGTCTTGAATCCTCCGGCAAAATAGTGCACTCGGTCGGACCTGTGCGTCGATTGCTGTAGCATGCACCGCTCGCAGCTAATTTTAGCCGCTGTGAGATTCTGCATACGCCCGAGTGCCCGGATTGCCGAATGACGGCTCGTAGCGTGTGGACTTTTTACCATTGATCGCAAATTCATAAATGCTCAAAAGCATTTCGCGATTTCTTTCGGGTGTGTACTTGGCTTCATATTCCGCGCGCGCTGCACGGCCCATTGCTTCCATTTCTCCGGAATGGTTCCATGCCCATTCGACTTTAGCCGCCAAATCCTGCGGATCGCCGCTTCTAAAATGCAATCCCGTGCAGTGATCCCGGACAATTTCCGCCATCGCGCCGGCGTTTGAGGCGATTACCGGAACCCCGCAGGCGAAGGCCTCGATTGCGACCATGCCAAATGTTTCGTACAAGCCTTCCGATGGCCAGACAAGAAATCGCGCACTCTGAAACAGTCGAATTAATTTGCCTTGTGGCAGTCGCGAGAGCAGTTCGATAGGCAAGCTTCGCTCGATCGTACGGGCGCGGATATAAGGATAAAGCGGACCGTCGCCCCGAATCTTCAGTGGAATACGAGGTATGCGTGCCCACGCTGTCAGCAGTGTGGGCACGCCTTTTTCAGGCGCCAGGCGCCCTACGAAAAGCGCATATTGACGGATCGATCCCGAGGCCTTGTAACCGCGCGGCACAAAGTGGGGTTTTACGTGAATCTTGTCTGTGGGAAGGCCGGCCTCGGTAAATTTATCTGCAAAAAAGCGGGTTGAAGCGATGTAACAGTTTACGAGCTTCTGCCATGTTTTCAGTTTCTGATGAACCGTAAGCATGGTGGCCACGACACCCGTCTCAACGCGCGATTGTCGATAACAACCATGCAAAACGGCAGGCCAGAACGTTTTCGTCATCGTGCAATCCTGGCAAACAGTGCCGTTACGATGAAGAGTCGCCGTAGGACAAAGAAGCCGCGGGTTATGCAACGTCTGCACCACAGGCACGCCGGCTTCACGACATGCGAAGTATGCGGACGGGGAGATAAGCGGAAAAGTATTGTGAAAATGGACCACGTCGGGCCGTTCGCCCGCAATAATCTGGCGCATCGCTTTTAGAGTGTCCCAGGCCCACACGGTGCGCGGCGCCAGGCTTGCCTTCTGTAGAGGATTGTAGTCGCTGATCTCGTGGTTGCTTCTTACGTAGACAGATACGTGATGGCCGGCTTCGGCAAGAAGATCGTATTCAGCGCGAAAAACTACGTCCTCGCCTCCTGGTTGCTGGTACGAATTGTGAACCAACAGGATTTTCATGACGCATTCCTTGCCAACCCAAAGGCGTCAGGCGGCTCGTGTTCCGGCGTCGCAACGACCAGCGGCTTTTCGAGCGGAAGCGAACGCAGAGTGACACCCACCATCACGCCCAGAGGGCCCATAACGAAAATGTACGAAGCGGTGTTGTCCGTCAGCATGCTCAACAGAGCTGCAACAAGCGCGAGAAATGTAGCCAAATAAAGCGGACTGCGTCGATCAGAGTCCTCGAGCGAGTTGCTGTGCGCGCGCCAGCAAAGCACGAGCAATTGGCAGGCGCCTGCCAGAAAAAGCAGCAGGCCCGCGAGTCCTTCGTCGTGCAAAAATCGCAAGTACTCATTGAGTGGATGACCAATCTCCAGTCGATACAGCACGTCATCCATTAGCTCATTGGCACTACCCGGGCCCTTGCCGACCCAGGGCGATTCAAGGTAAGAACCAAGAGTGACGGCCCATGCGGTGAGCCTGCCGCTCGTATCCACTGTCGCTTCACCCGTGACGTAGTCTTCGACTGAATTCTCCCCGATAAATCGCGTGCGCAAGGCGCTGATCGAAATCAACAATAAAGAGACAGCAAGAATCGCCCCAACGGACGCGATAAGCAGCCGTTTGAATTCACGCCGTTGAAACGATCGGACACGAGAGATCGAGATGAGCATGACGCTTAGAACTAAGCCAGTGCGAGACAAACTCAATGCAACAAGCAGAATGAGCGCCCCCGCGAGCCACAAACTCACGCGTGATCCGGCAGCCCATTGCGAGGCAAATAGCGCCACGCCCAAAAGAGCAAAAAGCGCGTAAGACCGTGCCGCAATAAACGAGATAGCTCCGAGCTCCAGGGAACCAAAGCCAACCGATAGAAAAACAATCAGGAAACAACATGAAGCGAACAATACGGCATATTGCAGCATGCGACTTACGGACATGTGATCGACCTCGTCGGCTTCACTCGTTGAGGTAAGCACAATAAGGCCAAGAAAAATCCACTGAAGACATAGCGTCTGCGCTGCCTGAGTGGTGAGCGGGTCGGAAAAGAGCTGAATAAGAGAGAAAGCAAATAAGAGTGATAACGGCCACAGCCGAACCAATACCCGCAGCGAAGCCGTAGGCTGCCAGAACACCAGAACCGCAATTGCGAATGCAAAAACGGCCGTAAGTGTTCCCATCAGCGACACTGTGCCGACATTGATGTAACTGGGAGCATCGACAAATGCGCTCGAAACGAAAACAGCCGCGATGATCAGGCGCTTAGACATAATCTTGCACCGTATTTTGCGGCGAGTGGCGAGCCGTCCGGCTGAGATCGATACGCTCTTGCGCAGCGTCATCTGCTCGAAGCACAGCTGCTGCTGAGCGCCGCTTCCGGGAATGTAAATAAAGGATGAAGGTAACCGCACTCATTGCGACAACGCTCAGTACCATGCTTCCGGCTGCTCCGAATACACCCCACATCGGGATCAGGATAACGGCCGAGACGAGAGATACGACGGCGCCGAGAGCGTTTGCGATTAAATCGCAATGCGGCATCTGGCATGCCCGCAAGGCCAGCGAAAACCCCGCACAAAGGCTGTTCGCTGCTGGAATCAATGCAAGCAAAGGAATAATTTGTGCGAAGGCGGCGTATCTTCCGTGGAATAAAAGGCGCTCAAGTGGAACATCGACCAGCGCGAAAACGCCTGCAAAAATGAGCGCTAAAAAGCCAAGGCCTAAGCTGATCCATCTGGCTTTCTCCTGCAATTTTGCGATCTGCCCGGATCCGAAGTCGAACGCGAGAGACGGCAGCATAAGGAGTCCGAACGACGCTATGATCTGCGTCATCATGAGCGACGGTATTTGCATCGCACGAAGGGCGCCGGCGCTGCCGAGCCCAAGGATTGCGGCAGCCAAAAACGTCTGCACTGAGGTAGAAACAGCGTAAAAGACGGCGCTGCCAACAAGCCAACGACCATAGCGCCAGTTTTCCGACAATATCGCGCGCCATGAAAGGAGTGAATTGTCGCGTTTCGCCGATGTAGACAGTGCGGTTCGGCGCAGGATCAAACACGCCCCGGCAAGACTGCCTAAGCCCAGCGAGAAAAACGCAGTCGACGGCGTCAGCCGGCCGGCCATTCGCAGGCCGATAACGGTGCCGATAGAAATTGCCAAATAGACGCTACTCCCCTTACCCGCTAGCGCCGGTTTGTGGAGCACGTAACACATGCGTCGAGCCAGCCAAAGGAGTAAGAGCAGAGGTAACGCGAGGCCTCCGCCGATGAGTGCACCGATCAAAGGGGAGTGGGGCGCAATCCATGAGAGCAGGAGCCCGGCAGTTAGCGCGACGCCGGTTAAAGGCCACACGAGCAACGCATGAAGCCGGATTTGGACGCGAAAATAGGCGGCTAGTTCATGCGAGTGCTGGGCGGGGCCAATGACAATGCTGGGTTCCAACACAAGAGCGTTGTGAAACAGTGCCAGGAACAGGTATGCGGCGAACGCGACAGCGAAGGCGCCATACTGGTCCGCGGGCAGCCAGCATGCGAGAAGTATGTTAATGACGAAACTTGTTCCTGACGTGAGTCCTTGATCCACAAGCGAAACGGCCGATCTTATCCCCCATGCCCGTATACTGTTCGACGAAGACGCAAGAGTATCGTCTGGCTCCGGTTCTCCAAATCTAAGCCTAGCTAGAGACATCTCGGTCCCTTAGCAGCCTTCCGCGCGAAGGACTGCCGAGAAAGTGCGCAGCAGAATCTGTAGATCCAGGCGAAGATTCCAGTTCTCGATGTACTCGAGATCGAGCCGCATGCTCCGTTGAAATGACGGATCGCGGCGCGCGGTTATTTGCCAAAGCCCAGTGAGGCCCGGCTTTACCTCCAGCCTGCGAAGATCGTCGATGCCGTAGAGACGGTAATCATCCAAGGGATGAGGTCGTGGTCCGACAAGGCTCATATCCCCCAGAAGAACGTTCCACAATTGAGGCAGTTCATCCAGGCTATACCTCCGCAAGAAACGGCCGATCGGAGTAATCCGAGGGTCGTCGGTAATTTTAAAAAACGGGCCTTCGCGCTCATTGCGTAGCCTAAGCGCGCTTTTCTGCTCGTCGGCATTTGCAAACATCGTCCGGAGCTTGTAGCAAGAGAAGACCCGCCCTTTTTTTCCCACTCGCTTCGACCAATAGAAGGACGGCCCCTTGGAATTCCAACGGATCAGCAGCGCAAAAACAGCAATGAGCGGCGAACCAAGAATTAGCCCGATTGTAGCCAGGCAAATGTCCATTGCTCGTTTAGCGATCAGACTTGCCGTCGGTATCGGCGTCCAATGCAGATCCATCGCAGGCAGGCTGCCGATACGGCGTAACGGCGCATTCCAACCGAGTCCGTCATACACGTCGGGAATTACGGTGATGGCAAAACGATTTCGGCGAGCTGCAATCGCCGCTTCTTTCACAAGCTCCCGATCGGACGGCATCGTGATAAATATTTCGTCCGCAAAATGCGCGCGTGCCGCGCGGCAAATGTGTTCCATTCGTGCGGGCGAGCGCGAATCGTCGGCTTCGCTTTCGTCCAGGAATCCGACCACGCGATAACGCAACTGCTTGTTTTCCCGAAATAGCCGACCAAGCTCCTGGCCAACGCTTCCTGTGCCTACAATCAGCGCATTTCGGACACCTATACCCCGTTTGATGCGGTCAATGACGATCCGTCGCTTCGCGTACCGCCACGCAATCAGCGCAATGACGTTGAGTGCGGAACTGACGAAAACGACCCCACGAGAAACCACTCTTACGCCTGAAAGATAAACGAGTGCAGTGAGCAGAATCGTAGCGAACAAGACGGCTTTTACAATCGCCAGCGATTCCAGGGAAAACGGCTGATCGAGAGGCGTTCGATAGAGCCGCTGAGTCTGGCAGAAAAGCAGGATGAGAACAATTTCGAGGAGAAGAAACGCGGCATAACGATGATCCATCCCTACCAGCTGATCGGGAACCAGCAGATCGCGCCAGTTGTGAGGCGTAAAGCGAATCAAGAACGCGAAAAAGCCGTTCGCAACTATGCAGCAGAGGTCGATTAGTGCATACAGCACCTGAACACGGCGGCCGCTGAACGAAGGACCAGCTTGCCGCTGTGTGTGCCCGTTGTTTGACGGAGAAAACGCTGAGGACTCGCCGAAATTGTGATGTGTCGGTGCCGGATTCATTCCGGTGATGTCCCCGGCTGCAGTTGAAAATAATAGTGACAGTGCCATCCGATCAGCCGCCAGTGATCTCATGACGGGCCGCTTGGCGTCTGCGCATCCGGCGAGTGCGCGGCAAAGCTTCGTGACTCTCTCGCCTGTCGAATTCTAAGTACGAGGCGTTGCCAGTGCTCGCCCATATCGCCATAAACGCGCAAAGCAAGTGATTTTCTCCGATCGTTAGGATCGAGACGTTCCCACCGATCGCGGCCGATGATCCACAGCATTGCTCCAACGAAAAACAGCAGCGTGCCCACAATCGTGATCACACGCCGTGGAGGAAACGATTTCCGCTCCGCGATGTTTGGCGCGTCGAGCACTTTAACGCTCGGAACTTCTTTGGCCTCTTGCACCTTTGCCAATTCATATTCCTGCGTTAAGACCTCGAATACCGCTTCCTGCACCTTTGCAGTGCGAAGCAAATCGGCGTACTGCACGCCTAAAACGGGAAGCTTGCGAATCGTGGGGTAAAGCGCATCGCCGTCCGCATTTGCGACGTCGCCCGGAGACGCGGACTTCCCGCCAAGATTTTGGATCTGTCGCTGCAATTCATCCACGCGCGCTTGCATGCTGCGGACCTTGACGTGATCATCCGCGTAGATTTGCCGCAGGCCTTGAAGCTCAGTTTGTGCGGCGATGAGCTCCCCCTGCAGTTCCGCGCCCGCCTCCAGCATGGCCTTGCCTTCTTCGGGGATGTCGATAGCGGCGTTTTTGCTCGCGAAGTCGCCGAAGTTGCGCTCTGCGACTTCTAAGCCGGCATTCACCTGCTTTAGTCTGCCTTCCAAAAACTCGCGTTCGCGGCGCGCTGAAGATGTATTCAGTTCCGTGATAACAAAGTTGAGCTGGTTGACGTATTCTTGCGCCATTTCCGCGGCGCGCTGTGGGCTTCGGTCAGAAACCGTGATCGTGATAATCCCGCTTTTTTTATCCTCTTTAATGTCGGTGCGCCTGACGAGTGTCTTCCCCGCATCGATCCAGAGCTTCTTTCTGTAGACTTTTCTAAGATCGAACTTCGTGATAAGCGCTGTCAAAACTGTGCGGCTCTGCAGCACGCCGATGAAAAGCTGGCCCGAGGTTCTTTGTCCTAACAAATCGCCTGCCAGCCCTGCAAGCGGCGCAAGTGCGCTTGTTGCACCGCCCGATCTGCCAGTAAACGCCGCAAGCGCCGAGAGTGCCAATGATTGCTGATCGGGCGGCATCAACTGCACTGTGGAATTAAACCGGTGCGGAATGATCAGAGCGATGATTAACGAAATCACGAGCCCGATAGCCGACACTTTCAAGAGAAAGCGACGATTCTCCCAAAGCAATTCAAGCCTGGCGACACTCGCATCGCGGCGAGCTGTCGTCGGATATACCAACCGGGTCTCATATCGATCGACGGCGATCTCCTCCCTCTTAATCGCCGTGTCGCTTATTTCTGTACGCGTAGGCATGTGACCGAATCTCGAAAATGCACAACATTAATAATGGAGCGCAATAAATACTGTGCTCGCGACTGAAGTGGTGACTTGCGCCGCCGTAAGCAAGACTTGCCAATTGGGTCCGCCGCCGAGCGCCCTTTCCGGCACCACAATCGTGTCGCCGGGCTTAAGCGGCGCGTCGAGTGAGTCGCCAGTGAGCAGGCTTGTTCTACCACCGATGATCGAACCATCTGCGCGCACGACGAAAATTCCCTTCTTGTTCGCGAGCGCTGTTGCGCCGCCTGACTGGCTCAAATACCACTTGGCACTGCGCTCAGGGCGATAAGACACCGCCATCGCGTCATATACTTGCCCGGTGACCATCACGTATCCGGGACGACTTGGAATCGTGAGCGTGTCCCCATTTCGAAGCTCGATATCGGCGGACGTATCTTTCCATCGGTCCATTTGATTCGAGATCCGGATTGCCACGCGTCCGAGCGGCGGGTTCGCGGTGAGTTCGTCAATCGTATGTTGAAATTGCATGAGAGCGGTTTGTTTGGCCACCTTCGCCTTCAAATCTATTTCAGGTAACAATTCGATCTGCGTCTGTTGCTCCCGGACTCGCGTAATCAATTCATCTTGCTGTTTCGCTTCCAACTCGCGGACCTGCACCCGCTGCAATATCGCACCGTACACGTAAGCGTTGGACGCGAATCCGCCCGCTCGCTCAATGACGGAGCTCAGGCGCTCGCCAGGCCGGATTCCATAAGTGCCCGGATTATTGACCTCGCCTTTCAGCGTGATCGAAGCGCCCAGGTCGTTCCAGCTAGGAAGCTCACGAATCGTGAGAACGTCACCGTTGTGAATGGAGACGTTTGAAGTCGCGTCACCGGTGAGCGCGGCGGAGATGGAGACGGTCTGGTGTTGCACCTCGAGTTTGCCGTTCGGCGCGTAGCTGTACCGTGTAAGGTCGGCGGACTCTTTGTTCGCGCTCGGTGTCAAACCTCCGCCCGCGCGGATCAGGTCCGCGATCGTCATGTTCGTGGCCAGCGGAAAACGACCTGGGTTCACTACATCTCCCTGGAGAAAAACGTTTGCCGGTTGAGCCGCTTCAGGATTTCTGTGAATCAGGAGTCGATCTCGCGATTGCAAAGCGATGTTCGCTGACGCGTCTCCGTTCAACGCCGCCTGGAGATTTATGCCGAAGATTTTCACCGTTCCATCCGGCTCATATCGGAAAATTTGCGCATCTTTGCTGGCGGCATCGGCAGAAAGGCCGCCCGCAAGGTGTAGCGCGTCTACTAGATGAATTTGACCGGTCGTGGGATACGTGCCCGGTGTGCGAACATCTCCGACAACGGAAACCGATGGACGATCCTGGAAATCAAAGCGGCCGAAGACGCGAACGGTATCCAACGGTTTCAGCACGGGCGACGAAGCAGGATTTGCTAGCGCGTCCGCGACATTGAAGCTTTCAACGCTGGGATGGAAATCCGGAGGATTTAGCCGAATGATTTCCGCATACTGCGTTGCGGGCTCAGGCAAAAGATCCTTATACGATGCGATCAAGTCCGCGACACGCATGTTCGGTGTGTAGGAATAACGCCCCGGACGTATGACGTGACCCTCCAGATAAACAACGTCTTCGTTGTATGGCGCGATCGGAAAAATGCGAATCCGATCGCCGTCTTGAACTTGGAAGCCGTCGAGTTTTTCCTGGATGGCGTCGGTGTCAGTTTGTGGAATATCGAGACTTAACATCGTTCGCTTTTCGTGCGCGATCAGGCGTTGCACTTCAACGTGTCTCAACGTCGCGGCAGGCAGCAAACCGCCTGCCAGCGCCAGCACACTTGATAGGGATTTCTCTCCTGCCAGCTCATAAATGGCTGGTCGACGGACCATGCCTTCAATCGTGACCTGAGGACCGGCCGGCGGAACAAGCACCGTATCGCCGTTTTCGAGCGGTTCAAGTCCACTCTTCACGCCTTTGAGAAGCAGATTGTAAAGATCTACCTCCTGAACCAGTCGATCCCCACGATAGTGCTTCACAATGCGCAGCGATCCCTGGTCGGTGGGTCCCCCTGCTGCGAAGAGGGCGTTCAGAGGAGTTGATAGCGAGCTAATGTCGTACGCGCCTGGACTCTGAACATCGCCGACCTCGTAAATTCGGATCGTCTTCAACCGCGCGAGCGAAACATCGACGGATTCATCGCGAAAAACGTGGCGCAGGGTTTGTTGCAGGTCTGTCTGGATTTGCGAAAGGCTCTTGCCGCTCACGAGCACCGGTCCCGCATCGGGCAGGCTGATCCGGCCTTCGCGATCGACTGTGCGCTGAAGCCGCTGTGAAACGCCGCCCCAAAGATCAATCGACAGTCCGTCGCCGGAGCCAACGATATAGTCGGGCCCGGCTGGCATGTCAGTCGGTATTAGTCCGGGATCTCGAGAACCGTTTTCAAATACATCGCTTCCGAATCGCTTTGGCTCAGCGGACGGCGGCGCAGCCTGCAGGTACATGTCGTAAAGAGAAGGCACGTCGCTATAAGGGCTGGAAACCCTCACCATTTTGTGCTGCGGCTCACCTGCTCCGCTTTGCACACCTGCATTCGATTGTGTTCCAGCGACGACGGGCGTACCGGAAGGATGCGCCGGCGAAATGCTATCGAGGGACGGTCCTGAAGGAGCCATGCCCAAAATAGCTGCATCGTCCGGCGAATACGAACCGCTCGCGCTCCCTGCAGAAAGCCCGGAAAGCAGGTCGCCGATTTGGTCTGCGCCTAAAGACGAAAGGAGCGGGTTTGAGAGTGACGTGCTGCCGCTGCTAAACGCGGTTTTCAAGAGCTGGTTACCCGACGAAAGACCCAACGCCGAAAGACCGCCTCCCGTGCCATCCATCTGGGTTAACGCCGCCTGCAGCAGTGCCGGGTTCTGCAGAAGTTGCTGGATCGCTGGACCGCTCGGGAACTGGGGAGTATCTTCTCGCTCTGGCGCACTGGCGATTGGCAGTTGCACCTTTGCAGGACTTGAAGGCTGACTCGGCGCTGAAGATGGACATTTTCCGTTAGCTTGATTCGCACAGTCGCCCGCAGCCTCGAATTGCTGCATATTACGCATCCGCTGCTGCTCTTCCTCCTGCTGGATCCACTTCACTCTTTCTTGAAGTAAGAGGTCCTGCTCCTTTGCCACAGGTGAGCCCGGCTCTACTTGCGGCAATAGATAGCCGTATCCTTGCAGGATTAAGGTGACAGCCGACCGAAACTCCGCGTCGTCTTCTAGCCGTTCGTAAATCGCGCTTTCCGAAAGATCGGATATCGTGATGATTTGGCCATGATCGCTGGCGTTTTTGGCGATCCAGCGCTTTACTTCCACCATCAGTCCCGGGTTACTCAGCAATACTTGTTTGAGTTGGGCGGCCGTCGCGCCCACAAGGCTCAAATTCCGGCGCTCAAGTTCCGACATCGAAGACTGATTCTGAGCGATAGTCTGGCACTGAGCGAGAGGTGTACAAAAAAGAAGGCCCAGCGCCAGTCCCAACAACAGTATTCGCTTCATCACCTTGCAACCCTCAATCGGCCGGGTATCACGATCGTTCAAACGCCCTTTTCCTGCCGAACAGTCCTGTTTTTTCTGTCAATCCTCGACGGCACGGACACGATTCGTTGCCTCGGACCGTGGAATGTAGTTAGAAACGGGATTGCGATTGTCGCGGCTATGTCAAAAGTCGGTAATCTCCATGTCCGCATCCGCCCCTCGCAGTGAACGCGAACTTGTTTTTCGTGCCGCATATGCTGAACCGCGAAAACTTTCGGCGACGCGAACTTTTACAACGATGCGACAACTTCAGGACAACTCCCGCCACCGAAATTCCTTAAGCTGCGCTCCACTTAAACCACACATGTGCACCAAGAAGAAAATGTGCACAAGGTTGTTCAGGAGAAATAGCGTGCATTCCATTTTTGATGATTGGCGTGCGGCGGCTGAATCGCAATTTCGAGCGGCTTCGCGTCTTTGGCAGTCACGCGCTGTTCTGCGCGCGAGTAGGCGCGCGGCGCACGCTGTCTCTGCCGCTTTAGCGGTTGCTGTTGTCGTATGCGCCCTCGTTTCCATCGTGCAGGCGCAATCGCCAGGAACGGGCGCAGTTTCAGGCACCGTTCTTGACCCTTCGTCAGCTGTTGTAAACGGCGCTTCCATTACGGTCGTTTGCCAGGAAGCAAACGTCTCGCGCGCTACGAAAACCTCCGCAGACGGCACATTTGGCATTTATCTTTTGCCGCCAGGGCCATGTTCGCTCACCGTGGATGCCTCCGGATTTCAACCTCAGACAACGCATGGCGTAGTGATCGCCGTTTCTGAGACCGCGGTGATCGACCTTCATTTGGCTCTCGCGAGTTCGAGCACCACCGTCAATGTCGCTGCTTTTCCGGAAATCGCGCAGACCGAAAGCGCCACCTTGGGCCATGTAGTTGATGCGCAGCAGATTGCCGCCTTACCGCTTGCCAATCGAAACTTCACCCAAATCCTGGGTCTCTCTCCCGGCGTGGAAGTGGAGCTTACCAACGCTGCGCAATTTGGCCGCAATTCGACGAACATCTCAGCCGCTGGTGCAAACACGACAGAAAATAATTTTCAATTCAATGGAATCGACGCAAACAACATCGCCCAAAACTCAGCTTCCGGTTTTCAGTCCGAAGTCGGCCTCGCGATTCCTGCACCCGATACTGTCGACGAATTCAAAGTGCAGACAGGCCAGTACAGTGCCGAATATGGCCGTTCAATCGGCGCGAACGTGGATATGGTTAGTAAGGCAGGTACGGGTGAGTTTCACGGAAGCGCGTGGGAGTTCTTACGCAATGATGCTTTCAATTCGACAGACTACTTCCTGAAAGCCAACCACCAGCCAAAGGCAGTTCAAAAGCAGGACCAATTCGGCGCAACACTGGGTGGGCCCGTATTCAAGCGGTGGGGAACATACTTCTTTGCATCGTATCAGGGCACGACGCAAAGAAACGGCGAGTCTAATTCATCCCTTGTTACCACTCTGCTTCCTCCGCTTACAGATGACAGGTCGCCTGCGGCGCTGGGTCAGTTGTTCGCTGGCCAGCCCACATTCTTCGGCGGTGCCACAGTTGCGCCGGACGGCTCCAACATAAATCCGGTCGCTCTTACTCTGCTGAATTTTAAACTCCCGGATGGGACGTACGCGATTCCCACTCCGCAAACGATCCTGCCCGCGCAAAACGGCCAGCTTCCCACGGGCGAGTCCACGTATTCGATCCCCCTGCGTTATCGTGAAGACCAGTTCACAACCAACCTCGACCAGAAAATTTCAAATCGAAATCAGCTGGCCGCCCGCTACTTCCATTCGCGTGATGAAACGAACGAACCCTTCACGCCGTTTTCCGCCAATGTTCCCGGCTGGGGCACGCAGGAAACGGATAGGAATGACATGTTAGTACTTTCCGATACGCACGCATTCTCGTCCGACACAATTAACGTTGCGCGGTTCGGGTATATGCGATTCCACGGCTTCTCGACAAACAGCAGCGCGATCACGGCTGCCCAAGCAGGCATGGCAACACCCTCAGGCCTTGCTGAAATGCCGCAAATCGACATCAACGGCTCTTTCTTTATAGGTCCCGCGGGCCAGCCGCTCTATTTTCAGAATACAAACAGCTTCACATGGCAAGATACGGTTTCACTGACGCGAGGCAGGCATAATCTGCGCGTTGGCGCGGAAGTAAAGCGCCATCAGGTCGCCGTCAATGTTCCCTACGTAACCACGGGCTTTCTATTTTTGGGCACGTTCGAAGACTTCCTCCTTGGTGAGAGCGCCGCGCAAAATGGAAGCTCCGTCAGCAATATATTTCAGAGCGCCGGAGCTTCGGGAATTTTTCCAAAAAATGAGCGATACACGGATCTCGCCGGTTTTCTCCAGGACGATTTCCATGTCACGCCGCGTTTGACGATCAACGCCGGTCTCCGCTATGAGTATTTCGGGCCACCCAACGAAGTGGACGGCCGGCTCTCGAATTTCGATCCTTCGATCGCTTCATCGCAGGTTCCGGCTTCGGGCAGCTTCAGCGGCTTCGTGGTTTCTTCTAACCTCAAATCGCAAGTTCCAGCGGACGTCCTCCGCACAGATGGCAAAGGCTATTGGAACCCGGATTACAAAGATCTAGGTCCCAGACTCGGGTTCGCCTATCGGCTTGCCGATCACCCGACGATTGTGCTGCGCGGTGGCTATGGCATCTATTACCAGCGAACGTCCGGTGACCTTGCCGAACAAGATGTTGGCGAACCTCCATTCGCCGTGACGCAAATGCTTCAGGGCGCGCAGAATGCCGATGCGACTCTGCAGCAGGCTTTCGTGCCTCCCCTGCCTCCCAACTCGGCGTATCCGATCTTCCTTCCGAGAACGCCGTCCAGCGCCATCAAAATTGCAGCCGTTACGCGTACCGTAAGAAGCCCCGCGTCGCAACAATACAGTCTCGGTGTGCAGTATGGGATCACTCCCACTCTATTGCTGGAAACCGGTTACGTCGGTTCTTCAATGGCGCATCTTACGGGATGCAATCAGTTCAACCAGGCGCTCCTCGCCACTCCGCAGAAACCCGTGAACGGCGAGACGTCCACCACACTTGACAATATTGCGCAAAGAATCCCGTTCGAAGGAATCGCGCAAGCCGCATACATCTGCGGAACCATGTTCAGCGGCAATTACAATTCCTTGCAGAGCAGCCTGACGAAACGCCTCGGCAATGGCTTGTCCCTGCTTGCGAGCTACACTTGGTCGAAAACGCTGGATTACACCATCCAGGAAACGTCAGCCTTCGACGTCGGCTTCACAACCGGCGACCAGACAAAGCCGCGGCAATCCTATGGCACGGCCGCTTTCGATCGCATGAATCGCTTCGTGCTGAGCTTCTCGTACGATACGCCCCGTCCTCGCTGGGGCGGAGCGCTTGTTCACCATGCGCTTTCGGACTGGGAATTCTCCGGTGTGCTCGTCGAGCAATCGGGCCTGCCGATCACCGTCACCGACTCCACCGCCGGATCGGTCTTTGGCAATCTCGTCTTCACAAATCTCGCGGAATGCACGGGCGCCAATCCAGCTTCGTCCGGTTCCGTCGCGACCAGGCTAAATAATTTCTTTAATCCTGCCGCATTCACCGATCCCCCCGCTATCGGCAATGGAACAGGTTTCGGGAACTGCGGTATTTCCATTATGAGAGGCCCGGGACAACACAACCTCGACCTCGGCGTCATTCGAAATTTCTCTATCGGCGAACGCGCCAAGCTCCAGTTCCGTTCAGAATTCTTCAATTTCACAAATACGCCCGACTTCGGCTTGCCAGTCAGTGACCGTTCGACCGGACCTGGCGTATTCGGCGCGATCACCTCTACCGTCGAAAATCCTCGACTAATACAGTTCGCGCTAAAGGCCAGCTTTTGAACTCCCGGCCTGTACGTAGTGCAACATCCACGCAAGAAAGGAGCGATCGCGAAATGCCCATGGGCCGTCAGCATAACGATCCTTTGCGATTCGACTTCGACTTTCCGCTGAAGGCGTGCTGCCACCCTCTGGGCTTCAGCTTGGAAATTGCAACTAATTCACCCGAAGTTCTCCTCGCTGCCGAAGAAAGTTGGGGGCATTTCGGCAAACATTTCATGTTTCCCCCTTTGCAGTTGCGATTCGGCGTGCTCGATGCAAAACGTAAAAAGCGCTTTGGAACGTCGGAAATAAGCGGCCAGTGGAACCTCATCGCGCAAATAGCAGACGAGCACAACTTTGTGGTCTCCAGCACCGATCAAGGTTTTTCATATGGCTGGTTTACCGCAGATCTCGTTTCCGAGCGAGCGTATTTCCGTTACCACTTCCTCGAAGCGGCATTCTGGATGATGGCCACGCCGATGCATCTCACACCAATCCACGGAGCATGTGTCAACCTTGGCGGTAAAGGTGTTCTGCTGTGCGGCGAATCCGGCGCAGGCAAGTCTTCGCTGGCATATGCGTGTGCACGAAGCGGATGGTCCTTTCTCTCCGACGATTCGAGCAATTTGGTCCGCAGCTCAGACGATCGCACCGTCATAGGAAACCCGTACCAGATCCGCTTTCGTCCCTCTGCCGTTGATTTGTTTCCTGAGTTGCGTGCATACCGCGTGATGCCACGAATAACGGGAAAACTTTCGATTGAGCTCACCACGCAAGCGGTGCCGCAAATTAGAACGATCACGGAGAGTCCGGTAGACTTCGTCGTTTTCTTGAATCGCCGCAAAGGGCCTGCGGAATTGATCCCCTTCTCACGTAGCAAGGCGTTTGCGTATTTCGAACAGCAACTCTGTTGGGGTAGTCACGCGGTTCGATCCGCACAGCGTGCATCGTTGAAACGGCTGCTCGGCGCCGAGACATTTGAAATGCGTTATCAGGATTTCGATCAGGCCATCGCCCAACTGGAGATGATGGTCAATACCTCCGGCGCAGAAGCGGTCACGGCGCCGCTCTCTGCCGAAATCGATCTGAATGTTTGAACTCCCTTCGGACGCGATCGCCACCGTCGCTGCCCTGCGGTTCAGCGACGCAGATTCGCGCCAGTTGTCTGCGCTCACAAGCACGGAATGGTCGAATCTTCTCACGCGCCATGAATTTGTGCGCTTGACCATCCCGCTCCGGCAGACCCAGTCCGAACACATGCCGCTCTGGGTTCAATCTCGCGTGGACCGCCATATTGCAGACAACGTGTCGCGATTGGAGCGGATCAAGGCCGATTATCGTGAAATCGCCCGCATCTGCTGCGAAGTGGGCGCCGAACACCTCGTGATCAAGGGATTCGCGCAATGGCCTGGTTTTACAGATCATCCGTGTTTCCATTTACAGTCGGATATCGACCTGTATTGCCCACGCGAATCAATCGACCTTGCCCGCAATGCCGTTCTGCGCCTCGGCTACGAATCGAGCAAAGACACGCGCGAACGCGCCACCGATCATATTCCCGCTCTCATCAGGCGGACCGCATGGCACTGGAACGGAAATTATTTTGATCCGGAAATGCCCGTGTCAATCGAGTTGCACCATTGCTTTTGGAATACGCGGGCGTTCCGTTTCGGAGTTGAAGTCGAGCGAGAGTTTTGGGAGCGCCGCGTGGACCGTTGCCTCGATGGACTGATTTTCCCGGCGCTTTCATTGCAAGATAATCTCACTCACTCCGCACTCCAACTGCTCAGAGACTGTTTGCAGGACGCGACATCGCCGGCAAAGCTCTATCAATTGGCGCGTTTCTTGCACCTTACTCGAAATGATGACGCATTTTGGGGCCTTTGGTCTGAATTGGAAAGCGACCAGCTTTCTCAGATGGCAGCAATTTCATTTCGAGCCGCGAAAGACGTGTTCGCATGTGAGATGAATGAGGCCGCCGACAAGGAAGTACGACTCCTCCCCGGCGCGATCAACAAATGGTTCGAGTGCTTTGGCCGCGCCATTTTTGACCGAAGATTGCACCGACCGCAAGCAGGCATCTGGCTTCACTTAGCTTTAGTTGAAGCGGCCGCCGATCGTCGTGCTCTGGCAATAAAACATTTCTTGCCGTATCGGCCGATTTCTTTAGAGGCGTTCGCGGATCGGGATACGGTCAAAAGTGTTAGGCCCGCGGCAGGCTCAATACGCCGCAAACGCGCACAGCACCTCCGGATGCACGCATTCGGCCGCGCGCGAGCGTTCTGCCCCACGCTCGTGCAGGGCTTGCGCTATTGGTGGAACACGAAAAATATGGGCCGGAGCTACTGGACATTTTATGGCGCTAGTTTGCTGTTCGACCTCGGTATGTACATTTTCTTCCTCCTCTACAACGTCTACTTGCTCGACCGTTCCTTCACAGCCCGTTTCCTCGGCCTGATTGTTAGCGCAGGAGCGCTGGGAAGCGTTTTTGGCACTCTGTTTGGCGGCGTATTGTCCAATCGCTTGGGATTGCGCAGGAGTCTAATGATCTGCCTTCCCGTCGTTGCAGTGATCTCTATGCTAAGGGCGGTGATCGGCCTACCCGCTGTCTTGATGGGCCTTGCGTTCGCCGGAGCCGCTTTCGCAGCGGTCTGGGCGATTGGTCTTTGCCCGGCAGTCGCGCAAATGACCACTGAAGACAATAGAGCTTTCGGCTTCAGCGTAATCCTGTCTTCGGGTATCGCCGTGGGAATTCTCGGCGGATTCACGGGCGGGCACCTGCCCGATTGGGTACGAGAAGGGGTAGCCGCATCGCAACTCCATGCCGAGCAAATCGCTCTATTAATCGGCTGTGCTCTAGTCGCTCTGGCCGCGTGGCCGATCTCACGCATCAATTTTGGAGCTGTCACGGTTCGAAGCAAGACCGTTTATCCGCGGAATGGGTTTTTGTGGCGCTTTCTCCCTGCGATTGCGGTATGGAGCCTCGTCACCGGAGGATTCTCGCCGTTTTTCAACGCCTATTTTTCACAGCAATTCCACATGCCCGTAAGCCGCATTGGAACGATGCTTTCTCTATCACAGCTATCCCAAGTATGCGCAGTGCTGATCGCGCCTCTGCTCTTTCGCCGCATCGGGCTGATAAAGGGCGTGATGTCTACTCAGATTGCAGCCGGGATCGCACTGGCGTGTTTGGCTGCGGCGCCTGCAGGGTTCTGGGCGGCAGCACTGTTCACTGTGTTCAGTGCGTTTGAGTGGATGAACGAACCCGGAATATTTACACTGCTGATGAGCCGCGTTAGTCCCGAAGAACGAACCGGTGCATCGGCTCTGATGTTCTTGGTCATTTCTCTGTCGCAGGCGGCGGCCGGAGCTTTGGCGGGCGCCGGTTTCGCTCGGTTCGGTTATCCGCCTGTCATGTTTGTCATCGCCATCATAGCGTGCATCGCGGCGGCGCTTTTTTCGCGCCTGATTCATGAGGCTCAGAATCCAGCCGCCTCTGCGGTCGAGGAACTCGAAGAGGCGAGGCCTGCCGCGGATTGAGTTCGACCGCATCAACTAGTGCTGGTATGGGGAACCTTGCTCTGAAGAGAGCCTGTCAAATTGGTTCCATTCCCATTGCTATTTGCATATTTTGAGATGCGCGGAAACGTGACAAGAAGCACAGTTCCTGTATCCGACGTCTTTTCTATCGCCACAGAACCATCATGGTCGCGGACTATCTTGTTCACGATTGCTAAACCCAGACCCGTGCCTCCCGGCTTCCCCGCACTTACAAAAGGATCGAATACTACGTTGTGAATGGGCGGCGGTATCCCTGGCCCATCGTCCGCTACGCGCACAGCGAACGTCTTCTCAGCCGACTGAATATCCACACGGATCGGTTCGTCGCTCTGAGAACTCGCTTCGCAAGCGTTCAGAATCAGGTTCGAAAAGACGCGCTCCATTTTTCTTGGATCAAACACCCCTTCCATTTCTCCGCTGGCATGGATCGACACCGTACGATGCCGCCATTCCGGCCGCGCCAGTACCGTATTGGCGCCGCGACGGATAATTTGGTCGAGTGCTGCGTGCTCAGGCGAAATTGCATGGTCGCCCCGCACGAGTTCGCGAAGCGAATCTAGCAAATCGGTCATTTGATCCGACGCAAGCTTGATCTCGTTGTAGGTCTCCGTGCGGCTCACCGAATCCGGAGCCTCGAAGAGAAATTCCGCATTCGCCACAATGGCGGCGAGATAGTGCCGCAAATCGTGCGAGAGCGAACTCGCCGCGCGGCCCACGGCGGCAATTCTTTCCGTAATTATCCGTTGTTCGTGCGATGCGAGAATTTCGCCTCGCATCACAGAAAACGCTTCCGCTAGCTCGGCAACTTCACTGCTGCCGCGTGGCTGAATGGAATAAGTGTAGTCTCCAGCGGAAAGCGCGCGAACACCGGCCACAAGATTGTCGAGCGGGCGTGTAATTGTCCTCGCTACAAATCCGAGCAGCACCGTTGAAAGAAGCACTGCGGAGATTCCGAGAATGAAAATTAGGTTGTTCAAATTGCGAAGGAAAAGATTAAATCGGTCCAGGGACACAAGCACGTAACAGCGGATCGGCGATGGTACTTCGCCGATCATTACAGAAGCTGCTTCATATCGATTTGATCCCAACTCGATATCCGCTCCGGAAGTCGACGCCAGGGAATCGTCGCTGTCGATCCGTGCCTTAAAGCGGCCGTCTTGTTCTGCGGAAAGCGTCGATGCGATCACCGTGTGGGAGACGGATAGCACCACCTGCGCACCGGACACACTCGCTAGCTGATCCGCAACGTTTGAGTCGACTTGATAACCAACAACGAGTATTCCGATCTCCCGTCTTCCCGTATCCGGCCCAATCGAAATTGGCCGGCTTACGACGCGATATAGCTCCCCATTGTCGAACCACCACGCCGTTTCCGAACCGTGGCTAAGCAAGGCCTTCAAATTCCGCTGCGCAATGTCGTCAGTCCAGCCGGATTTGGTTATGTGAAAGCCGAGAACGCGTCCGTCAGGACTTGCCAAAAGGAACAAATCGCTGCCGGCGAGCTTCCAAAAAGGCTCGGAAGCATCCTGGATCGTCGGCGCATGTTGCGTGGTCATCACCGCCATAAGCGGCGGTAGTTCGGCGAGAAGGGAGGCGGTGCGCGAAAGCTCCGCGTCTCGCTGCATCTGCACGTTTTTGAATGCACGCACAGACGCTTCCACGCTCTGCCCGGCCTGTTGACGGATTTCCGAGCGCACCATGTAGCGCACTATCACCAGAATCGCCCCGGTAAACGCGGAGATAATTACGATCGCTGCGATCAGCAGCTGCGTGCGAAGTTGAAGACGCGCCATTGCTTTAAGGCTTCCCCTCTAACGCACGGCTGCTACGTTCACATTGCCCGGCACGAATTTGTAACCGGCGCCGTGGATGGTCAGAAAAAATATTGGATTCGCGGGATCTGGCTCCAGCTTTTGGCGAAGGCGAAGGATATAGTTGTCCACAGTGCGCGTGGTGGGATAGTTTTCATATCCCCACACCTGATCGAGAAGCTCCTCTCGGGAAAATACTCTGCCTGGCGAGTGCGAGAGGAATTTCAACAACTTAAACTCGTGCGCCGTTAACGTGAGCATCTTTCCAGCGCGCTTTGCTTCCATGCTCGTAAAATCGATTTCGGCGTCGGCAAAAATCAACGTCTCATGGGATGTGGGTGAAGCATTCAGCCTTCCCGGAGCCCGCGTCCCCGGCACGGCCGGTTTGGTGCGCCGCATCGCGCGTCGGACCCGCGCCAGCAGCTCCCGTGGACTGAATGGTTTCGTAACGTAATCGTCGGCGCCCAATTCGAGTAGCAGGACTTTGTCTTCAACGTCGGAATTGGCGCTCAGCACCACAATCGGAACAGATGCGGCCGTCATTTTGAACTCGCGACAGAGCTCTTTTCCGGGCAGGCGGGGCAGCTTCAGATCCAGCACGACAACGTCCGGGATCTGCTTCTTGAACATCTCCAGTCCTTCAACTCCGTCCGATGCGATTTGAACGTCGAGCGAGTCGCTTGCGAAGAGCCGCTGCAGCGTGCGCTGCAACGCACGGTTATCTTCTACCACAAGCACCGTTTCCATAGTTATCGCGTCTCCTGTCTTGCCGTTGTGGCGCAGCCACTCCTGGCTGTGCCCTTTTTCTGCCGTCGCTTTTGTAGCGGCCGCCTTTTGGACGGGCGCTTTTGACTCGCTTCTGCCTTTGACTGTGTAGCGACTGACCTACCGTTCAGTCGGGCGCTTCGCCGTTAGCTTCTCGAGAACGCGCATCTCGTCGTCTCTTTTAATAACTCGGCGCCAGCGCGCCCGTATCATAGTCTTTCCCGTACTTATTCTTGTGATCGCGCAAATCGTGCAAAACCACGGCCACGGAAATCGTGGGAAGCTCGCGATTTCCATCCACTACCACCTCGCGGCCCAGCGCCTCAAGCGCTTCAGCATCCGCATTCTGGTACCACACATTGAGGCGGTATCTTCCCGCCGGAACGTCGGAAATCGTCACGCGTCCGGATTTATCGCTCAGCCCGAAATAGTTTGAATCGACGGTTAAAATCACTGCCGCCATGTGCGGGTGAATGTTGCAGAAGATATAGGAGGGCCCGAGTCTGTCGAAACGAACGCTCTTCGAATCGCCAGCCTGATATAGCCCAAGGTCGAAGCGCTTTCCGCGGTATAGCGAAAACACGTTATGAAACCAGGGATCCAGATTCGGAAAGGTCACCACACTCCCCTTTGGTACAACCAGCAACTCAGGATCGAACCTCTTATCCCGTTGGATCATTTCATAAGACCGCCCGCCCTGTGACGGCGCTACCGATGAACCAAGCGGCGCAAGCCACTCCACCACCTTCGACGCATCTTTTGTCTGTTCGCCCTTGCCGCCGGCTGAAAGCACGATTCGTCCTTCGACTTCATAGCCCTTGCCTGCACCTGCTATCCAATGTGGTGAAGCCATCTGCGCAAAAAGCATTGGAATAATGATTCCGGCCAGCCGAACGCACTTCATCGTTTCATCCTAAAAAAGAAAGCCCGCTGTTAGACCGGTCTCTCCTGCATTTGCCTGCCCGGAGATCCGATACGTTTGCAGCCGTCGGTACTCAGCCGAGAAAACAAGATCTGAGCGCGGCCGGAAAATGTAATTGATCACCAACGATCCATTCTTGAATGCAAGATTCTGCAGAATGGGATCGTTCTGCGCCGCCTCTTTAAAATCGCCGGATTTCCGTCCCACGCCGCCAAATGCGAGGTTGATCTCATCACGCGAGTTGATCCGGAATTTGAGTTGAGACCAGCCGCCGAAGCTCGGAATGCGCGCCAGAGCGGCTGCGCTATACGTAAGGTATTCAGTATAATCCGTTTGAGCCACTACCGGAGCGGGCGCGGCCCCAAAGCCATCGAGCCCTTTCCCTGCGAACAATTCACCGCTCACTTCAATTCGCGAAAATAGCGGAATGTTCCAGTCGATCATGCCGCCGCCACCCGTGATCGTCGTCGCCCCCGGAAATCGCTGCCGCAGATAAATTCCCGCCACTCCCACTGAATAAGGATGCGAATCGTCTCTTCCATTTGCGGATAGCCTCAGTGCGTACACTGGCTGTCGCGATGCTTCGTTCGAGCTCGGCACTCGATTCCCGGAAAGCGATGGCACATAGGAAGGAATTCCCAATATTCCCACCTCGGCACGAAATTGCGAAATCTTAGCGTCGAAACGCTGTTCCACTCGAAGCTGTGGCGCCCAAGTCCAGAGATTACCCGCCGATGAAAACCCCGGCTCTGCCACAGTCAGATATGAAGTGGGCGAATCGGGCGAGAAAAAGGGCGTATCTAAACCTCCTATAACCGACGTGTGGGACCAATCCAACCTCATCCGCGCCAGACGCAGGCGCATTAGACCGGACGCCGACCCGCCGTAGCCATAGCCAAGGCCACCCCAAAAGTCGGCTTGAATATCGGCAGAAGTCTTTGCCCCAACGATTTGCGGCCCATTCCCCTCTATTCCGATCACCGACTGGCGCAGTGAAAATCCGGTGCTGCCAAACGGAGTTGTACCTGAGATGGCTACACTCGGAAGATCGAAATTGTCCACCCGCCCCGAGTTGATGATCGTGTTGAGCAAAAACATCCCGGATAGTTTCAGCGAAAACTTCGATCCGCTCTCTACCCGGGTTTGTGTGAGCTGTTGCAAGCGACTATTCAGGATGTCCCAATCGTCCTGCGTTATTTTGGCAGGAGCTGTCGCGGAGGATGCCTGCGCATCGTCGGCGGATGCGTCTGCCGCAGCGAATGTTTTCCCTACCGACGCCATGGGCGTCGCGGCCGCTTCCGCCTGACCACCAAGCCTTTGAGAGAGTTGCTCAAGTAAGACTCGAAGCTGTTTGATTTCTTGGCGCGACTCAGCCAGTTCCTGTCTGGTCTCATCGAGCGAAGTGCTTAAGGCCTGGATCTTTGCATCCACGGAGCTTTCGTCCATGCCTTTTGCTGGCACGGAAGGCGACTGCGCTAAAGCGGCACCACCAAGAACGACGAGAGACAGTGCGACCCCGCAGCGATATATATGTCCATTCGCGAGAGCGCCCATAAAGCCTCCAGACAACGCATCAGAGGAGATCTGAACGTTAAAAGGCACGATCATCTCTGAAGTGATGCCTACTCTAGTCCAAAAATGTCAGAATTGTGCTTCGACCGAAACCTTTTGACGTTTCGTTGACATTTATTTTACAAGATGAAAGGTCCACACGTCTGCCGACTGCCGGAGTGATTCTCACGCGAGCGCACTCCAACCGTGCTTCCGCTGCTCCAAATTGCCCAAGTGTGATGGTTTATTGCGTCAGAGTCCACGAAACTACGTCAAAAGGGAGGCTCTATGCGGCTTCTAATCGCAATCGTCAAGAATTAAAAATCGACGTAAATGCATGAAAACAAAGGATCGAGGCCCTGTCTAATCGCAATCGCTGGCGGGTTTTTGAAAATGGGCGAGCGCCGTTCAGGGAGCAGGCGCCAGGAACTTCACTAGGAGCTGTTCATCCTTTGCGCTGAGGTTCGCCCGGACTCGCATTTGCCGCACCACCGCGCGCACTTCGCTCGGCGACAGCTTTTCGGGGACACTATGGCAGCGCATACAGTTCGTCGCCCATACTCGCGCCCCTTCCGCAATCGCATTTGCCGGCGCTTGCGCCGATGTCGCGCCAGCCGGCGCTTGATTTGGCGGCTGCCCCAGCGCCGTTCCAATCAGCCCGAAAGCGAACAGCACTATCAAAACCGTCGTGTAATATCGCTTCATTGCGCACCTCCAGGCCACACGGGCGAGAGAAAACGGTACGTCAATCCGAATTCCCAAATATTGCGGTTGCCGGACTTCGTAAATTGCCGCCCATATGTGGCACTCAGCCGCACTTCATGCGGAAAGTGGTATAGGGCGCCTGCATCAATCCGCTGTGTGTCCAGTGCGGGTAGAGAATCACCGGTTCCTGATTCGAGCCTTTCGAACTGCTGCACACGCCCAATCGCTTCCAATCTTCCCAGCCCCGTGTAAATGACGCTCGGTTTAGCCAACCGGTAGCCGCCTTCCAACCAATACCCCTGTCCGCGTGGTGAGTGCGAGTACTCCGATTTCACGTCCAACGCTAACGCGTGCGAATACCACGAAAAAAACAGACCCTCGAAATTCATTCTCTGCGATTGAAGAAGTCGGCCATACGAAGCACCGATCTCGAGCCGATGATGAGGCAAGAATACGCTTGCTCTTCCGCCCACGGACCGTTGCGACTCCAACTTATTGACGGTACTCAGCGTGGAAAAATAGGTCACATACGTTATCTGATAGTTGTCTCGCGATACCAGAGAGCCGCGAAACATTAATCCGTTGCTGTAGCCGCCAGTAGTCCCAATTGGCACGATAACTGGAGCGTCGATGAACTTTTGAATCCAGATTGGCTCCAGCCTCTCGCTGTACATATTGAAAGGCGTTAAAAAGCGTCCGGCAGAGATCGTGAGCCAATTCGCCGCCAGGAAATCCACCTGAGCATATTCGAGTGTGTCAAAGAACTGCGCCTGGTAGGGGCCGTGGCCGTTTTGCGGAAAGACGAACCCTCGCAGATCAGCACGCGATTCAATCAGCCAGCGATCTCCGATAGGAACAGTCAAGACCGGCGCAATCACGGGTTGCATCGTCGTTGTGCCCTGCGAAGTGGCGCTAAGAAATCCAACGCCGCCTGAGACAATCGGCACTGTCGCTTGCGCGCTCGCCGTTGCCGTCCAAAGCATGACCAAGACACCAACGCAGGCAATCTTTAATCGCATCATCCCACCCTAAGAAATTCCCTTGTGACGCGCCCACACGTTAGCTGCTATCGCTCGTTGGTTTGTCCTTAGAGTGTCAAAGATCGGTAATCTTGATGTTAGGAAGGAGCTTCAGTGCCCAATAAGAAGCTGCTAGGCGTGCTGTGTTGATCGGCGCTGTATGATTGAAGGCACGCCGCGAATAGGCCGCAATGGAGACAGTCCAAGGAGTGAGGACAGTTGCGATGGCCAATGGCCAAACGCGATGAGGAAGAAAGCCACCGCAGAATTCTTAGCAACTATTTACCGCATTTGGATGCTGCGGTACGTCGACGTTCCGGACAACGCCGTAGTATCCCTCTGTCCGACAAAACGAAGCCATCACAAGAGCAAAACCAACGCACAACCGAACAAATACATTCCAGTCATCGCTCGTGTGAATGGGCGCGCCGAGCCAGCCACTCTTGTACCTGCCGGCGGCGGTCGGTATCGCATGCAGTTCAATGCTGTCCTGCGAAAAGCTGCCCAAGCTGATGTTGGCGAAGTGGTTCGCATCGAACTTTCGCTGGATCGCGACTCTCGCGAGCAGGCCGTACCCGCTGATCTGCGCGCAGAGCTGAACCGCCATCCGAAAGCGAAGCGCGCCTTTGAAGAAATGCCGCCGGGGCTGCGTCGGCAACTTCTGAAGTGGATGGATTCCGCCAAGGGCGAAGCTACCCGAATGCGTCGCATTGAAATTGTGATAGATAGAATGGTCGAGCGCGCAATTCTTGGCTCGCATCACAGCCCGAAGAAGCCCGATTGAGTTTTGTTCGTAAGGTGATTGCACCGCGCATAGGGCTGCATTAGGATTTTTGATATGCGAACTGTCGCATTGCTGCTCTTCGTGGCATCCGCGTTGACCGCGCAGACACACGCCGCCCACCGCGCGCCGGTAAGTCATGCCAATGCGGACCGGCTTGGCTTAACTTGCACCCAGATTTTGCAGATGAGCTCGGCAGAATGGGTGGCGAAATTTACCGTCGAGAAGGGGTCACAACCTGCCGAGACCGTCCGCGCGCTCGATGCCTACGGAAAATGCTACGATGCCCGAACTGACCAAATTGCGGCGCGACTCAAGAGAACGGGCAAAGGACCGTTGATGGGCGCTCGGGCGAACTTTAAAAGTGTCGAGCAGGCTCTGAAGGCTTTTGCAGCCAAGGCCTTGGCCGAATCAGATCCTCCCGCTGACGCCGTAAAATCGGCACGTGCGGCTCTCTATGAAAAAGAGTTTCGCTACGAATTTTACGAATCCTACGAGCCGCAGCCTCCCGCACCGCCGGCTAAAGCGGCCCGGACGCCAAAAGAGGCTGCTTTGCCCTCCAATTCTCCGACCAGCAGTGCGCCCCATAATAATAAGGATAACGGCGCGAGTAATGCTTCGTCATCGCAAGCGACGGGTGCGCCTTCTCAAACGGTTCCCGACGCAAATCCGAAAGACAGAGAAAAGGAAGTCGATCCGTTAACCGCGGCGAAGAATCATTTTGGCGCGCTTCTCGGAGCTTTGCCCGATGACCGGATGCACGATCTTCACAAAGCTTTTGGCGAAATCCTTGGGCCGAATTCAGCGACGTCCCGAATGCAATTGCTGATTTATCGGTACGCAATTTTCCTATTGGAAGCCCCCGGCGATAAGCCGTTTTCACCAGCACCTTTTTAGAGCCGTCAACGCCAATGAACTTGATGCGCAGCCTATTCCTGAAGGCCTCCGAGAGCGCTTGGCTGCGCGAACGTGCCGGCCGCTATCCGTTCATGCGGCGTTCAGTCGAGCGATTCATGCCCGGTGAACGCCTTGAGGACGCCCTCACTGCGGCGCAGCGCCTGAACGAGAGTGACGTGTTTGCCGTGCTGACGCATTTGGGCGAAAACGTGAAGGCGCGCTCGGAAGCTGAAGAGGTTGTCGGCGGTTACGTGCAGGCGATCCAAGAGATCCGCGCCGCGAATCTCTCCGCTGAAATTTCAGTCAAGCTCACGCAACTCGGCCTCGATCTGGACCTCGACTTTTGCTGCGAGAATCTGATGCGCATCATCGAGCATTCAGCGCCCGATAGAACGGTCTGGATCGACATGGAACACAGTCCCTACGTCGATGCAACTCTGAACATTTATCGCCGCGTGCATGATGCGCACAGGAATACAGGCGTTTGCCTTCAGGCGTACCTTTTTCGCACGGAGAAGGATCTCGCTTCTCTAATCGCGCGCGGCGCGGCGGTCCGGCTTGTGAAAGGCGCCTACAACGAACCACCGGAGATCGCCTTCGCGGAAAAGAAGGATGTAGACGAGAATTTCTGTCGTCTCGCGCGGATGCTGCTCGCTCCAGAAGCGCGCGCGACCTCCGTTCGAGCAGCTTTGGCGACGCACGACATTGCACTCATCAAGGAACTTTCAACGTGGGCCGCGGCGCAAGGCATTCCGAAAAATCAGATCGAATTTCAGATGCTGTACGGAATCAAACGCGCAGAGCAAGTTCGGTTGGCGCATGAGGGGTACCGCAGTGGAGTACTCGTGTCCTACGGATCGTATTGGTTCCCGTGGTTTATGCGGCGCATAGCGGAGCGGCCCGCGAATGCATTTTTCGTTGCGCGAAATCTCTTTGGTGCCTAGTTCCATTCTGGGCTACCGAGACGCCAAGTCGGCTTCCGTGGCGCCGGCAAGTGCCGCATTGTGTCGGTCGAGAGCTTCGCGGACTTTTCGCGCAAGGTCGCGAGGTGCGTACGGCTTTTGCAGCACAGGCAAACCATTGGCTTGGGCTTTTTTGAGTAGTGACATGTCGGCACTGTATCCCGTCGCGAAGACAACAGGAAAACCGGGCGCTTCCTCGCAAATCCGCTCGTACACTTCCGGGCCGCTGAACTTCGGCATTACAACGTCCAGAAGAATCAGACTGATCCGCGACCGATTTCGCTGAAACTCAGCCAGAGCCTGCTCACCATCGTTCGCGGTGATGACGTCGTAGCCGAGTCCGGCCAGCGTCTCTATCGCCAGATGCCGCAGTCCTTCGTGGTCCTCTGCGACGAGCACCGTTTCGTTGCCGCCGCGAATCGGTTGCGGAGCCTTGGTCGCATGCGAAGCGTCCGCGTCGACGTTGGCGCCCGGCAAATACACCCGAAAAGTGCTGCCGAGTCCCAGCTCGCTGTAAACCTGCACGAACCCGTTGTGCTGTCGAACGATTCCGTAAATTGTGGCCAGCCCGAGGCCCGTTCCTTTTCCGACTTCCTTCGTCGTGAAAAAAGGCTCAAAGATCCGATCAAGTGTGGCCGCATCCATCCCGGTTCCCGAGTCCGTCACAGAAAGCATCGCGTAAGTGCCGGGGTGGGCGAGCGGTTGCATTGTGCAGAACTTCTCGTCAAATGCGACGGTGGATGTATCGAGGATCAGTGAACCACCCTCCGGCATCGCGTCGCGCGCATTGATGCACAGATTCATTACCACTTGTTCCATCTGCACGGGATCGGCGCGAACAACGGCGAGATCGGGCGAAAGATTCGCTCGAATTTCGATATTGCTGCCGAGCACTTTTTCAAGAAGGTTTAATGTCTCCACCACCGTGTTATTCAGGTCGATATTTCGCGGCTCAAGAATTTGCCGCCGCGCGAATGCGAGCAATTGGCGCGTAAGCGCCGCGGCTCGCTCGCCTTGCTGATGGACTTTCTCGAAATGCCGATGCAATCGCGTGCCGGTGTCGGTTTCTTCCAATCCCATGTCGGCCCAGCCGAGAATTGCGCCGATCATATTGTTGAAGTCGTGCGCAATTCCACCGGCGAGTTGCCCGATAGCCTCGAACTTCTGCGCATTGGCCAGCTGCTTTTCCAGAGCGCGCCGTTCCGTAATGTCTTCCACGATGATCTCGATGCATTTGGCGCCGCTTTCCGGATCGCTCACCTCGCGGCCATTAAGCCGTACGTGTATCGTTTTTCCGTCTTTTCGTTTCCAATCCGCCGTCGCATCCACGCGCGCCGTTTCGAAAAAATGCTCGCGGACCTCTTCACGAACCGACGCCTGGCAGAAGAGGCCCGTTGTATCGCGCAGTGCGAGGACCTCCTCAACGGACTCGTACCCAAGCATGCGTACGAGAGCCGGATTCGCAAACAGAAGGTTCCCCTCAGGCGCCACCCAATAAATGCCGTAGGTCGCATTGTTCACCAGGCTGCGATACCGGGCCTCGCTGGCGCGCAGAGCGGCCTCCGCCGCCTTGCGTTCGGTGATGTCCAGAATACTGCCGCGCACAAGCGATTGATTCGTAGAGGAAAGCCGGACCAGATGAACCTCGCACGGTATATCCAGGCCCTTTGCATTCCGATGCATCCATTCGAAATGCGGAGCGTGGCCCTGCAATACCAGCTCGACTTTTTCTGCAGCCGCTACTGAAGACAGTCTTCCGTCACCCTGCAGCGGCGGACTAAGTTCAGCCGGATCGCAGCAAAGCAACTCTTCCCGCGAAAGCCCAAAGAGTTTCGTCGCATTGTCGTTGCAATCGATGAACTGAGCCTTTTGCACGTCGAGCACGACGATAGCTTCGGGCGCGTTGTGTACGAGCGTGCGGTAATGTTGTTCGCTTTCGCGCAATGCGGCGAGAGCGCGCACCTCGGCTTCCCTGAGCATCCGCTCTTCCTGCGCCCGACGCAGAGCCATAGGCAGCCGCGCGAGCTGCCCTTTCAGCACGTAATCCGTCACGCCCGCCTTAATCGACTCCACCGCGAGTTCATCGCCGATCGTACCGGTCATGAGGATCAGAGGAACTTCGGGCCGAATCTCCTTGAGCGTGCTCAGTGCATCCATGCCTGTCCAACTCCCCATCCGATAGTCGGAGAGGACTATATCCACGGCCTGAGTTCGAAGGCGCTCGGCGAATTGTTCGCGCGTGGAAACGTAATCGGCTACAAACTGCACGCCAGACCGCCGCAGGTAACGCAAACAAAGTTCAACGTCCGCCTGATCGTCATCGGCGATCAGCAGACGCAACGCTGTTTCGCGCAATTCCCCATTATTCGCTTGATCGTCCTGCATTCCGTACCCTTAACGCGTATTTGAATCCGACAAGAACGGTTTGTTGTGAGCTTTAGCAAGAGTCTCGGCGCGACACGTTCGACCGTGCGGAGTCGGTCCGAATCTCCCAAACTCCGTTTTGCATGCACACCTGTCGCAATCCTCCGAAAGCCTTATCGGCAGATTCCGCGCCGGAGCCCACTTTTTACCGAGGATAAAATTAACGAAGGTTTCGAGGAGCAGCGCGCTTCTAGAGTGAATGCACGGCTTAGGGCGCAAATGGATGCAGATTAAAAAAACTTAAGGCTCGTAGATCGGTAGAGTAAACCTGATGCCAAAAAATCAGAGGCTTTGTTCCAAATTGAATGGCCGCTAGCTTCGATGATCGAGCGGAATATAGCTTCGCTGGTCGTGCCCGAGATACACCTGCCGTGGCCGGCAAATCTTCTGCTCAGGATCGAGCAGCATCTCCTGCCACTGCGCAATCCACCCGGACGTCCGCGGAATCGCGAAGAGCACTGGAAACATCGTCACAGGGAAGCCCATGGACTGATAGATGAGTCCGGTATAAAAATCCACGTTGGGATATAGCCGTCGCTTCACAAAGTAGTCGTCTTCCAGCGCAATGCGTTCGCATTCGAGCGCGATATCGACCAAGGGGTTCCGCCCCATGATGTCGAACACTTGATACGCGAGGTGCTTCACAATGCGTGCGCGAGGATCGTAATTCTTGTAAACCCGATGGCCGAAGCCCATCAGCTTCGTCTCGCCTGCCTTCACTCGCTTGATATAAGACGGCACATTGTTCACCGAGCCGATTTCCACCAGCATTCGCAACACTTCTTCGTTCGCACCGCCATGCAAGGGACCATAAAGAGCCGCCGTAGCAGCCGCAATCGCCGAGTAGGGATCCACATGCGAACTTCCCACGCCGCGCATCGCTGTCGACGAACAATTCTGCTCATGATCCGCATGCAGGATGAACAGAATGTCGAGCGTGCGCTCAAGCGTCGGATTCGGCCGGAATTTCGCTTCGCTCGTCTTGAAAAGCATGTTCAGAAAATTGGCGCAATAGCTCAACTCGTTGTCCGGATACGCGTACGGCATCCCAAGGCTATGCCGGTAAGCGAACGCCGCCAGCGTCGGCATCTTCCCCATTAGCCGGTACGTCTGCTTTCGACGGGAATCGGCATCGAAAATATTCTTCGCCTCGGGATAAAACGTGGAGAGCGCCGCCACCGTCGAGATCATCATGCCCATCGGATGCGCGTCATAATGGAACCCATCGAGGAACTTCTTGATGCTCTCGTGAATAAACGTGTGATGCGTAATCTGATCGATCCACGTGGCCAGCTGCGATTGCGTCGGCAACTCGCCATGGAGCAACAGATATGACGTCTCCATATACGTGCTTTTTTCCGCGAGCTCTTCAATGGGATAGCCGCGGTATCGTAGGATGCCTTTGTCGCCGTCGATAAACGTGATTTTGCTGATGCATGACGCGGTATTCGAAAACGCAGCGTCATAACTCATCAATCCGAAATCGGACTCATTCACCTTGATTTGCCGAAGATCGATGGCGCGAATCGTATCGTTCTTGACGGGAATCTCGTATTGCCGCCCGGTTCGATTATCCGTAATCGAAAGCGTGTCGCGGGAATTTGCCGATCGGTTCTCCGTGGAAGCCGTGGTTGATTCTTGTTTTGTCGGGCTCATTAACAGACCTCGTCCGTGGTTCGAAGCAATTTTTGAGTATACACGATCTGATGCGGAACCGAGGGCCTGCTTTGCCTGAAAACCACGCGAACTTATCGCTGTATCGCACGCCTGCGCAGCACGATGCCGATATTCGTCGAAAGGCTTCAAAAAGATCTGCTAGCCTTGCGGCGAACCGGCGGGAATCATGCTCACCTCAAAACGCTCCACTCGATTTCGGCCGCGCGCCTTCGCACAATAGAGCGCCTCATCCGCCGAACGCAGCACTTCCTTCGCTTCCCGGTCAAAGCTTACTGCTATGCCTAGGCTTGCGGTGACGGAAATCGGCCCGCTCTCAGTGATCACGGGGTTTTCTGAAATGGCCTCGCGAATACGTTCCGCAACCGCTGCCGTGCTGTTTCCGTCGCCCGTGGGCACCACGATCAGAAATTCCTCGCCGCCATAGCGGCCGATCGAATCGTATGAGCGAACACAAGACCGCATGCGGCACGCCGCTTCCTTCAATACTATGTCCCCAGCCAGGTGTCCGTAGGCGTCGTTGACAGCCTTGAAGTGATCCAAATCGGCCAGAATCACTCCAAACGACCCGCCATCGCGAATCTGCCGCGCTCTCTCACGGTTCACCGCTTCTAAAATGGTCCCGCGATTCGGAATGCCCGTGAGCATATCGTGCGAAGCCCGAAAGCGTAACTCATCCGTTGCGGCCAGCAGATGATGCTGAAGGTCGAGAATCCGCCGTCCCACATGCAACCGCGCCCGAAGTTCCTGCACATCGAACGGTTTCGTCAGATAATCGTCGGCGCCCGCTTCCAGGCCCCTCAGTAAATCCTCTTTTTGCGTGCGCGCCGTGAGCAAAAGCACATACGTATACGGACGCTCCGGATCCTTTCGGATTTCGCGGCAAATTTCCGGCCCTTCCAGCCCCGGCATCATCCAGTCGAGCACGGCCAGCGGCGGTGCGTCAGGGCTTTCGAGAACCCTCAGCGCCTCAGTCCCGCTCGAAACGGCAATGATTTCGTATCCCCATTTCGTAAGAAACGATTGCAGCATGCGCTGCGAGACGGGATCGTCTTCCGCAACGAGAATTTTCTCCGCCGTTTGCGCGGCCACCGTCATGATCGGGCTCCGCGCGTTTCATTTTTCAGCAGCGGTGCGAGTGCCGGCCGCAATATTTCGATCTCTCTTTCAAGTGCTGTGATTTTTGATTGCGCATCCGTAAGCCCGTGCGTTCGCGATACCTGCTCAAGCGCGAGCGCGGCGCGCGAAACGCGAACAGCTCCGATATTCGCCGACGCCCCTTTCATCGTGTGCGCAAGCCGCTCGAGCATCGCTGCGTCTCGCGCATCGAAAGCTCCACGAATTTCGCGTAGGTTCTTCGCGCTCTCTTCGTCAAACAGCTTCGCGATCTCTTCAAGCAGTCCTCGATCTCCTTCGACCCGCTCCAAAGCCGCCTTCAAATCGAATGCTTCCGCCAGCTCAGAGCGAGCAATCGACGTGGTGCCGAACCCGCCCTCCCCTGGCACTTGCGTAGCATCGATTGCCGCCAGCAGATCGCTCGTGCGTATCGGTTTCGTAAGATAGTCGTCGGCGCCCGCATCGAGACACCTTTCGCGGTCGCCCTTCATCGCATGAGCCGTCAGCGCGATAATTCGCAGGTGCTCCCCCGTAGTTGCTTCCATCGCGCGAATAGCGCGTGTGGCTTCGAGCCCATCCATTGCAGGCATCTGCACGTCCATCAGCACGAGATCCACCGTGTCGCGTTCCAGCACTTCGATGACCTCGCGGCCGTTTTCAGCGGTTAACACCGTGTATCCATGCTTCTCCAGCAGCGTTTTGGCAAGTTTGCGATTTACAGGATTATCTTCCGCCAGCAAAATCCTCACATTCTCTCGCTCGGGCGGAGGAGTCGCTTGCACTTGGACTCGTTGAATCGATCGTGATCTGTCTGACAAAACCTCCAGCAGCGCATCGAACAATTCCGATGGTTGCACCGGCTTGCTCAAATACGCGCTGCAGCCGAGAGCCCGGCATCGCGCCGTTTCCCCATGCTGCACGCTCGAACTCAGCAGAATGATCGGCGTCTTTGAAAATGCAGGACTGCTGCGGATTTTTTCGCTGAGCGAAAGGCCGTCCATGCCCGGCATTTGCATATCCGTAATGATCAGCCGCACAGCGCGCCCTTCCCGGTGGTGTCGTTCAAGCACATTCAGTGCAGCCTCGGCGCTCTCCACCGCTTCCGGGCTCATCCGCCAGGCCGAAAGCATCTCGAACAGAATGATCCGGTTCGTTTGATTGTCGTCGACGATGAGAACCGGACAATTCTGGAGAATTGCCGGGTCCTCTAGCGCGTCCATTTCGCCATCCTGCTCGACGCGCCCGAATCGTGCCGTGAAATGAAACGCGCTGCCGCGGCCCGGCTCGCTTTCAAGCCAAATCTTCCCGCCCATCAATTGCACAAGCCGCTCCGTAATCGCGAGACCAAGGCCCGTTCCGCCGTATTGCCGCGTCGTCGAGCTGTCCGCCTGTGTGAACGCCTCGAAAATTAGCGCCTGCTTTTCCTTCGCAATACCGATACCGGTGTCTCGCACCTGGAAATGAATCGTGACACTCTTCTGGTCTTCGCAGTCTTTTTCGGCCTCCACCACCACTTCGCCCTGTTCCGTGAACTTCAAAGCGTTTCCAACCAGATTCACGATCACTTGCCGCAGCCGCCCTACGTCTCCCGCCATTCGCCCTGGTACATTCGGGTTAACGCGCCACGCCAACTCAAGTCCTTTTTGGTGCGCTCGATATCCCAGCGCTTTCAGCGTCTCGCCCACGGACTGCACGAACGGGAACTCCACCACGTCAAGATCCAACTTCCCCGCCTCGATTTTGGAGAAATCCAGGATGTCGCTAATCAACGCAAGAAGAGAATCGGCCGAGGTCTTCACCAACGTTAGGTATTCACGCTGTTCGGTTGTCAAATCGGTATCCAGCGCCAGCTCGGTCATTCCGATGATGCCGTTCATTGGCGTGCGAATTTCGTGGCTCATATTGGCCAGGAAATCGCTCTTCGCCCGGCTGGCTGCTTCTGCGGCTTCCTTTGCGCTCAGCAAAGCCTCCGCAGCGCGTTTGCTTTCCGTGATGTCGCGATAGAGCACCAGCGTCCCCCGCGCGGCCTCTCCTTCCCCGATGAGAGGTGCTGCAATGATTTCGACCTCCACGAAAGTTCCATCTCTCCGCCTTCTGCGTCCCATTTTGTTTGACGTCTGGCCCCGCCGCACTCGCGCGCGCGCCTCTTCCTGTTGGATCATCTGCTCCCGCGGCACCACCAAATCTGCAAGGTTCCTTCCGAGAACTTTTTCGCGCCGGTACAGAAACAGCTTTTCAAACGCCGGATTGCACATGTGGACGACGTCGTCCACATCTAACGCTGCGATTGCAACGGGGTTATTGTCGATCACGGAGTTTAAGAACGATCTTTGCTCCTCAAGCCGTTGTTCGGCTTGCTTGCGTTCCCCGATCTCGATCTGCAATTCGTGTGTTCGCTCTTCCACCCGGAATTCCAGCTCG
>DATEGW010000238.1:0-10001 GCA_035279845.1 Candidatus Acidiferrales bacterium | reverse complement strand
CCGTCGAGAGCGTGGCTTTCGATTCGAGAGTCGTTCGGTAGCGGTAATCCGGGCCTAACGTGGAGAGTGCCAGGGAGGTGACGAAGAGTTTTGCGTTGGACGCAGGCGCGAAGAAGCGGTCGGCGTTGAGTTCGTAAAGCGTTTTGCCCGTGTCGCGATCCGCGATGAGAATGCCCCAGAAAGCTTTTTGCGCTTGCGCCTCGGATAAGGCGGCGTTTACGCGCGAAGTAAACTCGGCAATACCGGCTGCCTGGGCTGCATGTTTTGTTGGCTTCTCTTTCGGCGTGCGGGCGAATAGGACGCCGCTGGCGAGAGCGAACAGCAAGATGGTGCTGAGGGCGCAAAGCCGTCGTGGCAATGCTGGAACGATCGCAAAATGCGAAAACACGTTGTGGGATTTGCTCAAGCGACGATTATATGCCCATTGGACGACGCGGTTTTCATGGTTTGAGGGCGATGTTTTAAGGGCGTCACGTAGTTGCGCATGCCGTCTGGGCTACGTATCATTGAATTTGGAATTTGCGCGGAGTTTGTACGACTGAGGAGGAGTGAATGAGAAAGTTGCTGTCGCTGCTGTCTGTTGCGGCCCTGATCGCGATCGTGTTGTCGACGCCTTCGGCGGCGCGCGCTGCCGATAAATCGAAGGACGAACAGCGGCTGCAGGATTCGGGGCAGGTGATGAAGGAGATTATCAATATTCCCGACGACATTCCGCAAAATTTGCTCGACAAGGCCGATTGCGTGATCGTGATTCCGTCGGTGCTCAAGGGCGCTTTTGTTGTGGGCGCAAGTTACGGGCGCGGCGCGATGACTTGCCGAAGCGGCGATGAGTTCGAGGGACCGTGGGGCGCTCCGACAATGATGGCGCTTGAAGGCGTCAGTTTCGGATTCCAAATCGGCGGGCAGGCCACGGATTTTGTGCTGCTCGTGATGAATCCGCGCGGGGCGAGCTCGATTCTTACCAGTAAAGTGAAACTGGGCGGCAACGCATCGGCCGCGGCAGGTCCGGTGGGGCGCAGTGCCGAAGCCGCCACGGACGCGACGTTGCGCGCCGAAGTGCTCACGTATTCGCGCTCTCGCGGGCTGTTTGCCGGCGTGTCGCTTGAAGGCTCGACGCTGCGGCCCGACAACGACGCGAATGCGCGCGTTTATGGCTCTCGGCTCCGTGCACGAGATATTGCTTTGCACGGGAAAGCGCCCGTCCCATCCTCCGCGAAACTTTTGATCGAAACGCTCAACCAGCACAGCCCTAAGAATCGCTCCAGCCACTAACTACCAGGCGATTGTCTTTTCGGACGAAATGCCCGGAACGCACTTGCTTGACTTGTGCTCAAATATGACCTATAGTCGTATTTGTCTTTAGGTCACAAGACTATGACACCGGCAGTTCCAACTACGAGACGAACGGGATCGGCGGCTCGCGGCGACCGTCGCGAGAGACGGCGTACGGAAACGCGCGAACGGATTTTCCGCGCCGCGCTCGACCTTTTCGCCGAGCGTGGCTTCATGGAGACCACAGTAGAGGACATCACCGAAGCGGCCGATGTGGGCAAAGGGACGTTCTTCAATTATTTCCCGACGAAAGAGCACGTGCTGGCGACGTATGGGGGCGAGCGGCTGGCCACCGTAGAACACGCGCTGCAAGAAGCCAAGAAAGGCGACCGGCCCGTGATGGATGTGCTGCACGACCTCGCGACTGGCATTGCGGGGCAGGCTGCCGAGAGCCCGGCGCTTGTGCGCGCGATTTATGCGGCGCATGCATCGTGCACGGCGGTTCGAGACGAATTGCAGACCCGCATGCACACGGCGAGGCGGCTTTTGGGGCAAATTTTTCGGCTGGCGCAAGAGCGCGGCGAGGTACGGCGCGACGTTTCGCCGATGGTGCTCGCGCGGCTGGTGCAAACGGTGTTTCATGGCGTGATGGGTTCGTGGGCGCTGAATCCCGGAGGCACGTTGCGCGGCACAGCCGAGGAAATTTGGGACTTGCTGTCGCCTGGGCTGGTTTCAACAACGCAAGAACAGGCGGCGGCGCGCGGGAAAATTCGCGAATGAGTTGTGAACTTGAAATGAATGCCTTCACACACCCGTATTGTTCAAGAGAAAGCGTGTTATTTGAGTCTTACAGGTTCCCATGTTCATCCAACTCGTACTGAGATCGGAGGGGTTGTGATACGCCGAAAGTCCTTTGGCAGCTTGCTGGTGATGGCATTCGTGGTGATGGCAGCCGGTGCAAAAGCGCAGGGGATGCAGAGAAGCATGGCTCCCAGCCAGTCAAACGGATCATCTGGCGCGGCAGCGCCAGGCGGCGGATCGTTTTCCGGCTCGGTGCCGACGCAACCAGTCTCCGGTGTGCTTCCGCTTTCACTGCAAGACGCGATCGACCGCGGCCTGAAGCAGAATCTGGGATTGTTGCTTTCCAATTCGGATATTCACTCCGCCGCGGGCCAGCGCTGGCAGCAACTGGCGGCAATCTTGCCGCATGTGAGTGCGTCGCCATACATCGACGTTTCGCAAGTGGATCTCGCAGAATTCGGATTCTCATTCAGCGCGCCGGGATTTTCGTTTCCATCGATCGTTGGCCCATTTTCCTATTTCGACGCTCGCGCCAACTTGTCCGATTCCGTCTTTGACTGGAGCGCAATCAACAACACGCACGCTGCGAGCGAACGCCTAAGCGCGGCGCGGCACACGTATCAGGATGCGCGCGATCTCGTAGTGCTCGCGGTCGGGTACGCGTATCTGCAAACGATCGCGTCGGAAGCGCGCGTCGATACCGTACAGGCGCAGGTGGATACCGCGCAGGCTCTCTACAATCAGGCAGCCGATCAAGTGAGCGCCGGCACGTCGCCTCAGATCGACGAGCTGCGCGCGCAGGTGGAATTGAAAACGCGCCAGCAGCAGCTTATCGCGGCGAAGAACGATGTCGAAATCCAAAAGCTTTCGTTGGCGCGCACGATTGGTCTTGCGCCCGGCCAGCAATTCAATCTTACGGAGAAATCGCCGTATTCACCGTTCGAGGGAATGACGGTTGACGAAGCGCTGAAGCGCGCGTACGCGTCGCGCTCCGATTTTCAAGCCGACATGGCGGATGTTCGCGCCGCCCAGTATGCAAAGCGAGCGGCCGACGCCGAGCGTTATCCGACGCTTGCGGTGACTGCCGACTACGGCGTGGCGGGACGGCATCCTTCGACGAATGCTCACGGCGTCTTCGATTTTCGCGGCACGCTCAACATTCCCATTTTCCAGGGAGGCAAAGTGCATGGAGATGAGGCTCTGGCCGACGCCCAACTGCAGCAAAGCCGCGACCGGCTCGAAAATTTGCGCGGGCAAATCGACGCCGATGTGCGCACCGCGTTGCTGAACATTCAGTCGGCGCAAGATGAGGTAAGCGTGGCCCAGAGCAACATAGCTCTCGCGCAGCAGACGCTGGCGCAAGCGCGCGACCGATTCTCGGCCGGCGTGACGAATACCGTGGAAGTGGTGCAGGCCGAAGAAGCAGTCGCCTCAGCGAACGAAAACTATATTTCCAGTTTGTATTCCTACAATTACGCAAAAATTTCTCTCGCTCGGGCGTTAGGTACGGCCGAAACGGGCGTGAAAGAGTTCTTTAAATAAGGACGGTAAGAGATGGCACCGAGAGCAGATGTGGAACAGGAACCAGCGGCCAATACGACAGTTTCCGAAACTCATTCCGCGGCGCCGCCTGCGCCGCGCAAACGCGGCTTCTTTGAGGCGCGGCCACACGCGCGATTGATCCTGATTATCGCGGTGATCGTGATTGCGATTGCCGGTTTTTTCCTATACCGGTATTTTTCGAGGTACGAATCAACCGACGACGCGCAAATCGACGGCCATCTGATGCCGATCAGCGCGCGAGTCTCGGGTTACGTGACGAATGTGAATGTGAACGACAATCAGTACGTGACCGCCGGCACTGTGCTTGTCCAGATCGATCCTAAGGATTACCAAGTCGCTCTCGATCAGGCCGAAGCCGACCTCGCCAGTGCGAAGGCTACCGCCGAAGCGCAGAACATCAACGTGCCGATCGCAACCGAGACCACATCAAGCCAAGTTTCCGTGGCGCAGGCAAATGTGGAGAACGCGCAGGCCGGTATCACCGCCGCGCAACAGCAATCGGACGCCGCTCAGGCGCAGCTCGCCGAAGCCCAGGCCAACAACGTGAAGGCGCAGAACGATCTGAGTCGCTACAAGGATCTCGTCGCGAAGCACGAGATTTCCGAGCAGCAATACGATCAAGCAGTAGCGCAGTCCAAGGCCAGTGCAGCATCGGTTGCAGCAGCCCAAGCTTCAGGGGCAGCGGCGGCTCAGGAAGTGACGCAGGCGAAGGCAAAATTGGCACAAACGCAGGCGGACCTGCGCTCGGCGCAAACCGGGCCACGTCAAGTCGCTACAACGAGAGCGCGCGCCCTTTCCGCAGCGGCAGTGGTCCAGCAGAAGCAAGCCGCCGTCGACCAGGCCCAACTCAACATGACGTATACGAAAATCATTGCGCCCGTCGATGGTCTCGTCACCAAAAGCGTCGAAGTTGGCATGAACGTGCAGCCAGGGCAGCAGATGCTGACGATCGTGCCGCTCAATGACGTTTGGGTTACCGCAAATTTCAAGGAAACGCAGCTGAAATACATGCGGCAGGGACAGCCCGCCGAAATCGAAGTGGACGCGAACGGCCGCACCTACAAGGGGCACGTCGACAGCATCGCGAGCGCGAGCGGGGCGCGCACCAGTTTGCTGCCGCCCGAAAATGCTACCGGCAATTACGTGAAGGTCGTCCAGCGCATCCCGGTAAAAATCGTTCTCGATCCCGGCCAAAATAGCGATCACTATCTGCGGCTTGGTATGTCGGTCGAAGCCAAGGTCTTCATAAAACAGTAGGCCCCAATATGAGCGAAACGCTTTCCATCACGGCAGCAATGCCGAGGGCGGAGCGCGCGCCTGTGAATCCCTGGATTATCGCGCTCACGGTCACTCTCGCGACGTTCATGGAAGTTCTCGATACGAGCGTCGCCAATGTTTCGTTGCCGCACATCGCCGGCAGCCTTTCGGCGAGCGTCGACGAAAGCACCTGGGTGCTTACGTCATATCTCGTTTCCAATGCAATCGTTCTGCCGATGAGCGGCTGGTTCTCTTCGCTGATCGGACGCAAGCATTTCTACATGTCATGCGTGGCGATCTTCACGCTCAGCTCGCTGATGTGCGGCCTTTCGACGAGTCTGCCGATGCTGATTTTCTTTCGCGTCCTGCAAGGCGCAGGCGGAGGCGGCTTGCAGCCCAGCGAGCAGGCGATCCTCGCCGATACGTTTCCGCCGCGCCAACGCGGCATGGCGTTCGCCGTATACGGAATGGCCGTGGTGCTCGCGCCCGCCATCGGCCCCACGCTCGGCGGCTGGATCACGGACAATTTCGAATGGCGCTGGATCTTCTTCATCAATATTCCAGTTGGGCTGCTCTCGCTATTGCTGACGCAGCGGCTGATCGAAGACCCGCCTTATCTGAAGCAGGAGAAAAAGAATCGTCGCATCGACTACATTGGCCTTGGTTTGCTCGCCGTTGGCCTCGGCTTTTTGCAAGTTGTGCTCGATAAGGGCGAGCGCGACGATTGGTTCTCTTCTCATTTCATTCTGATCACGACGGTTGTCGCGATTGCCGCACTCATCGCTCTGGTCATCTGGGAATGGCGCCACGACGATCCGATTATCGATTTACATCTCTTCAGAGAGCGTTCCTTCGCCGTCGGTAACTTTCTTATGTTCATGGTGGGCTTCGCACTGATGTCCAGCACCGTGCTGCTGCCGCTCTTCATGCAGACGATCCTTGGCTACACGGCCGAACAAGCCGGACTTGCGCTGATGCCCGGTGGGTTCGCCATTCTGCTGGCTATGCCCATTATCGGTTTCCTGCTTTCGAAATACGACGCGCGCTGGCTGCTCGTTTTCGGCCTTTCGCTGCTTTCATTCGCGCTCTTTTTCATGACGCGCTTCGATCCCCTAATTGACTTCAGGACAGCCGCGCTCGCCCGCGTGTTTCAGGGCATCGGGCTTGCGTGCTTGTTTGTTCCAATCAACACGGCCGCTTACGCATTTCTGCCGAAGGAAAAGAATAATGCCGCGTCTGGCCTCATCAATTTGGGCCGAAACATCGGCGGCAGCCTGGGCATTTCCGTGGTGACAACGATGCTTTCCCGCCGCGCGCAATTTCATCAGGCGCGGCTCACCGGGATGCTGAATGCGGGGAATGGCTGGTTCGAAACTACGCTGCATTCTCTGACTCACAAATTCATGGCGCATGGTGCCAGTTTAGGCGTTGCAACGCAGCAGGCCTACGCGATGATCGCGAACATGATTCATCAGCAGGCTACAATGCTGGCTTACATCGACGATTTCTGGCTTGTGGGATGGAGCGTCGTCGTGATGATCCCGCTCGTCTTCTTGATGAAGAAGGTGAAGCCCGGCGGCCCAATGGCCGTGCATTAGAAATATGTAGCGCATTGGTTTTGGTTTTGCCTCTTCAGCGGCGAACTCCCCTCCCAGTCCGGCGTTTTTTGCGTCGACAATGCGGTCAAGACGAATGTAGAAAAGTAAGAGAAGTCCTTCGGCTCGCCGCTCCGCGGACGAGCCTCAGGATGACGAGATTTTTGTTTGGTGGATCAATTTGGAGCAAGGCGGCAATTTCGCGCTATATGACGCGCAGCCATCGTGCTGCCGCGCAATCCGCCGTGTTAGGCTATCTTTATGGAAAAGGTGAACCTCGGCTCGCAAGGCGCTATCGTCTCCCGCATGGGCCTCGGCTGCATGGGCATGAGTGAATTTTATGGCCCGCGCAATGACGAGGAATCCGCCGCGACGATCCTTCGCGCGCTCGATTTGGGCGTCAATTTCCTCGATACGGCAGATGCATACGGCATGGGCGATAACGAAGAACTTGTCGGGCGGACAATTCGTTCGCGCCGCAATGAAGTGTTTCTCGCCACGAAATTTGCCAACGTCCGCACAAAAGAGAATCCCAACTGGGGAACGATCAGCGGCAAGCCGGAATATGTGAAGCAGGCCTGCGACGCTTCGCTCAAGCGCCTCGGCATCGATCATATCGACCTGTATTATCAGCATCGGGTCGATCCAAATACTCCGATCGAAGACACCGTTGGCGCGATGGCCGAACTTGTGAAAGCGGGGAAGGTGAAATATCTTGGCCTTTCCGAAGCCTCGCCTGCAACGATTCGGCGCGCGCACAAAGTTCATCCGATCACGGCGCTGCAGACGGAGTACTCGCTTTGGGAACGCCACGTGGAGCAAGAGATTCTACCAACCGTCCGTGAACTTGGAATCGGTTTCGTGCCGTATAGCCCGCTCGGCCGCGGCTTTTTGACGGGCAAGATTACGAAACCGAACGATTTGGCTGCGGACGATGCGCGCACGCAGCGCTATCCGCGATTTCAGGGTGAAGCTTTCGATAGGAATCAGGCGCTTGTCGATCGACTTCGCACCATCGCGAAGCGCAGGGGAGTGACGCCGGGCCAGCTTGCGTTAGCGTGGGTATTGTCAAAAGGAAAAGATATCGTACCGATTCCCGGCACGAAGAGGCGCAAATATCTGGAAGAAAATGCTGCTGCCGCGGATATCCGGCTGACTCCCGGCGAAATCAACGAACTCGAAGCCGCCGTTCCTGAAAACGAAATTGCCGGCGAACGCTACGCTGAAGCCAACATGCGCGCCATCGACCGCTCTCTGTAATCCTGCTGAGTCTCAGCTCTTCCCAAGCACCAATCGATCCAGGCGTTGGCTTACGTCGCGCAAGTAATCTTCGTCGCCGCCCTTAAGTTCCACGATTGCGCTGCCCGAATATCCGATATCGGCGAACGCCTGCCGCACCGCCGGCCAGTCCACATCGCCTTCGCCAAGATTTACCCACTCATAGGAACTGCCCGTGTGCATGAAATCCTTGATGTGAACTTTTGCGATCCGCTTGCCCAGTGTGTGAATCCAATCCTGCGGATATCCGTAAAACATCACGTTGCCCACGTCGAACCAGGCTTTGATCCACGGACTCTGAAACTCGTCGATGTAGCTGGCCATCTCCAGCGGACTCAGCAGAAATTTGTTCCACACTTCCTCGATCGCAATCACCACGCCTAATTCCTGTGCCAATGGAATCAGCGTTCGTATTTGCGCCTGCGAGCGCGTCCAGGCATCTTTATATGAAGTCTGCGGATTGACGACCGCCGGCACCAAAAGCACGGCATCCGATCCCCAAAGCTTTGCGTTGTGCAGGGATGTCTTCATGCCATCCAAACTGCGCTGTACCACCGCGGGATCGCTCGATGAAAGCGGATCTTTCCAGTGATCCATGTTCATCACCGAGTCGATGCGAATCCCGGCTGCATCCGCCGCTTTTTTGATTTCTTCCGCGGTGCTCTCGTCAGGCGTTGTGGGCGCCTGCACAACATCAAAACCTACGTCGCGCGCCATTTTGAATCGATCCGCGTAGCTCAGCGTGCTGGGAATCATGCTCAGCAGCACGCCCTTTTTGATTGAGAGGGATGCCGCAACCGCGCGCGCCGGATCGGCTGCCGCCTGCAAGGCACCGGCAAGTGCTGTGCCGCTGCAAATGCCGGCGGCGCAAGCGCCCCCTACTGAGTATTTCAGAAATTCACGGCGCGATCTTTTTTCCATCGCCCACCTCCATTACCTGAACAAAAAAGCTAAATGGCTCCAAGCCATTTCACCGGTAGCCGTGACGCCAGCGCATTGGCCAATCGCTCGTCGGCTGTAACAAGCTGCCCTTGGACTTTGATAGCGAGTGCAACGTAGAGCGCATCGTATAGCGTCCGCTCGAAATCGATCGCAATTAAGAGCGCCTGGTGCAGTAGCGACTTGGACGGCACGGTTGGAAAATGGAGACGCATGAGGTCGGCAACCGCATTCTCGGCTGCCTCAGCTGTAAAGCGTCCCTGTCTTGCCGCCTTGCAAAATACATTTCCGCACTCGGACCAGAAGAGATCCGGCACGATGAACTGAACTTCGTTCCGGCTGTAGCGTTCGAGCAAGTCGGCGGCCTCGCGTGCGAGCGGTTCACGTTCCGGAGGAAGAATCCATTTGACGGCAACACTCGCATCGACCACCAATACGCTCACCTGTTGCGATCCTCACGTATCATCTCCTCGGCCGATGGATACGCGCGCCCCGAAACGGGCTTTCTCTTCTGCATGCGTCGTACCCTCAAGTAAAAGGCGCGTCGCGACCGCAATTCCTCCTCCGTGGGGATGTTCTGCTCGAGCAAAGAGAGGACCTCAGCCGCAATCGAACGGTGATTCTCTTTCGCGCGCGCGCGCAGCGCCGCATAAAGATTGTCAGGCACGTTCTCGACGTATAGCGTAGCCATAGCATTCTCCTTGGAACACTCTAGCATAATCCAAGGAGAATCGCCGGGCGCGACTAAGCCAGTTTGTTTAAGTCGATCTTTGGATCGTAGACTTCGGTCGACTTATTGATTTCTTCCCAAGTGACGTCGTGGCCTTTGTACGCCGCTTCGCGGGCCATCATACACGTGATGGCCGTTTCGACGCCTTGTGCGGCCTGATTATGGAAATTGCCGCTCGTAATGCTGTCCACAAAGGCTTTCTTCTTCGCGGGGTCGGCTTCCTTTAAATTGGAAACGGGTTTTCCGGTAGTCGGATCGACCACAGGGTCCGGCTGCCACGCGTCATCGCCCCAGATTCCCAAGGGACCGCTGTAGGGCGATTGCGACGTGCCCTTTGTGCCGAAGAATCGTTCGTTCATATCCGACCAGCCCTTGGCAAACTGCGTTGAGCTGAACGTCACGTCGATACCGCCGGGATAGTAATAGATCACGTTGTAATTTCCGTAGACGTCCCCGTCCTCCGGGCGACCGAGCCGGCCGCCTGTTGCTGAAGCCTTCAGCGGATGCGCTTGCAGAACCCAGTTGCAGATGTCGATCACGTGAATGTTTTGTTCCACGATGATGTC
>DATEGW010000237.1:0-4502 GCA_035279845.1 Candidatus Acidiferrales bacterium | reverse complement strand
GTGCTTTGGGCGCTTTGCTGCTGATTCCCACGTCTTATGCGCAGGCGCAGCATGTGTCGATAGGCGTTGGGATTGGAGTTCCCGCAGCGCCCGTTAGCGTTTATGGCTATTACGGCGCGCCGCCGAACTGCGCATACGGATACTACAACTACTATCCTTACGCTTGCGCTCCGTACGGCTACTACGGCCCGAGTTGGTTCGCGAATGGCGTATTTATTGGAGCAGGGCCTTGGTATCGCGCGTATTGGGGACACCGATATGATCGCGATGATCGCGCCTTCTACGGCCGCGGGTACTACGGTGGGCACGATTTTGATCGGGGGCGAGATTTCCGAGGCGGAGAGTTTCGCGGTCACGGTGACTTCCATGGCAGCGCTGAATTTCGTGCAGGCCGTGAATTGCATGGCGGTGCTGTAAACCGCGGCGGTGACCGGGGATCCCGTGGCGGTGCGGGATTCCGAGGTGGACAATCACATGGCAACAACTTCCACAGCGGAGGCGGATCACATGGCGGCGGCCATGGTGGAGGCCACAGGTAGAGTTTCCCCGTAGCTCGCGCGCGAAACGGCCGGCAGACCCCTCCTCTGCCGGCCGTTTCGTTTTTCATAGTGTATTGGAAGGCTTCTGCGCCGCAGCGAGAATCAGCAGGCAAAGCGGAAGGAACTGAACCGCAAAGGTGGTCCCGCCTGAAGGCTAGTGCGCCGACGCGCGTTCTCAGCGTAGAGAATGTTTCCTACGAGCCATCGAAGTCGTGCAAAATTTGCGCGTCTTTGGCTCCGCGACGCCGCATCTTCATGATTTCCGCCGCGCGCGAATCGGGCACGCCGCGCTCCGCCAACTCGAACAGTGTTCTCGAACCCATTCCCAAGTTTTTCAGTCCAGCGAGAGAGGCCCCCGAGAGCACGGGCCGGCCAGCTGCATGATGTTGCGCAACGGCCAACAGGATATCGTCCGAAAGGCCGGCCAATCTCATTGCTTGCAGTTCACCGGCACCGAGGCCCAGTTGGTTTAGTGCTGCGAGCTTCAGCACAAGGCTTTCGCTCGCGCCAGCTCCAGTGAGGCCCGCGATCGCAGCTCCTGCGTCAAACGATTGATTTCTTGAGCGGTAGATCTCCAAAATCGCGACGCAGCCTGTGTCCGAAAATCCCGATTGCCTTGCTTGCACAATTTGCGGAACTTCGGATGGAGTGATCTTCAGAGTGGTTAGCCGGGTGACGGTATCGTATGCCATGCCCGAATCATAAAGCGGCTGCAGTTGAGCCGGCCGCATACGATGGCAACCGGCGCAGAAAGCCGCTGCAAGCAGCAGCGTTGTTACGCGGCGCAAAATGCTTGCACCAAGGCACGATTCATTATTTCGCCCAAGAATTCCCATGACTTTATTTTACGCGAGGGCAAATCGATGGGAGCGGCGTGTCACCGAAGAGTCAAGGGCAGTCCAGAAGAAAATGGGGGCTGAAAATCAGGCGGGCGTTTTCAGACGGGCATGAACTCGAGCGTCGAGCGCACTTCGTCGATCGTCTTGCCCTTCCAATGCCGGTTGAAATTCTCCAGCGTGCCGAAAGTGCGGCTGCGCATGCGGTCGATGTAGAGGCAGCCGGCGAGGTGATCGATTTCATGCTGCAAGATGCGCGCATACCAGCCGTTTGCCTCGATGATTTTCTTCTGGCCGCGCTCGTCCATGCATTCGATGCGGACCGTGCGAGTTCGCGGCACAAGCGCGGTAAAACCGGGCAGGCTGAGACAACCTTCGAAAAAGGTAACGGTTGGGTCCGGCGCATGCAGGATGCGTGGATTGACGATCACATGGAAGGAAACTGGCTTTCGTTCGCGTTCGGCGAGTATGTCCGGCGAGGCGTCCTTCAGAAACTCCTCACGATCCTCAATCACAGCGAGCTGAATCGGCAGACCGACCTGGGGTGCCGCAAGGCCTACGCCAGGCGCGTCATGCATCGTTTCGCGCATGTCCACGATCAGCCGCTGTATCTCTTCGCTGACGATCTCTTTGGCCGTGAGCGGACGCGCAGTCTGGCGCAGCACCGGCTCGCCCATCTGTACGATTTTCAGCTTCACAAAGCCTCTTGCTGCCGTTGCCGCTTCCAGCCGTCCGCGATCGCCCGCCGGGTATGGTGGGGCTGGGGAGAGTCGAACTCCCGACACGCAGTTTAGGAAACTGCTGCTCTATCCATCTGAGCTACAGCCCCGCATATTTGTTTATACAAGATTCGCGCATGGTTTGCACTGGAACGGCGGCTCTGCTTTGGCGTGTGCGGGCTAAGGCAAAGGTATACCCGGCGAGGCGACGATGCCGGCCATGCGCAGGATCTCGGCGTACTCTTCTTCGGTCAGCGGGCAGATGGTGAGGCGCGTGTTCTTGAGGAACTTCACCTTGCGCAGCGCTTTGTTGGCACGAAGCTCGGCCAAAGTGACTTGGCGGGGCAAACGCTCGATCGCGCGCAGATCGGTAACGAGTTTCTTCCCGTCGGGATCGTGCGGGTCGGGATATGGGTCGCGGCTTACTTCGGCCAGGGCGTAAATGGCGTGCTCGGGCTTGCCGTGGTAGCAAAGGGTGCGGTCGCCTTTACGCACGATTTTGAGCTGCCGGAGGGCGTCTGGGCGATTTCCGGCGTGACGCCACATCTCTTTGCCTTTAACAAAGAGGGTATCCCAATGATAGACACGCGGGTCAACGGCCAGGAGCCAGCGTTTTGGCTTCGGAGGAGGTTGTATCATTCGATGGTCAGGCGCGAGGGGGCACCGCGCCGTACTATACAGGGAACGCGCTAATTTGGGAACGGCCTATGTGCAGGAATTTTGGCGGATTTTAAGCCGTGATGGGCGCAAATCCAGTGCTCGCACCAGGAAAATGCCCGGGCACCTAGCTCTGCGCGCGGTTAATGAGGGCCGAGATACGTCATTTCGCCTGCCGCCACTCTGACGTGGAGTCGGTTTTGAGGCGTCGGCAGCGGGCAGGTGGTGTAGGGATTGTAGGCGCAGGGCGGGTTATAAGCCTCGTTGAAGTCCAAAACGACTTTGCCGTCTTTCGGATTGTCCGTCACGAGGAACCGGGCCGCTCCGTAGGTCTCTTTGCCGCTGGTCAGGTCACGGAACGTGATCGAAAGGCCCGGATCGGGGCTATTGCTCTCCACGTCCAGCCGCAAGGGCCGACCCTGTAGCTGAAAAGACACATATCCGGGCATCTGCGTCGGTGTGAAGTCGCCCATGATGTTCTGGACCGTGACGGTCTTCGGCTTGTCGTAGGGAACGTATTGTGCAACGACTCGATACGACGGATCGACCGGAAACCAGCGGAGTGCCGTGAAGACTTTGCGCAGCCGGTTGTTCTTATCCAGCAGGCGGACGGCATAGCGGCTGCCGCTCGCATGGATGTACATGGTCAGATCGCCCAGCGTGATTTGATCGACTTTATCGTCGAATTTGGGATCTGAATCCGGCCGCAAAGTCGCTGTCTGAACGCGCTTGCCGTTGACCAGTACTGGAACGCCCGAAGCGGCGTGCACGATCGTCTTTCCGTCGTGAAAATCGAACGTTCCCGCATCAGTTGGAGCGGGGTTGGGTACCACGATGTCCGCGAGAGGGTCGGAGCCGAAGTGGTTTGCCCCGTCATGCAGCCAAAACAATCCGGCTACAGAGAGCCAGCCGTCGTCGGCTTTGAGGCGAGCTTCACGCTGGGCGCGCCACTTCTCAACCGAAGCCTTGTAAGCCGCGTCGCTCGTAGCGCCAAGCGCCGCGACGCCTAGTATTGCGAGACAAGCCGCCGATAGTGCGCCAGCCTTTTGGATTTTACCGAGCCACTTCATATCGAATATCGAATCAGATGCGCGAGCCGCACGACCAGCAAAAGTGCGCCGCCTGCTGGCTCAATGCGCCGCAGCGGCAGCAATAGCGCCCTGGCCCGGTGACGGCAAGCAACGGCGCGCGCACATCCGCCGAGCACGCCCAGATCAGAGCCAGAATCCAGCCGATCACTGTCCAGCCGAGCAGGAAATTCAAAACGAATATGCCGGCAAAGTTCTGCTTATCGTGAGCGATGATCGACGGCAGAAAGTACAGCACGCAGATGAAGATCAGAGAAAGCATGCGAGCGCTCCTTTCGCACACCAGAAGCCGCTAGTGAGTTTCGACGCTCTAACAGTCAATACGTTCGCGCCGGCCGTTTTGTTCCACTACTGGGCTTTGGCCGCCGCTGCTTGCTCGACTCGTCCCAGCAATTCCGCGAAGCGGGCCTCGCGTTCCTTCTGGTCGAAGCCCTGATACATTTCGGCAATCTGCGTCGTGTTCATCGAGCAGAATTTCGGTCCGCACATCGAGCAGAACTTAGCTTCCTTGTAGAAATCGTCGGGAAGCGTTTCGTCATGCATGGCGCGCGCGGTATCGGGATCGAGGGAAAGCTGGAACTGCTTTTCCCAATCGAAAAGGAAGCGCGCGTAACTAAGGGCATCGTCGCGGTCGCGAGCGCCAGGCCGGTGGCGTGCGACATC
>DATEGW010000236.1:0-6271 GCA_035279845.1 Candidatus Acidiferrales bacterium | reverse complement strand
GCCTTCGACGATCAAGCTCAGCAAGGGCACACACCGCATCGAAGTCCGCGCACCGGGGCAGAAAGCCTGGGTGCGCAGTCTCGACGTTTTGAAGGGCAACAGAGTCACGCTACACGCAAATTTCCCCAAAGCGGACGCCGGTGCTGATAGCGCTTCCGGCGATGGCGGTTCCGCAAAACCACCTGATTAGGCACCGCCAGCCGCATCTGCGTCCCTTTTGGTGTAACATGCGTTCACTGAGGGAGACATGCGACGATCCGCAGCGATAATTACTTTGGCTTTACTATGCGCGTTGGCGTTGGCAAATGGCGCGTTTTCACGCGCTGCTGCGCCTGGCAAACAATCCGCGGCGGCTTCAATGTCAGCCCCGTCTAATGCCGATTGGATGCAGCCCTTCCCACCCTTTCGCATCGTCGGCAACCTCTATTACGTCGGCAGCAAAGGCCTTGCGAACTACCTGATCGTCACGCCTCAGGGCAACATTCTGATCAACAGCGACACCGAGAAAAACGTCCCGATGATCAAGGCCAGCATCGAAAAACTCGGATTCAAATTCAGCGATACGAAGGTCCTTCTCATCAGCCACGCGCATTGGGATCACGACGCAGGTAGTTCGCTGATCAAAAAAGAGACCGGCGCGCAGTACATGGTGATGGACGCGGATGTGCCGGTCGTCGAATCCGGCGGCAAAGCGGATTTTCATTATGGCAATGATGCAGTAACGCTCTATCCGCCGATGAAAGTAGATCGCATCCTTCACGACGGCGACGAAGTGAAGCTCGGCGGCGCCGTTCTCGTGGCGTATCTTACGCCCGGCCACACCAAAGGCTGCACGACATGGACGATGAAGGTTTCCGACGGTGGCAAAACTTATAACGTGGTAATCGTCGGCAGTCCTAACGTGAATCCTGGATACAAGCTCGTGAACAACAAGGCATATCCGCAGATCGCGCAGGACTACGAACGTATGTGGAGCGTGCTGAAATCACTGCCATGCGATATTTTTCTGGGCGCGCACGGCGAATATTTTGGATTGGAAGCAAAATATGCACGCATGAAACCAGGTGCCGCAAATCCATTCATCGATCCGGATGGGTACAAGAAGTACGTCGCGCAAAAAGAGGCGGCTTTTTATGGGGAATTAGCGAAACAAAAAAGAAGCCAATAAACAAGCACCGCTGCCGCGTACCAGCCCTGCTCTGCTCTACCAGCTAATCAAACCAGGATCTAACACTTTTCGTTTATGCGCGCCGAATCACAAGATTGAAGCCGCGCCGAACGTACGTATCGACCTCACGAACGCGAAACGCTTTCAACAGAATGTAAAGCAGTCCAACTCCCATCGCGGTATCTACTGCAAGCACGAACAACGCATAGAGCGGCCGCTGCCACGCGACCAGCGCCTCAAGCCAGCCGGCAAATTGATAGCAAGCGACGCCCGTGACAACCGAAGCCGCGGCGACTTTGAAGAAGAATCCAACGATTCTTGCCGTGTCAGGATTTTCCGTGCGCCGCGCCAATAATACGAACAGCACTACCGTGTATGCGCCAATGCCGATCGAACTAGCCAGCGCAAGGCCTTCATGCTGCATTCTATGCATCAGCCAAATGTAGAGCGGCAGACTGGCACACGTCGTGAGCGTCCCCACCACAGCGGGCACGACCGTGTTGCGCGTAGCATAAAAACCTCGCGCGAGGATGTTCTGAGCGCCCCATGCGAATAGCCCAAGCGAGTAAAAGACGAGCGCTGATGCCGTCGCCTGATAGTCCGCGCCACGCAATCGCGTATGCGTGAAGAACAGGTGCACAAGAGGTTGGCTCTCAGCCATCATCAACGCCGAAATCGGCACAAGAGAGATGACTAGCGCCTTCACCGACGCATTGAGCACCCGGTTCAGATCGCCGAATTTTCGCTCGGAATAAAGATGCGAAAGCGTTGGGAACGAAGCGACGGCTAGCGCCTGCCCCACGAAACCGAGCGGCACCTGCATCAGCTTTTTCGAGTAGGCCAGCCATGTGACTGCGCCGTTCGCCAGGTAAGAGGCGTAATGCGTGCTGATCCAATCGTCGGCATATGTTAGACCAACCGCAAGCATGATCGGCAAAGACAGCTTGAGGAACAGCACAAAACCTGGATGCTTCACGCGGAAATTCGGCGTGAAAGAAGCGCCCATGCGACGCGCGCCATAAACCTGCAGTAGGAAATTCCCGCAAATCGCGCCCAGCAATACCCCGACCGCGAATCCCGTGATTCCGATCTTCGCAAAAAGCAGAATGCCGCACACGATGATTGACGCGTTATAAACCAGCGGCGCCAGCGCAGGGATCGTGAAATGCCCTTTGGCGTACTGAACGGCACTCAAAATACTGCCTTCGTAAAAGAAAAGTTGCGCAGGCAGCATGAGCCGCGTGAGAAATACGGCTAGTGCTCGCTCCGAAGGCTGAAAACCAGGCGCGACGACGCGATCCACGAGCGGGCCCGCAAAGATTTCTCCTAATATGATGAGAAAGATGAGAATGAACGCCATGACCGTGACAACCGTCGAAAAAACGCGCCATCCTTCACGTTCGTCCCCTTCCGCCATGTATTTCGAAAATACGGGAATAAATGTGACGGTAAGCGCCGCTCCCGCAATCAGGTAATTCACAAAATCGGGTAGGCGAAAACCAGCGTAATAGGCATTCGTCGCCGCATTCGCGCCGGCAAAGTGCGCAATCGCCCAATCACGAGCGAACCCTAGCACGCGGCTAAGGAAGACGCTGGCCATCATGATGCCGGTTGCCGCGGCGATGCGGCGATGCATCGTCCCGGGCGTCGGAACACCAGGTATGGGTTGAGAGGTCACGAAGATTAATCGTAGATGGTTTGCGCGACGCGGACCAGATGATTTCAGGAATGGCGTTCTAGGAAGCCGCGGATTGCACTCCACTCAATTCCGGAATCTCGATGCAGATCTGCGTGCCTTCGCCCTCACGGCTGCGAATATCCATTTTGAACTGATCGCCATAGAGCAGCCGCAGCCGCTCGTGGACGTTGCTGATCCCAATCCCGCCGCCGTATACCTCGCTGAGGCGCTCGGGCGGGATGCCCATTCCGTTGTCGTCGATTTCCAGAAACAGCCGCCCGTTGCGACGCTGCGTACGAATCCGAATTTCTCCCCCCGAAAGCCGTGGCGCGAGGCCATGTTTAATTGCATTCTCGATCATAGGTTGCAGCAGCATGCTAGGCACAAACGCCTCAAGCGCCTCCGGATCGATCTCCTTGAAAATTTGCAGTTTATCGCGCCCGAAGCGGATCACCTCGATATCGAGATAGTCGTCGATAAAATCGAGCTCCTCGCGTAATGGGACGAACGTCTCGTGCTTCCGAAGCAGTCGTCGCAAAATATTCGAAAGTTTTAGCACCACGCCGCGCGCCATGTCCGGATCGAATCGAATCAATGACGACACCGTATTCAGCGTATTAAACAAAAAATGAGGATTGATTTGGCTCGTCAGCGCGTCCATGCGCGCTTTAAGCAGCAACTGCTGATTTTGCTCGAGGTTCATCTCGATGCGCGTGTTGTTCAAGATTTTGATCGCCATCGCCACGCACATCACCGACGACAGGATATCGAGCAGTAGATAGCCGACATTCGTCGGGTGCAACGCGTACAGCCAGTGCGCGGAGAGCGTACTGCCCAAGAGAAGTCTGCCGGCTTCGCATGCCGCACACGCAAAGAGCGGCAGCATCGCGCGGTTCCCCTCCCCGCGCCGTACCAACCGCGAAATCCATCGCGGAATCCCCAAAAACAGAAAAGGCCCGAAGTGCCAGACGTCTTCCTTATCCGGTATTGCTTCGCGGACAAATCCCGCCAACAGTCCCACAAGGGCCGCCATCGGAGTTGAAAGCCACTCGTGATGACCAAACGCAGTCAGGCTAATCAGGGAGCCTCCCAGCAATCCCACCACGCGTCCGCCGAGCAGTCCCATCAAAAACGAACCCTCAATCATCAAGTCGAAATATGCATAGCCAAAAAGAACGCGCATCATCACCCCGACAGCGAGCGGCGGCGTCATGAAAAGGAGCAACATCACTTTCTGGTCCGAGTCGCGCGTCTCGGTAAACACGAGTTTCCTAAAAGAAGCGAAGCGCACGAGCAATGCAGCCAGTGATGCCGACCAGCCTACCTTCAGCATCAGCGTCAACAAATCCAGTGTGTCAAACGATCCCATCGGCTATATTTTGGCTCAGGCGCAATTGCGCTTCTGTAGGTAACTTATCGAATGCTCGATGTTGTGTAAAGCAGAGTGACGGAACGCATCTAAACGGGATGCTCAAGGCAAAGGCTTACTAATGGCGCGTTCTATGCAACGGTATTCCGCCTGCGTTCACTGATGACGGTTGCCTTCTGCTCCGTGCTTCTGAAACCACCGCGCGACCAAAATATCGGTCGACGAATACACCACAATCGACGCCGTCACAGCCACCGCAATGAGTCGCGCCACATGTACCTCTCCCGCGCGAAAAATCAAAAGGCCGTATACGACGGACGCAAATCCCTTCGGTCCGAACCATCCGGTCAGCAGCGATTCTTTCGTGGTCAGCTCCGATCCCACTAACGAGAGCCATACCGCACCCACTCGCACCACAAAGACCGCGAGTAAAATGAATCCATATTCGATCGCGGTCAGCGTCGTAAACAATTCCGGTGCAATCACGACTCCGAACACCAGGAGCGCTGCCAATTTCAAAAGCTCGGTAACAAGCTCGCCAAACTCGCGGAAAGATTCGCTGAACGCCGGCCCGAATGTCGCCACGCTGATTCCGGCGCCAAATCCGGCAAGAAAGAGGTTCGCATTCGTAACGTAACACGTCGCCAGCACCAGCAGTCCCAGCGCAAACGCATTCAGGGGATGAAAAAGGCCGGATGCGCGAAACAATCTCATCTTTTCCAACCGGACTCCTACCCATGGAATCAGAAATCCGATGGCGACGCCGAACGGCATTCCCACAAGGCTTCCGAGTGCCCCCGCCGCGTTTCCGTGGGCCATGAGAATGACGACAAGTGTGAGCGACAGTCCGTCGTTCAAACCGCTTTCCACGTTCAAGAGGTGTTTCATCCGCGCCGGCACTGCCTCGAACCGAAAAATCGCAGAGACGAAAACGGGATCGGTCGGACTCAACGCCGCGCCGATCAACAGCGCCATCGGCCAGCTGAGTCCGGCCATGTATCGGCCCAGCACCGCAATGCCGCCGATTGTTAGCGGCATTCCGATAAGTAACGCCCGCGCCGGCAATTTCCATGAATTTCGCAGATCTTTCAATCCACCCGTTTTCATCCCGTCGGTGAACAGCACGCTGAAGAGCGCGACTTCCGCGATTCGCTGGAGGAGGTTTGGATCGATGGTAGGAGGCGCACCAAAAATGCCCGCCCCAAGCAAAATGCCGGAGACGAGAAACAGCACAGCAACAGATAGCACCGTCTCTTCAGCCAACCCGGAGATCAACACCGCGATTACGAGCGTGATCGCGAACGCAAGCAGCAATTCCATCGCACCGCCGTTATATCCTGAGACCTTTGCAAACACGATCGCTACGCAAGTCCCTCGGCGCAGATCGCGTGCTCTTAGGACGCATATCGCATTCGCGCGCCGCGCGTACCGAGAAGATTACGAGAATTACGATAGGAGTGCCTACAAGAAAAAGGCCGGCGAGCCTGCGCGGTAGAGACTTGCGTCGGGGCTTCGCGAATCCCCTGATATAATCGCGGATTCATCTGCGCAAAGGGAGTCACGTGTATAAAGTCGTCGAGGAACGCATTCGCAAGGCGCTGCGGCACCACATTCACGAGCGATACAAGACGGATGTTCCGATCGTGCTGGAGCGGCCGCCGAAGCTGGCAATGGGCGAAGTTGCGTCGCCCCTTTGCTTCGAGCTGGCAAAGCGCATGAAAAAGGCGCCGCGCGCATTGGCACAGGAAATCGCGAATTCGCTGAAGCCGATTGAAGGCGTGGCGCGCGTGGAAGTGGCGGGCGGCGGCTATCTGAATGCCTATTTCGATCGCGCCGCGTTTTTCCGCGCCACGTGCGAAGAGGCTTCGCGCAAAGGCGCTCAGATGGCCGGCAAGCACCGCAGTGGCAAGATCATCGTCGAGCACACGAGCATCAACCCGAACAAAGCCGCACACATTGGACATTTGCGTAACGCCGTGCTCGGTGACACCTTCGTGCGGCTGCTACACGGCGCAGGCCACACTGTCGAGGTGCAGAACTATATCGACAATACCGG
>DATEGW010000235.1:0-3614 GCA_035279845.1 Candidatus Acidiferrales bacterium | reverse complement strand
ACTGGAGCTTGCCGCGATTTGCCGGCCTGCGCGCGCCGTCAGCGGCGATTATTACGACATTATTCCGCTCGACGGCTCGCGCGTGGGCATCGCGCTGGCGGACATCAGCGGCAAAGGCATTTTTGCTTCCCTGCTGATGGCCAGCCTTCAGGCCGCGCTGCGCAGCGCCGCCTCGATGAACGGCAATCTCGATACCGCGCACATCGTCGAGCGGCTCAATCAGCATCTTTTCCAGACGACGTCTGACGATCGCTACGCGACGCTCTTCTACGCCGTTTACGACACGGAAACGCGAATTTTGAAGTACACGAATGCCGGGCACTTGCCGCCACTGCTCGTTACGGACGGCCACGTGCAGACTCTCAACGAAGGCGGCACGGTGATTGGCCTGATCGAAGATGCGACGTACAATCAGGGCTCCGTCGAAGTGGTGCCGGGAAGCGTCCTGCTGGTGTTCAGCGACGGACTCACGGAGCCGGAAAATGTTTTCGGAGAAGAATTTGGCGTTGAGCGCCTGCGCGACGAACTCCTGCGCGAACGCAATGCCCCCGCAAATAAACTCGCCGAGGACCTGATCGAAAGCGCTGAGCGCTGGTCCGGCGCCGCCGAGCAAGCCGACGACATGACGGTCGTCATTGCCAGAATGGGCTGATCGGGCGAGCCGCTTGTGGGTCACCGCGTCTTTCGAGGTTGTTTGCGCGCGAATTTCGAGTAGTAAAGAACTCCAGAAACCGTCTTCGCATCGCAAATCGTTCCCGTGCGAATCCAATCTTCCGCCTGCGCCAACGTAACGATGCGCTGATCGATCTTTTCGTCTTCTTCCTGACGGGACTTCCCTTTTGTGAGCCCCTCCGCCAGAAACACAACCATCTTTTCGCTCAAAAACCCCGGCGAAGGAAAAAACTCGAGCAGCTTCGTCATCTTCTTCGCCGTGTAGCCGGACTCCTCTTCCAGCTCGCGATGCGCGCCCGTTTCGTAGTCTTCGCTAGGCTCTTTATGGCCCGCGACAAGTTCCCACATTTCCTGCGCCGCGGCGTAGCGATATTGCCGGATCAGCAGGAGGCGCCCGTCTGGAAACACGGGCAGCACAACTACGGAGCCGGGATGCTTCACCCACTCCCGCATCGCCTTGATGCCGCTCGGCTCCACGATGTGGTCGCGATAAACCTCCATCACACGACCCTTAAAAATCAGTTCGCTGCTCACCACCTGAACTGCGGCGCTTTTCTTCACACTCTCTCCCGAAGACCTCAATTTTGATTGGCCTTTCGCACTACCGCACAATCGGCCGCGGACATTTTAACTCAGCGCCAACGTTCATCCCGAAAACTGTTCGTAAGAACGCCTACAGCGAGGGCCGACTGTTCACCAAAACCGCCAAAATGTATACTTTCTGCGATCCGCCATGGCGATCAACACCATTATTGTTGACGATGAACGTCCGGCTCGCGACGAACTCGCGTTTCTGCTGAAAGCCTTTCCAGACGTGTCGCTGATCGCCCAAGGCAAGAACGGATTGGAAGCCGTCGCGCTCGTGAAGGAGCATGACCCCGATCTGCTTTTTCTTGACGTACAAATGCCCGGCCTCGACGGCTTCGGCGTCATCAAAAAGCTGCTCGAGCGCAAGCTGCGCATTCCCCAAATCATTTTTGCCACGGCGTACGATCATTATGCCGTGCAGGCATTCGAAGTGAGTGCAGTCGATTATGTTTTGAAGCCATTCGATAAGACGCGCATCGCCAAAGCCGTCCAGCGCGCAAGAAAGCAGATCGAAGCCAATGCGCCCACCGACGAACGGCTCGAAAATCTACCGGCTCAACTTAGCAATGGCGCGGCAACGCCTCCACTCAAGTCTTCCGCTGCGCAACCCGTTAAGCTGCTTGTAAAGTCTCAGTCGCGCTTGCTTCTAATCGACGCCGAGGATCTGATTTTCGCCACCATCGATGACGGCTCGATCACGATCACGGCTCGCGATACGGAAGGCTTCTCAAACTACCGCACAATCGACGAACTCGCCGCTGCGCTCGATCCAACGACCTATTGGCGCCCGCACCGCTCATATCTGGTGAATATCAACCACATTCAGGAAGTTGTGCCGTGGTTCAAATCAAGCTACGTTCTCAAAATGAATGATAAGAAATCAACCGAAGTTCCAGTCTCCCGCGCGCAAACAAAACGCCTCCGCGAACTTCTCAAGCTGTAGGGGCGCTGCTTGTTTACCCTGAGTGCTCTTGCGAAGGGCTGCGCCCGCATCTCGCTCGACGCCAATCACTCACCACTCACGCCTTTGTTTTTCTGTGCTAGCATTCTCTATCACCTGAAGGCCATTTAAGGGGTTTTTTACGGCTTGTCAAAACGCAAACGAGTCTTAAGCGGCATGCGGCCTACGGGCCGTCTCCATCTCGGCCATTATTTCGGCGCACTTTCCAATTGGTTGAAACTTCAGGAGGAATACGACTGCTTCTTTTTCGTCGCCGATTGGCACGCGCTCACCACGCATTATGAAGATACGTCCTCGATCGCGGAAAACACCCTTCAGATTGCAATGGATTGGCTGTCGGTAGGGCTCGACCCGGAGAAGTCGACGCTATTCATTCAGTCGCGCATTCTCGAACATGCCGAACTGCACTTAATTCTGTCCATGATCACGCCGCTCTCGTGGCTCGAGCGCGTTCCTACGTACAAGGAGCAAATTGAAAACCTAAAAGATCGCGACCTGGGCACATACGGATTCCTGGGCTATCCACTGCTCCAAACCGCAGACATCGTCATGTACGGCGACCCGAGAGAGGAATTGCTTGTGCCAGTAGGCGAGGATCAAGTACCGCATGTGGAGCTTTCACGTGAAGTCGTACGCCGGTTTAACGTCAATTTCGGTTTTCGCATCTCGCCTGAACTTTTCGAGTCGAAAAACTCTGCGGCTCTGCAAAAAGTGTATGGTGACGATCTTCCAAGCCCGCCCAACGGATCGACCGTGGCGCATACGCTTAGTTTGCATTTTCGCAAGACCGCGAGCGAAGACGGCCTTTCGAATTTTATAGAAAAAGCGGAGCGCGCGGAGAAGGGCGCTTCCAAATTTTTCTCCAGTAAAGAGGTACTGCGAGAGCCTGGTTATTTGTTAACTGAAACGCCCCGCCTGCCCGGCCTCGACGGTCGCCGCATGGCTAAGTCCTACGGTAACGCAATTTGGCTCACCGATCCGCCCGACGAAATTCGCACGAAGGTTCGTAACATGATGACGGATCCGCAGCGCCAGCGCCGCACCGATCCGGGCCGGCCGGAAATCTGTCCAGTGTTCGCATGGCACAAGCTCTTTTCTCCGCCCGAAACAATCGCTTGGTCCGAAGAGGGCTGCCGCACGGCCGGAATTGGCTGCGTACAATGCAAAGCTGCCATGGCCGATAATTTGGCGAAATGGATTGAGCCAATCCAGGTGAAGCGCAAGGAATTGGAGTCGCGCCCGCAAAAAGTTTGGGATATCCTCGATGCCGGGTCGAAAATGGCGCGCAAGACGGCGGAAAGCACGATGGAACGCGTCCGCAACGCCGTCTTCAAGTGGGACGAAGCGCAGAAGGCACGTTAGGAGCTAACCGCGTGGCGAGTCCATATCGCAT
>DATEGW010000234.1:0-7120 GCA_035279845.1 Candidatus Acidiferrales bacterium | reverse complement strand
GGCGTCGCCGATACGGTCAGGGTCTCCGCCAGAACTGCGTTTAGATTTACATTGGCAGTATTCGAGTTAAGCGCCTGCGCACTAGACCGGGGAACCATGGCCAAAGCTAAGAGTCCCGCAGTAACCGCTAATTTGCTGGTGAGTCGCATCTATCCTCCGCAGATTTAGCCGAGTAAAGACTCGGACTGATTAGAACGGGCTAGAACGTCTTGCCTAGAACCTATTTCCCTTGCGTTCTGCATACAAGTTCAACAGGGAGGATCGCGTTTCAGAATAGGACTTCTGTACTTATTTGGAACGGCGAATATTATCTTTTTGGAACAACTTACAGGCATTTAGAGAGGACGTTAAAGCCATCTTATGAGTGGTTTGCGCTCAAAGCTGCCAATCGCGGTTGCTGCCCACGACGCATCTCATCGCGTCGAGAAATTCTTAAAAGTGCAGATATCACGTACATGAATCACTGTATGACCGTCCCTTTTACAGCTTTCCCTGTAGGTATGATTGCGATGCATCGTTTAAGCATGCCGCGAATACTCATCATTTGAATTCCCTATGCAGCTTCCTCCAAACTACTCAGCGAGAGAAAGACCCTATCCCAAGGGCCGGGCTGTTCCAGCTCCTCACAAGAGCAGCCCTGAAATTTGATAAGCGGGCAGGAATGAAACAACATCACGAGATGGAAACACTGGCAAAGCGGCTCCGCGACGCTCGCGAATTCTTGGGCTTGTCTCAGGAATACGTAGCGCAACAGATGAACGTCCCGCGACCGGCGATATCAAAAATCGAAAGCGGCCGGCGCAAAGTCGACAGCCTGGAACTCATCAGGCTATCGAAGTTATACGGCCTCCCAGTTGGATACCTGCTTGGGGAAAATCAGGCAGAAGAAACAGCAGAAGCAATCGGTGCGGACCCCCTCGTAGGCAAACTCCGATTAATGACGCGCGGCCTAAAAGCAGAAGAGAGGGAGGAAATTTTGCATTTCGTCGAATATTTGAAGCACCGAAAGACTGCCTAGCAAACGCATTAGTCGCTGAGCACCGACATGCGTCCCGATCACTGCGACTCCGCTATACTTTCGCAGTAATGCCGCCCGTCGCCAATCCAAACCGCCCCTGGCCCGTCCCGACGTCGCCCTGGATCATGACTCAAAAATGGCACGGTCTTCTCTTCATGCACTGGCGCGTCGATCCGAACCTAATCCGCCGCCTTATCCCCGCTGGCCTCGAACTCGACGTATACGACGGCAGCGCCTGGGTCGGTGTAGTTCCCTTTCGCATGTCCGGAGTTCGTCCCCGATGCACGCCCCCAATTCCAGGCGTTTCCGCATTGCCTGAACTCAATGTGCGAACGTACGTCACGAGGGATCACAAGCCCGGCGTCTGGTTTTTCAGCTTGGATGCAGGTAGCGCTTTGGCAGTGGCGGCTGCGCGCCGCTTCTTTTATCTACCGTACTTTCGTGCGCAATTTTCAATTAGCACCGCCTCGGACGGCACGATCGACTATCGCAGCCGGCGCACTCATCGCAACGCTCCAGCCGCAGAGCTTCGCATGTCGTATAAGCCGACCGGCGAAGTCTTCCATGCGCAGCCCGGCACAATCGAATACTTCCTCACCGAGCGCTATTGCCTCTACGCCTTCGACGGCGCCCGCATTTTCCGCTGCGAGATCAACCACGCTCCCTGGCCGTTGCAACCCGCCGAAGCTCAAATCAAGGTGAACACAATGGCAGCAGCCAGCGCCATCCTATTGCCAAACGAAAAACCGCTCCTGCATTTCGCGCGCTATCAAGACGTAAAAATCTGGGGACTACAAGAAGTAAAACCGGATGCTAAGCGGGATACCATGTAAGTGGTTTGAGAGAATGCGCAGAAAAACCGAGTGATTTTCTCCCCTCTACCTCCTTTACTTCCTCTGCCTCCTCTACCTCCTATCCAAAAATGTCTTTCACCTTGTCAAAAAAGCTGCTCGCCCGCTCCGCCGGTTTATTATCCACCTTGAGCGTCTGCCCAAGCTGCTCCAGCGCCCGCTTCTGTTCGCGCGTCAACTTGCTCGGCACCACCACCCGCACATCCACGTAAAGGTCGCCGCGCCCGCCGTGCGGATTTGGCAAGCCCTTCGCCTTTTTGCGAAAAAGCTGACCCGATTGCGTTCCTTCGGGAATTTCCAGATCCTCTTCGCCATGCAGCGTCGGAATTTTCACCTTCGCGCCAAGCGCCGCTTGCGGAAAACTGATCGGCACCGTGCAATACAAGTCCGCTCCGCGCCGCTCAAACAGCGGATGCTCCTTCACCTCAAGAAAAATATAGAGATCGCCCGCAGGACCGCCATTGATTCCCGGCTCGCCCTGCCCAGTCATACGCAACCGCGTGCCCGAGTCCACACCTGCCGGTACGCCGACCTCCAGCGTCTTTTCGCGTTGTAGCTTTCCCTGCCCGCGGCATTTCTCGCAAGCCTCGCGCACCACCTGCCCGCTTCCCTGGCACGCCGGGCACGTCCGCGAAATCGAAAAGAAGCCCTGCTGGTACGCCATCTGCCCGCGCCCGCCGCACGTGCGGCACGGCACCATTCCGCTACCTGGCTTCGCGCCAGTTCCGTGGCAAAGCTCGCAATTTTCAAACCGGTCCAGCTTGATCGTCGACGTTACGCCAGCCGCAGCCTCTTCAAAGCTCAGCGTCAGGTCATAACGCAAATCCGCGCCACGTTGACCGCGCTGCGCACGCCCGCGCCGTCCGCCACCTCCGCCGAACGCGCCTTCAAATCCAAAAAAGTCGCCCAGAATGTCCTGGAACTCTTCAAAGATCGTCGAGTTGAACCCGCCGCTCGTTTCAAACCCGCGGCTGTTCAGTCCCGCATGTCCGTAGCGATCGTAAATCGCGCGCTTCTGCGGATCGGAAAGCACACTATAGGCATCCGAGCAATGCCGAAACTTCTCCTCGGCCTCTTTCTTATTTTCGGGATTTCGATCCGGATGCCACTTCAGCGCCGCCTTCCGGTAAGCAGACTTGATCTGCTCCGGCGTCGACTCGCGCGTCACGCTCAAAACTTCGTAATAATCCACTTCCACTTTCGGAGACATACTTGCTTAATCCTCTGTTCCCACGATCTTCTGCCAGAAATCCTGTTTTGCTTTCGATGCTTCGACATCGAGCGCAGGTTCACCGGCAAGAATATTTCGATATCGGCGGTGAGTCACAAACCTCCCACAATCGCAGCGCTGGAGGCGCGGCACAACTTAGCCCAGCGCGGGAGCGCTGGGTACATGTGCAAAGACGTCCGAGCGCCGTAGGTGCGACACAAATCCCATTTGCAATTTTAGCTCGGTGCTCGCCTCAGTGGCAATCTACCACGTAACCTGTTTTGCTATCGATGCACGCGCCACTATTGTCCGCTCTGCGGCGCCGCATGATACGTAAATGAAACCGTCTTCGACTCCTTCGGCCCGATCGTCACCACCTGATCCTGCACGCCGTAATGTTCCTGCCATGCCTCGATCGTATATGTTCCCGGAGGCAATCCATCCAGCGAAAACTTCCCATCCTTCGTCGTCACCGCAAAAAATGGATGCCGGAAAACGAACAAATACCCGCGCATCCACGGATGCACGTTGCAATTCACCGGGATCGCCAGCTCTGGATTCGGAAACGTCTTGTTGATCGGCGGCGCGCCTGCGGGCTGCGATTGGTTCCACACATGATTATCCCGCGGCACGGGATGAATATTGTGCAGCGTCGCATCGCTGTTGATCACACGAAAGTCCTGATTCGTCATCATCGCCAGCACGTGCGGCTCATACATGCAGTTCTTCTGATCCATCACCGCCGGCGTTGTTGGTGTGTCGAATTTGTAGTCGTCCATGTTCCCCTTCACGTAGACGACCACGTTCGCCAGCGCGTCTTTCGGCCCGGTCACCACGATCGGCGGATACACCGGCTCGGGATTGTCCTTCACGCACGTCGGCTCGGCGGCCATATTCAGCGCTTTGTATTTGGGCGGTGTGCCATCGAACCTCACCGTACCCGTAACCGAACCGGCCGTTGCCGGATCAACGGTCTTGGTGGGTTCTGGCGCCTTTTGCGCCGTTTCGTTTGAGGATTTACTGCATCCGACAGCAAGAAACATCGCGGTAACGCAAACGAAGGCAAAAACTTTGGCTGGTCTCATCAATATAAATTTTCCCTTTGTCCAACACGCAATTCTACCAAAGCCGACGAAGCATAGCGACCCGCTTCCACAAGATCTGCTTTTCTAGCGGCCGACCTTGCGGTTTAGTCGGCCAGCCTTTGCCTTTGCCTTTGACTTTGCCATTGGCTTTGACTGGCCAACTTCTGCGGCTCTGGTTTTCGTGCTCTGCGTCCTATACTTCCCCACTTCATCCGTTTCCGTTTTTTTTTGGTTGACATACGAAACTCTTACTAGTAAGTTCTTCGTACCATGCCAAACGGTCTTCCCCGCCCCACCGATGCCGAACTCGAAATTCTCACCGTTCTCTGGAGCATTGGCCCGGCCACGGTCCGCGATGTCTACGAAGTCATCCGCCGACGCCGTCGCGCCCAATACAGCACCATTCTCAAGTTCATGCAGATCATGGCCGAAAAGGGACTTGTTCGCCGCGACGAGTCCGAGCGTGCCCACGTCTACGAGCCCGCCAAGCCCCGCGAATGGACGCAGCGCCAGCTCGCTGGCGACCTTCTCCAACGCGCCTTCAGCGGCTCGGCTAAGGCGCTAATGATCGGCGCCCTCTCTGCCCGCAAAGCTTCCAAAGAAGAACTCGCCGAATTACGCAAACTCCTCGACGAATTTCCCGCCGAGCAGAAACGGAGGAAAGATGCGGATTCTTGAATCCTTCGTCGAATCGCCGCTCGCCGGTGCAATTGGGTGGACGCTGCTTCATTCTCTCTGGGAAGGCGCGTTCATTTCCGTAATCCTCGCAGCCGTCCTGCTCGCCACGCGTTCCGCGCGCATCCGTTATGTGGCCGCATGTGTGGCGATGATCGCCGTTGTCGTCGGATTCGCCATCACTCTCTATCGTTTAATGCCGCAGTCGATACAGACATTCCCTGGATTTCGTGCTGCCGTTCCGTTTATCCCCGTCGCGAATGCCCCATCGCGAGCCAATATCGGCCCGTCGTGGTTGTCAATATTGACCGCCGTAGCTCCCTGGCTTGCGCCATTCTGGATCATTGGCGTTCTGCTTCTGTCGCTCCAGCGTGTGATGAGCTTTTTCGGCGTACGCAAACTCCGCACGCGCGGCATTTGCTTCGCCTCCGAGCAATGGCACGCGGAATTGGCGCGCCTGGCTGGGCAGCTACGAATCTCGCGCCCCGTGCATTTGCTCGAATCCTGTTTCGCCGAAATTCCAATGGTGCTCGGCCACTTGCGCCCCGTCATTCTCATGCCGGTCGGGCTGCTCGCCAATCTGCCTTCTGAGCAAATTGAGGCCGTTCTTTTACACGAACTCGCGCACATCCGCCGCCGCGATTACCTCGTCAACGTCTTCCAGCGGCTCGTCGAAAGCATTCTCTTCTACCATCCGGCCATCTGGTGGATTTCAAAAATCATGCGCAATGAACGCGAAAACTGCTGCGACGATATCGTCGTTTCCATCAGCCAACGCGCTAACGAATACGCCCTCGCGCTCGCCGCTCTCGAGCGCAATCGCCTTCCCAGCCATCAAGCCGCCGTCGCGGCCACAGGAGGAATTCTCGTGAAACGTATCCGCCGCCTGCTGTATCCCAAAGCTCCCGCCGGAATCTGGGCGCCCATCGCCGCCGCCATAATCCTCGTCGCCACCGCCGCCGTCTCCGTCGCCGCCTGGCAACCGAAGGCCGCGCAGTCCGTGGTCGCTCTCGTTCGAACTGGAGCAAAGACCACTGTTGTTTCGGCACGATCCAAAGCACAAGTGCAACCGTTGGCCACAGAAGCTGGGACCAAAACAGGTCCGTATTGGGAATGGCTGGATGAAGACGTGCTGTATATCATCACGCCAGCGGAGCGCAGCAATTTCCTGCAGCTTAAAACCGACGAACAGCGCGACGAGTTCATCAAGGAATTTTGGGAGCGGCGCAATCCTGCTCCGGGCGCGGCCGATAACACGTACAAAGACGAGCACTACCGTCGCATCGCCTACGCGAATGAACACTTCGCCAGCCCGTCAGGGATTCCCGGATGGAAGACGGACCGCGGGCGAATCTACATCACCTGGGGACCGCCCGACCAACGCGATGAACACAGCGCAGGTGAACTGTCGCATCGCCCAATGGATCAGGGCGGCGGCGCGGCTACCACATTCGCCTACGAGGATTGGCGCTATCGCCAGATCACGCAGAACAATAGCGCGCGTGCGGAAAACGTGGAATTCGAATTTGTGGACCCTGCCGGAACGGGCGACTTCTACTTGACGATGAATCCCGGCGAAAAGTATGCCGAGGCGATCTCGAGCCAAACAACACAGCAGGGTGAGCTGCCTATCGTGAAGACGCTATACATACCAAACGGTATTGGACCGTCGCGAGCCAACAGAATCGTCGCCGAACTGGTCCTTCAGTATGGCGGCGGTCACGCTCAATATGTCCCCGCGCAAAACGCGATCGTCGTTCGTGGTTCGGCGGGGGAGATTGCCACCGGCCAGCATCTCATTGATCTCGCCTCGCGGACCTCGCCGCACGCCGCTGCTAGCGCTCCAGAGCCGAAAGGCATGGTAACCATGGCGCGGGAAACGACAACCAACAGCCGCGGAGCCAAAACGGTCTTCGGCATTCTGGAGGCGACGCAAAAATGGCTCAACGAAGACGTCGTCTACATCATCACCGACGAAGAGCGCGACACGTTTCTACACCTGAAAACGGACGAAGAGCGCCAGCAATTCATCACGGCATTCTGGGAACGCCGCAATCCCACTCCCGGTTCCGCCGACAACAAATTCAAAGACGACCATTATCGCCGCATCGCTTACGCCAACGAGCATTTCGCCACGGCGGGGTGACGTCAAGCTGCTTGTGTAAAAAGAGAGAGGGTGCGGTTTTGCCACTGCTGGTTAAAGTTGTGAAAGATGGCATAAATAATTCGCTCGACGCTGGCGACATTGACGAACAACACCATGGGCCGGGTGCGGCGTCTG
>DATEGW010000233.1:0-14350 GCA_035279845.1 Candidatus Acidiferrales bacterium | reverse complement strand
GCAGCGCGTCTACCCGACGGGTATGATTCTGACGCTCGGCGCGATTTTAATGTTTTTTATGGCGCTCATCAGCGCCTTTGTGGTGCGAAAAGGGCTCTCAACGAGCCCTTTAGAGGGCCCGATTGGCCTTCCGTGGCGCTTCCTGAGCTTTAACACAGCCCTGCTGGTGGCAAGCAGCGGAGCCCTCGAAGTCTCCCGCCGCTCGCTCCGATCCGGCGCCACCGCCAGATTCCGAACGTGGTGGTACACAGCAACCGCCCTCGGCCTGGCTTTTTTGATTGGCCAATTCGCTGCCTGGCGCGTTCTGGCCAGCCAGGGCACCTATCTGGCCTCGAATCCTAACGCGAGCTTTTTCTATCTCTTCACGGGCGCTCACGCTTTCCACTTAATAGGCGGCATCATCGCGCTGCTCGTGATCGCGCTCAGGCCCCTGCGACGCTTAACGCAGAGCACCGCAACGCGAATCGCCGCCATGTACTGGCACTTTTTAACAATCGTGTGGGCCGGAATTTTCTTGTTGCTGATATTTGCGAAATGAAGGAGAAAAGACCGAGAGAGATCGCATGAAAAGATTCGCGCTCATCGCAGCAGCCACCATCGCGGCTCTAACAGTCTTCGCTCCGCACGTCGCGGCGCAAGGATGCGCGATGTGCTATCAGAATGCGGCGGCAAGCGGCGCAAAAGGACAGGAGGCTCTGCGACACGGAATTTTGATTTTGCTCATTCCGGCGCTGACCTTATTTGGAGGAATCATCGCGGCAATCTATCGCCGCGACAATCTTTGATCGTAGGGGCGCTGCTCTCTGCGCCCTTTATTTACGCGTGTTCCAGCTGTGTGAGGCGGAACGGATCGCCGATATTTTCGTGCAGATCGACCCACAGCCGTTCCGGCTTTGAAAGAAATACTTCCACAACGCGCGGATCGAATTGCCGGCCGGAGTATCGCCGAATCTCGTCGCGCGCAACGCCGATCGGCAGCGCCTTGCGGTACGGCCGGTCTGAAATCATCGCGTCCAGCGTGTCTGCCACCGCGAAAATCCTCGCACCGAGCGGAATTTGTTCGCCTTTGAGCCCGCGCGGATAGCCCGATCCGTCATAGCATTCCTGGTGAGAGAGAACGATTTCCGCCGCTTCCTTCAAAAATGGAATTCTCTCGAGCACAGCAAAACCAATCTCGCAATGCTTGCGCATGATCGCGCGCTCTTCATCGGTCAACGGTCCCGGTTTTCGAAGGATGCTGTCCGGTACGCCCATCTTTCCAATGTCGTGCAAGAAAGCGCCGCGAGCGATATGCCGCAGCAGTCCCTTGTCGACGCCCATCGCCTTCGCGATCGTAATCGTGAACGCCGTCACGCGCTGGCAATGGCCTTCCGTCTCCGCATCCTTTGCGTCGAGCGCGCCGCCTAAAGCCTCCAGCGTGTAATCGTAGGATTGCTCAAGATCCTGCAGAGCAATCGAGAGTTGCTGCGTCCGTTCAGCGACAAGATGCTCAAGATCACTCTGATAGGTACGGTTTTCCAGAACGAGAGCCCTATGCTCCAGCGCGCGCCGCACGCTCAGGTGCAATTGGTCTTTCTCGAAAGGCTTCAATATATAGTCGTAGGCACCTGCGCGAATCGCTTCGAGGGCGATGGAAATATCGTGCATCGCCGTCACCATAATGACGGGTACATCCGGATCCAAAACGCGTAATTCGGCCAGCAGTTTCAGGCCATCCATTTCGGGCATAACGATATCGCTGAGGACAAGGTCAAAGGTATCATTCCGGAAAGTTTCGAGTCCCACGCGACCATTCGGGCAAACCGTGCAGTTATAACCCTGCGCCTGCAAAAGTGTGGATACTACTTCACGAATCGCCTCTTCATCGTCCACTACAAGTATCTTCTCGTAATGTTCATTGCTGGGCATAGGTCTACCATTATATGGCAGGGCACAGGCTTCCAATGGGCGCGTTGCCGTATGAAGTACTGACATGTTAGGTTCGCTTTGGCTTCGCAATAAACCTTGATCAGTCGGCCGCCTCAGGCAGGCGGATCGTAACGCACAACCAGCGATCGCGATGCACCTCATGTCCAACTCGGCGTTGCTTGCAGTCGCCTTTGTGGAAGCTTCCGCTGCAACAACCCTACTGGTTGTGTTCTCACTTCTTGCCAACGATTTCCCCGCACGCGTTTTTCGCTATTGGCTTATTGGCTGGACGCTTTATGTTGCACTCGAAGATTTTCGCGTTTTCTCCCTGTGGCGCGGAGGATCAGGATCACCGGGCCTAGAGTTGGCGCTGTCGATGCTTATTGCGACTTTTTTTCTTGCGGGAATCGTCGAGTGCGTTAGCCGCAACAAGCACCTCAAGTATCTTTGGTCATGGGGGCTGGTCGGAACCGCAGGCGTCGCTCTCCTGTACATCGCCGGACGAACATCAATCGCCGCCTGGAGCGACTCTTCGCTCGAATCCGCACTGTACATAGCAGCGGGATGGATTTTGTGGAGAGGGCAAGAGCGGCACAAAGGCTTCGGGTGGAAGTTACTAGCAGCCACGCTGATTCTACGCGGGTTGCATGCGGCAGACCGGCCCGATTGGGCATTACAGAACTTCGGCATCTTTCGGACGGCATTCCAGAGCGTATTGAGCATATCGATCGGCGTGAATATGGCCGTGCTGGTTCTCGAGGCTGCGCGAACGAGGACAGACGATCTGAACGAGAAATTGCGCAGGCTCGCAATGATCACCGCAGCCTCGACGCAATCGCCGCAAGTGCAACAGTGCCTTGAAGGTGTATTGCAACACGTTACTGAAAGCCTCGGCGCGAGCCACGGCATCGTATTCTTATTCGAAGGCTCTAACGACTCTGCCTCGCTCGTGACGAAGACTTCCGTGGGTTTCGGCGAAAATGCATTGAAATTGTGCGGCCGCGTGCCTGCCGGCGAGCGCTGGGTGAAGCGCGTATTACAGCAAGATACACCTTTTGTAAGTTATGGCGATTCGGGCGATCTCTCGCTGGATCGGTGGACCGAAGCGGAAAGATTGGAAGCTCTCTTATTAGTCGCCATACCGGGCAAGGAATCGCCGCTGGGCATATTGGGGATCGGTTCGTCAACCGAGCACATTTTTCAAAGCGACGAGTCGCGCTTCGTAATCAATGTGGCAAATCTTCTGGGATTGAGCGTTCAGAATGTGACGCTCTTCGAACATGCCGCAGGTTCACGCAAACAATGGCTGGACACATTCGACTCGATCGACGATCTGATTTTGGTTCATTCGCTCGAGGGCAAGATCGTGCGCGCAAACCGTGCACTAGCGGAGCGCGTCGGCTTCGAGCCTTCAACGCTGATCGGCCGATACGTGCGTGACGTTCTACGCCAAGGCACAACCGGCTGGAGACGGTGCCCCTACTGCGAAGGTATCGCCGGCCGCGCCGAAGAAACCGACCCAAGCTTCGGAGGTTATTTCCTGGCCACCGATTCCGCGTTTCACGATTCGAGTGGTGTGCGCCTCGGCACGATTCACGTTCTCAAGGATTTCACGAGCCGCAAGCAAGCGGAAGACAAATACCGCATGCTTTTCGAGAAAGGACACGAAGGCGTATTCATTTCCAGACCGGATGGCGCGCTCGTCGATTTCAACGACTCGTTCATGCGCATTCTGGGCTATGAAAACCACGACGAGCTTTGCCGCATTCCCGCAAGCGATATTTACGTGGATGTCGCCGACAGAGACCGATTGAGGCGTCTTCTCCACGAATACGGCGAAGTAACGGACTTCGAGTTTCAGTTTCGGCGCCGTGACGGAGAAATACGGACGGCCCAAGAATCGAGCTTCGTCACGCGGGATCCGTCAGGGACCATCGTCGCGTATCAGGGATTTGTGCTCGATATTACCGAGCAAAAGCGCGCCGAAATGGACATCCGGCAACGCAACCGCGAGTTGCTCGCTCTCAATGCTATCGCCGAAATGCTGGGGAATTGCGCTCAATTGGAGGATGGGCTTAACGGCGCTTTGCTGAAGGTGGACGAACTCTTTTCCGCCGACGCAAGCGCTGTGTTCTTTCTGGATGAAAATACGCGACTGCTGAAGTTATTCGCGTCCGTGGGTTATCTCTCGCATGAGCCGCGCAAGAGCCCCGCTATTGAACTCTCGGCCATGCTCATCCAGCAGATACGCGATGTGCGGGCAACTGTGATTTCCGGCTCGGCAAATGCCCTGCCCGAGGCGTTTCGTCAACTTCAGCGTGAAGAGGGTATCCAGGCTTCGCAGTTCGTAGTGCTGTGGTCGAAAGGGCGCATGATGGGCGCGCTCGTTGTCGGCAGCCGGCAGTCTCGCCAGTTTTCCACCGCTGAGCTGAACTTGCTGGCTGCGGTCGCAAACCAGATCGCGACAACGATCGACAAATCGCTATTGCTGAACGAAACGCGCGAAGCGTACGAAACCCTGCGTCTCACGCAGGAACAGCTTCTCCAGAGCGAGAAGATGGTTGCGGTCGGGCAGTTGATCTCCGGTGTAGCACATGAGCTTAACAATCCGCTTACGGCCATCCTGGGGTATAGCCAGCTTCTGAAGTCCGATGAGTTCACCACTCCGCGCGGCGCCGACTACGTCGGTAAGCTTTATAAGCAGGCGATGCGCACGCATCGAATCGTACAGAATCTGCTCAGCGTGGCCCGCCAGCATAAACCGGAAAGAACACAGGCTCAACTGAATCAGATCCTCGACGATACCATCGCGCTGCGCGAGTACGATATGAAGCTCAATAACATTTGCGTGCACCGCGATTTCGACCCGAAGCTGCCGATCACAGCCGCCGATCCTCATCAGTTGCAGCAAGTCTTTCTCAACATTCTCAACAACGCTTTCGATGCCATTCAGGAAAAAGGGACAGGCGGCGATGTGTGGATTCGCACCAGTACGAGCGCGGGCCGTATCGCAGTCAACATCACAGATAGCGGTCCCGGCGTGAAAAACCCGCACAAAATCTTCGATCCGTTTTATACGACAAAGCCCGTGGGCAAAGGCACAGGACTTGGCCTGAGCATCTGCTACGGCATCGTTAAAGAGCATGCCGGCGAAATTCTCGTGAAGAACTCGCCTCCGCGCGGCGCTACGTTCACGATCTATCTTCCTGTGGCACAGGCGTCGACGGCTGTTGCCGACTCTACTTTGCCCTTCGCCGAAGCTGCGAGCGGCAGAGTGCTGCTCGTGGAAGACGAAGAAGACGTTTTGCAGCTCGAACGCGAAATTCTGATTTCGCATGGCCTCGCCGCAAGTGTTGCGCGCAGTGCGGTGGAGGCGATCGAAGTCGTGAAAAGAACGCCGTTCGACGCCGTGATTGCCGATATGAAAATGCCAGGAGAGATGTCTGCGCTTGACCTCTACGACTGGATCCGAAAGCACCGGCCCGAGCTTTCAACACATGTTGCATTCACGGCAGCCGATCCGAACATGGGCAAGGTCGCCGAACATCTGAAGGCGTCCGGCTGCACCATCCTGTCGAAACCATTCCGAATTGAAGAATTTTGGCACGCCGTTCAGAGACTGCTGAGCGCGGAAATCGAGACATCGGCTCGATCTTAGACTGCGCTTGTCGCATTCCAAATCCATTTCCCCTGTTCATTACCCTGCTCCTCGTTGCCTTTGAGGCGGTTCTGCGCCTTTCGTTGTAATACGGCAAAACCTGCTATTCTTGCTTTCTGGGGCGTGTCCAGAAGCGGAGGCAAGCATGAAGCGGATTGCAGTTTTGCTCTCGCTGCTTACTTTGTCTATGGCGGCAATAGGCGCGGGGTTCGCGCTGTCCGCTCAGGAATCGCCCTATGTAACAGGCCGATCGACACCAGATAAGCAGCTCACCGGTCAAACAAGCCCCGCATTTTTGCAGGCAGCCGACGAAGTGCTTACAAATATGAGCAAGCTGATCGACCTTCCCATTAAAGAGCCGCTTAAAAAAAGCCTTCGTTCCAAAGATCAGATTCGAGCTTTCATCGAGCAGCAGGACAAGGAAGATAAGGATCAAGCGCAAAAGTACGCCGATGACAAGACAATGGAGGCCTTCGGCCTGATCCCGAAGGGATTTCCCATCGAATCCTTCATGGAAGACGTACTTACAGATCAGATTGCCGGTCTTTACGATCCGAAAGGCAAAGAATTCTATATTGCCGACTGGATTCCCGTGGATGAGCAAAAAGAGGTGATGGCACATGAACTCACCCATGCTCTTGAGGACCAGTCGTTCCACATCGATTCGTGGATTAAAGCGGCGCGCCCAAATGACGATGCCGAACTGGCCCGAGACTCGGTGAGTGAAGGCTCTGCGATGGCTGCGATGGTCGATTACGATCTCGAAGATATGCATCGTTCCGTGCGGGACTTGCCGGACGTTTCGACGCTGATCCAAGCCAGCGCAGTAGGCGAGATGGACAAAGACCCTAAGCTCTCTAAAGCGCCGATCTATATACGGGACAGCCTCATTTTTCCTTATTTGGCGGGCGTCACGTTCACGCAACAATTCTTGAAGGCGCACGACGGATGGCAGGACCTTCATCTTATTTTTGAACATCCGCCCGTCTCAACGCAGCAGATTATGCATCCGGAAAAATATTTGGCTGACGTGCGACCGGTCGCCGTTAAGTTGCCGGACTGGAAGACCGTTGCGCCCGCCGATTGGAAGCTGCTTGACGAAAATGTGATGGGCGAATTTGGCGTCGAAGAGCTCTTAAAGCAATTTCTCGGCGAGGATGCCGCTAAGCTGACGTCGCCCGGATGGACTGGCGACCGCTACGCAGTATTTGAAGACAGCAAGGACAAGACGCTTCCCATTGTATTTGTATTGGATATGGACAACGAAGAGGATGCCGCTCGTTTTTTTGGGCAATACAGTTCCGCGCTCGAAATGAAGTATCAGATGCGAACGCACCTATTACGTCAGGGGAATTTCTTCGGATTCCAGACCGATGGAGGCAGCGTTTTCGTGAAGCATCAGGGAACGCAATGCCTTGTGGTGGAAGAGGCCTCGCGCGATACGTTCGACAAGATCGATCAGGCCATTGCCTGGCCTCCTCCTGTGCCGCCTGCGGGGCCGGCGGATCAAAGCGGCGGACTTGTCGAAAACGTTAAGAGCGCTCCCGCTCGTAATGCGATGCTTGCTGCGTTAAACTGAGCGAACCTTGAAATTCAAGGCATCGCTATGTTGACGCTATTCCCGCGCATTCGCCCCAATCCCATGGCGCCTCCTTCTTTGCCTTTAGAGCCGCTACCTGAGCCGAAGCCTTCCGAATCTGCGTCCGAGTTAGTTCCGCTCAGTATTGAGGTCCCCACGGAGACCGCAAGCGCTATCGGAATCGAGACCGAGACCGTTTCCGCGAACCATGCCTCTCCGGTTACAAACGGCGTCGATGGCGATAAGACGACCTCCATCAGCAATTCCGACGTATTTGGCGCGTTTCTTTCGGGGATGGCAACCGGAAATCCCGAGCCGTTCATCGTGGAAATTACGGCCCAGTCCGCAGCGCCTGAGCTGAAAGAAAAATCGGAGCTGCCGGACGATGTATCGCCCGGACTGCCAGAACGCGGTCCTGAACTTGCCAAGCCGATTACTATGGCGGCGTCAGAGGATCAGTCCGCAGCCGATGGAAGCCTACTCGATAGCACCGTCGCTCCAGCCCAAAATCCAGAAGTCGCTTCTACGTTTGCTGTGGAGGGAGACGCCGGCACTATCTCGACCGAGCTTGTCGTGGCCGCCGCGAATATTTTTGACGAGCTCGATATTCTGCACGAGGCGGCAATCGCCTCTTCTTTGCAAGGCGAGACGCCGGGAGCGCTCGATTCCGCGCACGATAAAAATTCTACGGCTCAGCCGCAGAGAGGGACAGCAATTGAAGCGGCCGAAGTAGTTGGACAAATAACCGTCGAGGAAGCCCCGCAGCCGACTGTGCCGGCGCCGATCGCGGAATCGGAATCGATAGCAGCGCAGGAAGCCGCGAGTGAGATGCCGGCGCCCATATCAGACGCAGCCACGATCGGCGAACAGATGGCCCAAGAACCGACGCCCGCCGCCGCTCCAACGCACGCAGGAGCCGAAGAATCCGTAAGCGAAGACAATTCGGCCGAAATAGCGACTCAGCACACTACGGCACAAGAAGCCCCCGCAAATATTACCCAGGCCACCGGAGACGAGAGTGCGTCACTTGAACAAGCGGCGGTGGAAACTCCACAAAACACTGCGATGCCGGCCGCTCAGCCAAGCAACGGACCATCTGAAGGAATCCACACAACGCCTTCTGCTCGCTCCTCCATGCCGCCAAAACCTAAGCGCGCTAAGGGAACACTCTTCGGTCTTGCCCGAGTGCCCGAAGCGGAAACCATGGACGATTCGGGCGAGGTGGAGGCGTATGCTTCAGCCGCCGCGCAGGCTCATCTTGACGCAATTGACGATACGTTTGTCGCGCATGCGCAGCTTCTGCTGAAAGGGCGCGAGCGCGGCCGCGTTCTCGACATTGGCACCGGGCCCGGCCAAATCGTGATCAAACTCGGGTACCGCCTTACACGCTGGAAGTTTGTTGGCATCGATCGTTCAGCCACAATGATCGAAAAGGCGATGGAGAGCCTGGCGACGGCAGGAGAATTGGCTGGCCGCGTCGAATTCCGTGTCGCGGACGGCAACGCGCTCGATTTTCCCGATAAGAGCTTCGAGATGGTTGTCTGCAATTCGGTGCTGCACCACATTCCCGACCCGCAGAGACTTTTCGCCGAAATCGCGCGCGTAGTAAAACCCGGCGGAGCAATTCTCCTCCGCGATCTGCGACGGCCTTCGCGTCCCGGCTATGGCCTTCACGTATGGAAACACGGCAAGCACTACAGCAAAGAAATGCGCCAGCTTTTCGTCGCATCGGTGCAATCCGCATATACCGAGGAAGAGCTACAGAAGATGGTGACTGCGTCACCGCTGCGCGATGTGCACGTTTTCCGCCACGGCAAGTCCCACATTGGTTTCGAGCGTCCGATCGCCATTCCCGCCACAAGCAAGAACTAGCTGTCTTCCGCTCTCAACAGACCGGTTACCGTTTTGCCGCGAAGAATTCTCTTAGCAATACGGCAGACTGTTCGGCAAGCACGCCAGACGTTACATTGACCCGATGATTCAGGCGAGGATGATCGAGCACGGTGAAACATGAAGCAACCGCGCCACCTTTCGGATCGTCCGCCCCGTAGACAAGCCGGCTAATGCGGGCCTGAATCATTGCGCCCGCGCACATCGCGCAAGGCTCAATCGTAACGTAGAGAGTCATGGGACCAAGTCGATGGTTCCCGACCTCTTTCGCTGCGGTACGAAGCGCGACCATTTCTGCATGTGCGGTGGGATCGCAATCCACAATCGTGCGATTCCCTGCCGCCGCGATGACCTTCCCATCGGCAACGATCACCGCGCCGATCGGCACTTCACCGTGCCGCGCGGCTTCCGCCGCCTCTGAAAGCGCCAGTTGCATGAAGCTGACCTCTTCGTTACTTATATTTGTATTTGGCACAGAACGTCAGGATAGCAAATGGTTGGGCACAGCTATCGAAGCCCGTTAAATCTCGCCAAAAGCCTTCTTCATCGCTGCCGATGTCTCGGTTAGCGCCTGGTCCATCGGCGTGGAACGCAGATTCACATTATTCGGCTCAGCCTGGATCGGACCGTCATAGCCGATCCGCACCAGCGCATCGAGAAAACTCTTCACCGGAATTATGCCGGTCGCGGCAGGCAATTCGCGCCGCCCATCATTATATTGGTCCAGCGTCAATCCAATGGGAGCGTCGTTCAGGTCCACCGTTACGACGTCCGCACCACGCAACGAGAGGATGTCTTTCGCCGTTTCCTCCGCATTGAACCAGTGCCAGCTATCGAGCCGGAAGCCCACATTGTCAGTGCCTATCGCGGCAATCAACTCCTTCATTTCCGCCATACAGTGAATAAACGGCTGCTTCCCTCGTTCGCGGGAGGTGCGCGGCGCCACGTACTCAAAACCAAGCCGCTGCTCCCGATCCGCAAGGATTAACGCACATTCGCGCATACGATAGGCGTGCTGGCGAAAATTCTGCAGATACGTCAGCTCATTGCTTGCCGGCGCAAACCATGTGCTGACGCGCGTCACACCGGCTCGCTTCAGCGAGTCAGCCGTTGTGGGCAATTTCTTCAACGAATCGCTGAACGAAGCCTCATCCCTCCGAAAATCAACCGGCAGTCCCGCCGCACCAAACTTTAGACGATTCGCCTCCATCTTTTCGAGCAAACGCTTCAAATCGTCATCGCTGAGAGAGGTAAAATATTCTGCATTAGGATCGATACCCTCAAATCCAAATTTGATCGCCAGGTCCACCGTCTCGGGAAGCGTCTGATGAAACGATCCTAAGAGCCCGATGGCCAGATTGGAATAGAACTTCCGCTGCGCCTGCTCTGCACTCGGCGCGTGCGCGGCCGCATCCACGGGCAGCACCGCCACGGCCGCTGCCGCACTCGTCGCCAAAAACCGCCGCCGATTAAGTGGTTCGCTCATTCTGCTTCCCGCACCCGATATATCATCGTTCGACTGCGCAAGCAATCGATTGTCGCAAGCTCTGCTCGCGGCTTCGCGCAAGTTCGTATAAGATGGCCTTTCAAAATAACCGAGGAAAAATGGAACTACGCAAGGACCCCATCACTCGCAGTTGGGTCGCTGTCGGCCATCCGGAGCGAACAGCCGAGCGGAGCGGTCCTTGTCCGCTTTGCCCCGAAAACCGCATCGAAACGCACCTTCTGCTTTCGCTCCCGACGGATGAGAAATGGAAAGTTCGCGCTTTTCCCCACGTGCGCCCAACCTATCGCGTCGAAGGGGACGTCGATCGTGTCGCTGACGGCATCTACGACCGCATGGCTTCGGTTGGAGCTCACGAGATCATCGTGGAGACCTCGGAGCACGACGTTGTACTCAGTCGTCTGCCGGATGAAGACATCGAACTCGTGTTGCAGGCCTACGCTGCTCGCATCGTTGACCTGAAAAGAGACTCGCGCTTCAAATATGTCACGGTCTTCAAAAATGTCGGCTTGCAGTCCGGCGAGGAATGGCCGCACGCGCATTCGCAGGTCACCGCCACAACATTCGTCCCACGCCGCATACTTTATGAACTTCGCGCCGCCCGCCTTTGGTATGAAGATCACGAGCGCTGTGTCTTCTGTGACATCATCCGGCAGGATATTCGTCAGAAATCGCGCATTGTGGACTCCGTCGGGGATTATTACGCGTTTTGCCCCTATGCTTCGCGCGTACCTTACGAAGTCTGGCTGATGCCCCGCACGCACAATCATGAATTCGAATCGCCGCTCGCCGGTGAAAACCGGCGTCATCTTGCCACTCTGCTCGGACGAACCCTGCGCCGCCTCACGCAAATAGCAGGCAGTTATCACATGGTTCTTCACACGGCGCCAAACACCACGCAGACGAAAGGCGAACTCGGCGACTATTGGAAAACGATCGCCGGCGACTATCATTGGCACATAGAGATTCTTCCGATCGTGGAGAAAACCAGCAGGTCTTACAGCATCAAGGAAGTCTACTTCAACGGGACTTTGCCCGAAGAAGCGGCTGATCGATTGCGTCAGCTTAATCCCGGCCGATGACATCTGCTGCGAGCAACTTGTTGAAAAAACAGCGTGGCGGCATCTTTTCCCGCCTTCTGTTTTTCCTTTGCCTCGTGCTCTTTTGCTTCTTCATTTACATCGTGAGGCATCCGCTCCTTCGCCTTGCCGGCGGCTTCTGGGTTGTCGACGAAGCGCCCAAGCCTTCCGACGCCATAGTCATGCTTAGCGACGACGACTTTCAGGCCGACCGCGCGACCCATGCTGCCGAGCTTTATAGAGCCGGCTGGGCTCCGCGCGTAATCGCCAGCGGCAGGCTTTTGCGCCCCTATGCCGGCGTTGCCGAACTCGAAGAACACGATCTCGAGTCCCGGGGCGTGCCGGCCAACGCAGTCGTGAAGCTCCCCGGCTCAGATCGCAATACTCGGCAGGAGTGCCAAAACATCGGACAGTTTGTTTCCGCGCACGGCTGGAAAAGGATCCTTCTGGTCACATCGAACTACCACACCCGGCGCGCACGTTATATCTGTTCTCGCGTGTTGCCGTCGGGGACAACGCTGATCGTTTCGGCTGCCCGAGACACCGATTACGATCCACAGACTTGGTGGACGAAGCGCCAAGGACTGAAGATGTTTTTCCAGGAGTCTTCCGGTATGGTCGTAGCCATGTGGGAATTGCGCAACGCGGACGTACAAACCTCCGGTGCGTCTCTGCCCTTCGATCCTCGGTCTCTGTTGCCGCATTGAAAAAAAACCATTGACTCTTGGTTTACACCCCCTGCTGTGAGTACTATAGTTCCTGCATTCTTCTCGGTGATGGTCGTCCCCGGCACGGCCTCCCCTAAACTGATGGAGGAAACATGTGGCGCAAGAATCAAGAACCGCAAACGCCTGCACCCGTGCCTGCAAAAAATCAGCCGGCAAAGACAGACGCAGTCAAACCGCTACCGGCCAAACTTGACGCGAGCACGACTGAAAGCAAGTCGGAAACAAACCAAGCTCCGCCGCCGGTGCCGATTGTCGCAACGCCCGTGCCAAGTGCCCCCGTCATGGCAAAACCCGTTTCCGCTCCCGTCACGGCTACTGCCGTCCCTGCTTCGGCTCCCTTACCAACAAACATCGATTCCTGCATCGGATCTGGGCTAAAAATCCGCGGCGAGATAACCGGAAGCTCGGACATGTATATTGATGGCGATGTTCAAGGCAAAGTTCGCGTCGGTTCGGGCCGCCTCACCGTGGGTCCGAGCGGCCGCGTACAGGCCGATCTCGAAGCCCGCGAGATCATTGTGAACGGGAATGTCGTGGGAAATCTCAAGGCCGCGGACCGCGTTCAACTCGGGCCCACCGGCAGCGTCCAAGGCAGCGTAGTCACGCCGCGCATCGGCATCGACGATGGAGCCCGCCTGCGCGGCAACGTCGAGACCGCACCTGCGGGAGCCGCAGGAGGCGCGAGTGCAAAACTGGCCGAGAAGGAAGATCGCCGTGCCTTGGTTGCGACGAAGGGTGAATAGCATATGAACTGGATGGCAAAAGCGCGCGGCGCGGCAACTGCCGTAGCGGCGGTCCCGAGCAAGCCCGGGCCCGCCGTAGCTTCGCCTGCCACAAGTCAGGCGTCCGCGGGCCGCACGTCCAACGGTCTGAAGGAGTTTCTCTGGCTGCTCAGTGATGTAAAGCGCGGGCGCATCCTTGACCTCTGCCCTGCCACGCAATCCACTTTGAATTTCTTTATCGAAAAGGGTTACCGGATCTCCGCCGAGGACATGCTGAGGACCTGGAAGCATTTTCTCAACGAAGAAGAGGAGCGCATGCGGGACGTTCCAGCAGGCGAGCCGATCGACCGCATCTCGAAAGCGGAACTCGGCGCGAAATTCCTCGAATCAAACCTGAACTATCCGGCGGAAAGCTTCCACGGAATTCTGGCATGGGACTTCTGTGATTATTTCGATCCCGAAGTTTTGCCGCAGGTCATGCAGCGGATTTATGACATTCTTCACCCTAATGGCGCCGTGCTCGCGATGTTCCATAGCCGCCCCAAGGAACGCTTTTCTAATTATCGTGTCGTCGATGGGCAAACAATCGAACCTGTTGCCGCGCCCACCGTCGCCGTTCACACGCGCGTCTTTCAAAACCGCGAAATTCTCGACCTATTCGATAAATTCCGTTCGTCGAAGACGTTTGTCGGCCGCGATCAAGTGCGCGAAGCCCTCTTCCTGAAATAGCTCACAAGACAGGCAAATCGGCCATCGCGTAAACGCGCTGCGCTGGCTCGCGTGTGCGTTTCTGTTTTTGCCGTGTACCCCCCACCTGCCGTGGCTCTCCCCGCGCCGGAATAGGGCTTTCGAGTCCGATCGTGTAAAATGCTCTCCTATGAAACTCGCTGGCGCATTCGCCCCTGTTACTACGCCTTTCGATGCCGATGGCAGCGTAGCCCTCAACCGCCTTCGCGAAAATCTAACTCGCTACAACACGACGCGTCTGGCCGGCTACGCCATCAATGGCTCGACCAGCGAATCCGTTCTTCTCAGCTGGGACGAGGTCTATCGCGTCTGGGAAACAGCGCGCGAGGCTGCCGCTCCCTATAAGACTCTGATCGCGGGCGCTGGTGCCGAAGCAACAGCCGAAACGATCGAGCACGCGAATCGAGCCGCCGAAATCGGTTACGACGTCGCCTTAATCCGGACTCCAAGTTTCTACAAACCCGCAATCAACGACGAAATGCTCGCAGCGCATTACCTGCGCATCGCGGATGCCGTCCGCATTCCTATCATGATT
>DATEGW010000232.1:0-6579 GCA_035279845.1 Candidatus Acidiferrales bacterium | reverse complement strand
CTGGTCGCTCAGCTCCGCTGGCAGCTTTTCAGCAATTCGCTCCGAACACTGAAAGGCCGCCTCGAAGCTGTATCCACCGTTTTGGTCGCGCTGATGATGACCGGGCTCGTCTTTGGCGGCGGCATTTTGTTGGGCGTTGCCACCTATTTTCTCGTGACCCGAAACGATTGGCCGTGGCTCGCGGGCTTGCTGTGGATTGTTTTTCTGTTCTGGCAGTTGTACCCACTAACCGCTGCGTCGGTCGGGGCCCAATTTGATTTTTCTAACCTGCTGCGCTTTCCTTTGCGGTTGGGCAGCTTCGTTGTCCTAAGTTTGATCTACGGGCTCTTCGACTTCGGAGCCGTCGCCTCGCTTTTCTGGCTTTTTTGCATGTGGATCGCGCTCGGAATCGCGCGGCCAGGAATGTTGGCCTGGGGACTGCTCCTCTTGTTTGTGTTTGCGGCGATGAATCTGCTGCTGGGGCGAATGATTTTGTTGTGGACCGAAAAGTGGCTGGCGCGTCGCCGGACGCGCGAAGTATTGGGATTCATCTTCATTTTGGGAATGCTGTCGTTTCAGTTCATCGGTCCCGTCATGAATCACTTACAGCACCATCACACGAGGATTCAATCCAGTTGGGCAGTAGCTCTGCTGCCTGTGGCGCGCGTCCTTCCCCCCGGAGTCGCGGGCCAGTCATTCACCAATGCGCTTGGCGGGAACTTCGTCGTCGCTGCACTCTGGTTTATTTTTTTAGCTTTGTACGGCGCGATGTTCTTTGTATTGCTGCGAACCAGGCTCGTTGCCCAATATCGCGGTGAAAATTTGAGCGAAGCACGGGCCGTTGCGCTTCCGGCGAGGACGATGCGGGCTGGTGAGAAGGCAGTCAGTTCGTCCTGGAATATCCCTTGGGTTTCCGGAGCATCGGGCACCATGTTCGAGAAGGAAGTGCGCTATGCATTTCGCAGCGGGCCGATGCTCTTAAACTTTGTAGTTCCCGTGATTCTCGTAATCTTTTTGGGAATCACCTTCCGCCAGCAAGGAAGACACGGCGATTTCTTCGCTTGGACGCCGGATATGGCCTTTCCCATTGCGATTGCCTACACCTTTCTCATTCAGATGAACATGGTGTTCAATAGTTTTGCATTTGAGGCCACCGGTATTCAATTTCTGCTCGTCTCTCCGGTCCGGTTCCGCGACGTGATGGCCGGCAAGAATCTATTTCAAGGCGCAGCCGCCTTGATTGAAGCGCTGGCCGTGTGGGCCGTTGTCGCCTGGATTTTTTCTCCTCCTCCGCTGGTTATCGTCACGGCGACGTTTGCCGGACTTCTGTACGCCACGCTGGCGAATTTCGCCGTCGGCAATGTTTTGTCAGTGTGCTATCCGCGCAGACTCGATTTTCACGCGTTCCGCAAAAAGAAGCTGTCTGGCATCACAATGTTGATAGGGATGGTCATGCAGGGCGTTTTGATCGGGTTGGGGGCCGGAGTTTTCCTGCTGACAAAGCATTTTGACCGGCTAGTTCTGGCGACGCCAATTTTCCTCGTCTTCGCGGCTGTTGCCACGGCAGTGTATTGGTTCAGCCTCACAAAAATCGACCACTTGGCGCTTACACACCGCGAAACGCTCATAACCGAACTTTGTCGCGCGGAATAAGCGCCGGCTGTGTGAGCCTCGCTTTATCAACAGCAAATACTATGGACGGATACCGCGACTGGCCAGAATTTCCTTTAGTCTCTCAATAGGCAATGCTTCGATGACGTGGCCGTCGCGCCCATGCACCGTCGTCGCGCGCAGCAGCGAGTTATCGATAGCCTCCTCTGCAGCTTCTCCTGCGGCTTCGAAGAGAGGAGACAAAGAGTCTTCGGACAACAGTTGCACGGGCGGCAGGGTTTTTACATCGGCTCTCATTCGATTCGTGGTTGAGAACGCGATCACGAAATCTCCGCTGCCATTACTACCAGAAGAACCGGAGAGCGCCAGACCCAAAATCGCGCGCTTGGCGAGCCGCTGCAATTGGCGAGCATCGAGTGGCGCATCCGTGGCAACGACGATCATGCAGGAGCCATCTGCGGAGTTGCGTTTTTCCTTGCGTTCTGCTGATGTGGGTTTCGGCAGCTGGAGCTCGCGATAAACAGGTACGCCGGCGATCGTAAGATGCCCTCCGAAATTCGTTTGTACCAACACCCCCACGGTGTAACCGCCAGTCTCCGCCGGCAGACGACGCGAACTTGTCCCGATTCCGCCTTTCCATCCAAACGCCACGGTTCCCGTGCCGGCGCCCACTGTGCCTTCTTCCACAGGGCCATCGTGTGCGGAATCGAGTGCACGTCGAACGTCCTCAGCTCTGACGTGGCGCCCGCGAATGTCGTTCAGCCAGCCGTCGTTTGTTTCTCCCACTACGGGATTGATGGAGCGCACATTTTCATTTCCGGGAAGCGCGAGCATCCAATCGGTCAGCGCGGCTGCAGCGTCCCACACGCTCAGGGTATTCGTGAGCAGGATAGGCGTTTCGATCTGGCCAAGTTCGTTGACCTGGGCCGAGCCGACCAGTTTGCCGAACGCGTTATACACGTAAACGGCGCCGGCCACTTTGTCCTGAAACATGTTGCCCGCTTGCGGAAAGATTGCCGTGACGCCCGTGCGTACATCGCTGCCTTGAATGATGGTGACTTGGCCGACGCGCACACCGGAAACATCCGTGATTGCGTTGAGCGGACCAGGCTCGTAAATCCCGGGGCGTATTCCCAGATCCCGAGCCCGAGGACGTGCGGAATCATTCGAGACCGTCTGCCGCGATTGGGCAAACAACGTCGCGCCGAGCAGGAGGATCGACGTCAACAACGCTGCGCTAATTGCGCACGACACAAGAAATTTTCGCATGGCAGCCTCCTGCTCGCGAATTGTACGTCCAAAGACAACGGGCGGCGGAACCGAAAAAGTTGCAGCGCAGGCGCGCGTGCGTTACATTCGCCGCTTCATTCGCGTGAATATCTCGGCGCACTGATTTGTCGGCCCAAACGAAGTACAAAACTAAGAGAGGCAGAGAAGGTCCGGTTATGATAAGGCGGATATATCTGATATTTTGCATTTTAATTGCAGCTACCGCATTACCTGCATTTGCGCAAGCGCCGACCGCAAACGATTCGACGCAAACAAGCAAAGTCCCCGGCTCAATCGCGCAGGACATGCGGGAATTCGTCGAGACGCCCGCAATTCCTGGGTACGAAACAGATCTCGCCGCGAAGATTCGCACGCGCCTGAAGGCATTCTTACCAAAGACCGACAATCTGGGAGACGTGATCGTAACACTAGGCGGCGGCGGCCCGAAGCGCCTGCTTGTTGCGCCAATGGACGAGCCCGGATACGTCGTCAGTAACATCACCGCCGATGGATATCTTCAGCTTCAGCGTCTTCCTCAGTTTGGTGTGCTGCCCATGTTCAACGAGCTTTATTCCGCGCAGCCCGTGGAAATTCAGACGGCCTCGGGAAAATGGCTGAACGGCGTGGTGGCCGGCCTGTCTGTTCACTTGCAGCCGGGGCGTCTTCATCCGCCAGATCCCGCAGATATTGAAAATATGTGGATTGACGTTGGCGCGAGTTCAGCGGCGGATGTCAAGCAAATCGGCGCCGACTTATTGAGTCCTGTTGTGATGGATCGCACGCTCTATCACTTGGGCCCTGATTTTGAAACTTCCCCAGCGATTGGCGATCGGTTTGGCGACGTGGCGCTTGTGGAATCGTTGCGCCGGTTGGATGTGTCGAAATTGAGCGGCACTCTTGTGGTCGCATTCGTCGCGCAGCAGTGGGCCGGAGCGCGTGGTCTGGAACGCCTGCTCGACGCAGTGCAACCGGATGAATTGATTTATGTCGGGCGACTAACGGCGAGCCCTCCTATTCCCACGGAGCCGACTTTGCACCGCGGGCCACGCCGCGATATGGGCAGCGGCGTTCTTATTGCCGAACAGGATGCGAACGCAAAATTGTCTGGCTTGGGAATCGACCTCAAAAAACTCGCAGAGCAAAATAAAATCCCTTTTACCGAAGATTATTCGGCGTCGCTGATGCCTCGCAGCTATTTAGCGAACCCTAAAAGGCCCGAACGCACGGCGCATCTGGCGATTGCCACCACTTGGCCCGACACCCCGGCGGAAATGATCAGTACCAAAGACCTGGGGGATTTGACGGATTTGTTGCAGGCATACTTGCAAGGGTCGATCACGAAATCCACCGAAGGAAGTGAGGTCGAGGCGAATCACGATAGAGGTCCACACAGCATTCCGCCGACAAACGAGCAAATCCTTTCTCGCCTCGTCGAAACCTATGGCGTCAGTGGTCACGAAGGTCTTGTGCGCGACGCGGTAAAGGAACTTCTTCCGAAATGGGCGAAAACGGAAACGGACGACGCTGGCAACCTGATTCTTCGCGTTGCCAGCTCGCCATCAAACGCCCAAACATCGAAAATCATGGTGATCGCGCACACAGACGAGATCGGCTACATCGTTGAAGAAGTAATGCCGAATGGCAAGCTCGCTGTAAGCGGCGGGGGCGGGATTTCCGATTTCTTTTTGGGACACGCGGCACTCGTGCACACGAAAAGCGGTGCATCTGTGCCGGGCATCATGGAATTGCCCGACGGATGGGATGAGCCCGGATTCAAATGGCCGGTCGGCCGCGCACTGTTGTCGCATGTCGACGTGGGCGCGCGTTCGCCCGATGAAGTATCCAAATTGGGCATCGCCATTGGGGATTTCATCACGATTCCTAAAAAATATCGCCGGCTCGCTGGAACACGGGCAAATTCGCGCAGCTTCGACGATCGCATGGGTGACGCGGCGCTCATTTCTGCCGTCTGGGCGCTGGGCCCGAATCTGAAAGACCGCGATGTGACGTTCGTGTGGTCAACGGGCGAAGAACTGGGGCTCGTTGGGGCGGGAAAGCTGGCGGCGCGGCTCGCCGCGGAGGGCAAGCAGCCGGACTACGTTTTCGCTGTCGATACCTTCGTCAGCTCGGATTCACCGCTTGAGTCGAAGCGATTCGGTGACGCGAAGCTCGGCCAGGGTTTTGTCATACGCGCCATCGACAATTCAAACGTGGTTCCGCGCACACTCGAGGAAAAAACCGTCGCTCTTGCCCGCGCGAATCATATCCCGGTGCAGTACGGAATTACAGGTGGCGGGAACGACGGCTCGGCATTTCTGCGATACGGCTCGATCGATATCGCCCTCGGCTGGCCCTTGCGTTACTCGCATTCTCCGGGCGAAGTGATCGACCTGAAGGATTTGGATTCCCTGGCACAGATCGTCGGTACCATCGCGCGTAGCTGGTAAGAGTCCACGCGAGGTTATGACACCTGCCGCCGTAACGTCACAGCAATGGAATCTTAGCCGGGAATCGTAGGTTTACTTCTTGCGAGACGCAGTAATCTGCACTGTCTTGCCGCGTGCGGGCTTCTTGCTGCGGCGCTCTTCTTCGATCAGCGCGGAAATGCGCTCGCAGGAAATGCCGCGAGCCTGGAACCAATCCCTTACGTGTGATTGCGCGTGGCACACTGCCGTGCGGATGAAGTCATTGGTGGCGACGATCCATTCGCTGGTACCATCACTGCGCTGGCCGCCCTCTTGCAGGGTCCAGCGATGCTCAATCACGCCGCCAGGGCCCACGCGATATTCGTGGACGCGGTCATAGGTCAGTCCTGGTATGCGGAGCACGTTTATAGCCATGCACCGATTATAGCGCGAAATCGCCCGGAAGTACAGGTGGCTCTACTCTGCGCAAGATACGCATATTAAAGTACTTAAATCAGAATCCCTCTAAAAATGGCCCGCCGGAATTCAGAACCTGCCCTTAGCTTCCAAGTTGCGAGCCAAGCCTCGGCACTGCGGCACTTCACAAACCGCGCGGGGCGCTCTGCAGCCTTGCTATAATGCCGGTCCCATGCCCGAACCGAAATTCAAGCCGCCGCGCTATTTCGTCATCGAAGGTCCTATACGAGTTGGCAAATCCACGCTGGCAAAAATACTCGCCGAACGCTTGCACGCGCGGCGCGTTTTCGACTGCGAAGAAAATCCCTTCCTGGGTCAATTTTATGACGAAAAGCCCGGAGCCGCCTTTCGCGCGCAGATGTATTTCCTGATGGAGCGCCACCAGCGCCTCATGGAAATTGACCGTGAGCAGAGGCCCGGGCCTCTCGTCAGCGATTTTCTGTTCGAGAAGGATAAAATTTTCGCGTACATCAACCTCGAAAACGAAGAGCTGAAGATCTACGAAAGGTATTACGAGATGCTGGCCGCGTCTGTGGCCACTCCCGATCTCGTGATTTATTTGCAGGCCAAACCGGAAATCTTACGGCAGCGCATCTCTAAAAAAGCTGCGCGTGGCGAATCGAATATCTCTCCGGAGTATCTGGAAACAGTCGCGCAGGCATACGAGCACTTTTTCTTCCGTTACTCCGCTTCGAACTTGCTCGTCGTGGATACTTCGGACATCGATTTCGTCGAGCGCAATCAGGATTTGCAGGAACTGCTGCGCCGCCTCCGCCAGCCAGTTAAAGGCACGCAGTATTTTTTGCCTCTCGGGCCAGAGTAGTATTCGAGCCGGAAG
>DATEGW010000231.1:0-11478 GCA_035279845.1 Candidatus Acidiferrales bacterium | reverse complement strand
GCTGACCGTCCATGCCGACTTCGGGCATGATGAGATGGCGGCTATAACGAAGGATCTCTTCTTTGGAGAGCGTCGTTACCGGCTGATTCTGGGCCGGAGCTGCCTGCGTTTCTGTTTTTATTGGCATTGCAAATCTCCTACTCGATCACAAGGACGCAGCCCTTCGCAAGAACACTCAGGGTAAACAAGCATGCGCCGCTACGTCAATTCACGCGCGGCGACTCTGGCTGCCAAAGGCACGCGCATCACGAAACATAAAACTAAAAACCGCCGGCGATGGAGGGGACAATACTGATGGTGTCGCCTTCCTTTACCTTTGTTTGGTCTTTCTGAAGATACCGGATGTCTTCGTCGTTCACGTAGACGTTGACGAAGCTGCGCAGGCGCCCATCCTCTGTGAAGAGGTGGCGCTTGAGTTCGACGAACTGCCCTGTAAGAGCGGAAAGGGCTTCGCCAACTGTCGCCGCCTGCAGATGCACGCTGTCTTGTTTGCCCGCATAGGCCCGCAGCGGCGTGGGGATCATGACTTTCACTGGCATCCGGTTCTCCTGTTGCCGATTCCGTTTCCGGCCGTTCCGATTGCGATTAGAAAAACTCTTGTTCTTTGTTTTCAGTAACTTACATTAAATTCTAATTCTTTACAGTTGCGATTAGAACCCCATTTTTCACGTCAATCCGGCGGATTAGATGCCCTTTTGGGCGGCTATGGATTCAATTGCCTCTGGATCGTACGCCGAACGGTCATCTTGCAATCGCCAGGACGTCATCTCCTTTGGCGCGCCATCCCGAATGCTGACAATAATATAGCTGTACCAGGGCCACGCATGCTCGCGATCAAATTCGCTGGGCCGCGCCGGCGCATTGGGATGCGAATGATACCATCCGATGAGGTCAAGCTTCTTCTCCCGCGCGGTGCGTTCGGCGAGAAGTACGTCCTCGGGCGTAATCTCGAAGCGGTTGCGCGGGGAATCGTCTCGGCGATTTGAAAGCGCGAAAAGCTCCTTCACCTCACGGCCGGAATCGTCGTCGCGGCCGAGAAGCGCGCCGCAGCATTCATAAGGAAACGTCTCAACGCCGTGAGCCTCGATGCGACGCATCAAAGTGTCGCCTATCTTCAACGTGAACGCACTCAATCTTCGCTCCAGAACTTGTCAGTGAGATATTTGTCGCCCGAATCGGGAAGAATGGTGACGATCACGGCCCGCTCACTGGGTGGCAGACGGCGCGCAACCGCGATCGATGCGCACACAGCGGCTCCTGCGCTGACGCCGACAAGCAAACCTTCTTCTCGGGCGAGGCGCTTTACCATTGCATGCGCCTCTTCCGTTTGCACTTCGAGATTTTCGTCGGCCAGCGTGGAATCGTAAATCGGCGGCACGATTGATGTAGCCATGTACTTCAGGCCTTCGAGGCCGTGAAAGCCGGAATCGGGTTGCATGCTGACGCAGCGAATTTTCGGATTCAATTCACGAAGACGGCGCGTGACGCCCATGAATGTGCCGCTAGTGCCGAGTCCAGCGACAAAATGCGTGATTTCGCCGCGGGTCTGCTCCCAAATTTCCGGGCCGGTGCCGTTGTAATGAGCAGCGGGATTGGCGGCATTGCCGTATTGATCAGGGTAGAAGTAGCGGTCGGGATCGGCTTCATAGATTTCGCGAACGCGACGAATGGCGCCGTCCGTGGCTTCATCACCGGGCGTGTAAACAATATCCACGCCATAGGCGCTGAGAATGTGTTTCCTTTCGGGAGAGGCACTCGACGGAAGGCACAGTTTTACTTTGTAGCCGAGCGCCGCGCCGATCATCGCGTAAGCAATACCAGTGTTGCCGCTTGTGGCGTCAAGGATGATCTTGCCTGGACGGAGAAGGCCGCGGCGTTCTCCGTCGCGGATCATTGAATAAGCGGCGCGATCCTTTACGGAACCGCCGGGATTGAACCATTCCCCTTTGCCGAGAATTTTAATGTTGGGAAATTCGGCACCGATACGGTCGAGTGCGAGGAGCGGCGTATTGCCGATACGGTCGAGCAGGTGCTCGCCAATTCGGCTCGAATCCGGCGCCGCTGCCGCGGATGCGGTTTCTTGGTTTGCTGTGGTCAAATCGTGCTCTCTCTAAGGTGCCACGTAAAACGATCCCGCGCTGAAGGCCGCGGCGCTACGTTTAAACCTACGGCATACGCGCCAATGTATCTCGGCCGTGAATGAGATGATGGCGCGGTCGTACAGTTTAACAAATCGAATCGAAGTTTTGCACGGAACGACTGACTCCCGGCAAGCCGCCGCGCCCCGCTTTATTGGACTCCACACGCGTGCACGTCGAGTTCGTAGCGAGCGACAAAATACGAGCCCACATGACGATAGCTGTGGTGCTGAAAACCGAACGATTCATAGATGGCGCGCAACTTGGGGCGGTCCGCATCGCAATCCAGACGCAAGAAGCGGCGGCCGAGACGTTGCGTCTGATCAACGGCCCACGCCAGAAGGGCCATCGAAATGCCTTTCCCGGCATAACGACGGCGGACCGCAAGCCGGTGAACGTAGGCCGCATCCGGGTTCGGCGCATCTGGCCAAAAGAGTTGGTCCTCAAGCTGGAACTTCACTGTGCCCGCCGGGTCATTCGCATACTCCGCCACAAAGAATAGGCCGGAGCTAATTTCCGCGCCGATTTTTTCCGGACCTAGTTCTCCGTCCAACCACAAGGGCGCGCCTGCCTGTTCTTGCCACTGTGCAACCTCCACGAGAATGCGTGACACGATTTCCGTATCCGCGGGAACTGCTTGCCGAATTTCGATCAAGCTGGACATGGGCTCGCCGCCAGCGTGGATGAATCGGCGGTTTGGGTCAAGAAAATCGAGATTCGGAATGGCCCGCAGCAAGGAGCCAATGCGGTATTCAGAGGGAGGCGCTTCTACATCGTTTGGCAATCATGCTTATATGATGCGCATTGCGGGTATTCGCTTCGACATTTTTGGCTTTACAGGCTGTTGGGAAATTCTTATGCTGTTCCTTCCATGTGGTACGTCAATAAGACCTTCAATCAGGCACAAATTGAGTCACTTTCGCCCAAGGGCTTCACGGTGCGAAGCTCGGGTGGCGTGGTGCGGATCGAGAAGTACAATTGCGGCGCGGAGCTGCGGAAATCGTCCGAAGGGCGGTTTCAGATGACCGTGATTCCGTCGATCATGGCGCAGGGACAGTTCACGCACCTTTGGGATGCGGGTTACCAGAAATTTCTTCTGACGCATGATGGCACGAAAATCCCCATTCGCGTGACGCAGCTTGGGGATTTGCGGCGCTTTAATGAGGAGTTGCGAACCGATCTCGGCGTATCCACTTATTACAATGAGGCGTTGGGGTCGACCTGCCACTACAGTGTGTACGACCGCGTCAAAGGCCGCGTGGGTGACGTGCCGGATGAGACGGTGGGTGCCCACGAGCCGGCGGAGCATTAAGCGATACGGATTACGAATCCAAACGTTCCCCAAATGCGTTTCCGAGTTTGAACTTCTTCTCAACTCCCGTATGATCCGTGCCGTAATCTTCGATATGGATGGCCTGATGCTGGACACCGAGCCCTTGTATCGGTCAGCCTGGCAGCGCGCCGCCAAGGAGTTCGGGTACGAATTGTCCGATGCTCTATACGCGCGGCTCGCGGGCCGGAACACAGGAGACGCCGAGCGCATGTTGGTCGAGGAATTTGGCCGCGATTTTCCTCTCAGGCAATTTCGGATTGCGTGTAAGCGATTCGACGCCGATGAATTCTCCAAAGGACCCATCCCGAAGAAAACTGGCCTGGACAAATTGCTGGCCCTGCTCGATCACCGACATATTCCCAGGGCGGTGGCTACTTCCACGGAACGCAGCAGGGCATTGCGCTCTCTTTCCAATGCGGAATTGCTGAATGGTTTTACGGCGGTTGCCGCTGGCGATGAGGTGAAAAACGGTAAGCCGGCGCCCGATCTGTTCGAACTCGCAGCACGGCGGTTGGGAGTGGCGAGTTCGAATTGCCTTGTGCTTGAGGACCTCGAGCCTGGTGTACGGGCCGCTCGCTCCGCCGGAATGCTCGTTTATCTCGTACCCGATTTGCATGCTCCCACAGTGAAGGTGCAAGAACTAGCGAGCGGCGTCTTTGACTCGCTGACTGCGGTGGCGCGTCATCTCGAACGACAACTCGACGGCGGTTGAATCGGAGCGCATGTGGCAGCTGTGGTCGCCTATATCGATGACATTTTCTTTCAGGCAAAACTGAGTGAAACTGCCCGGCAAATTGGGATTCAATTGACGGCTTGCGCGACTGCCGATACCTTTACCGCCGAAATCGCGAAGAATACGCCTAAGCTTATCGTGATCGACTTGAATGCGCGGGCGAATCCCTTTGACGCAATCGAGATCGCGAAGAGAAGCGCGCCGAATGTTCCGGTGATCGGCTTCTTTTCGCATGTGCAGACGGAGTTGGCTGAGAGGGCGCGGGTGGCTGGATGCGGAGAAGTGATGCCGCGTTCAAAGTTCACGCGTGAACTGGCAACCATACTAGCGCGGGCGAAATCCCAGTCGTGATGCGAAATTTGCCTTTTAACACGTGCCTTGTGGCGGCGTTGTGTATATTCGGGGCCCGTCCTGCGGCCGCACAGATACAAACGGCGACGCAGCAGGCGAATGTTGACGATTTGGGTCAGGCTGCTGCGTTGACGCGTGTTTTGAGCGCGGCGTGCCGTGGAGATGAAACCGCGTTTGGAAATTCGTTCACGGCTGAGAATGCTGCAGCGTATCGGGCGCTTCCGGCGGAAGAGCGCCAGCGGCTGATGCAGCGCTTCTCTCTTTCCGACGACTCAGGAAAGCCGATGCTCTCGTCCGATCCGAACAATCACACGGTGATTCGTTGCGAGCGGGCTGGAAGTACGACGGAGTTTCGGTTCGGTGCGGCGCGCGTGCATGAGAATCTCGCGTTCATTCCGGTGAGTGTGGTAAACGGCCAGTCGGACGAATTCGGAATGGTACGCGAGGACGGAAGTTGGAAGCTTTTATCGCTCGGGCTGGTGATGCTGGATATCAAACAGCTATCGGTGCAATGGGCGCAATCGGACATAGCCGCGCGAGAGGATGCGGCGGCGCAAAATTTGGAGACACTGGGGAAGGCGGTCGATGAGTATGAGCAGACATTCGGCAAATTGCCGGATTCGTTGGTGCAATTGGGCGCCGGACCGACGAAACAGGTGACGCCGGACAGAGCGGCGCTTGTGAGCGCTCCGCTGGCCGCGGGAAGCGACGGCGGATATCGTTTTCTCTATCGAGTCACGAGCGATATAGGCGCGTCGCAGGCGCAGTATGTGATCGAGGCGCTGCCACAAGATTACGGCACGTCCGGCCGCAAATCATTTTTTCGGGACGCGAGCGGCAAGATACATGAAGCGGATGAACACGGAGCTTCGGCGAGCGCGGATGATCCAATCCGGCAAGACCAAGCAACCCAATAGGTCAGCGAATCGGATATAATTCCGCCCAACGCATCACGCTCTTATGAACCCTCAACCGAACGCTCAACCTATGACACTTGAGGACGCGGTCCGGCGAGCGAATCAGGAATTTTACGCAGCATTCGCGTCGCTCGATCTGGCGCGAATGGAAGCTGTGTGGGCGCATGACGATTTCGTCGAATGCGTGCAGCCGGGATGGGACTTGCTGCTGGGTTGGGACGAAGTGCGGGAGCGCTGGGCACGCGTCTTTGCGAATACGTGCCGCGTGCGCGTGGCACTAAGCACCGTGCGGGTGAGCGTCGAGGGAACGGTGGGGTGGGCCGCGTGCACTGTGCGACTTACGACAGCTTTTGCGGAGGGGTTCGACGAGGCTGTGGTGCAGGCGACGAATATCTTTGTGCTTCGCGAAGGGAAATGGGTGCTGGTGGTGCACCATGCGTCCGTGCTTCCCGAAGACCTGGAGTCGGAATCCACGGTGCAGTGACTTCGGCGAAATTACTTCGAGATCAATATTTGCTACGAGATGCGGAAAAAAGGCAGAAGCACGGCTCAGGGGCGGAAGCCCTAATCATATCGCTGCCTCTACGGTGGGGCTGCCGTTCCGATGTCCGCGATCGTTCGCAGTCTGCTAGGCGGTGAACGGGCGCTGTGGTATGCTTTTGCGTCGTTCAACGCGTTCACACCGGAAGGTACGGCACCAACGCACGCTCTCGTTCACATGCGGAAAACTCAACGGCGGTGCTGTCCCTGGTCACCTATGAAAACGAACGTAAATTCGAAACGGTAGACACGGAGCCCAGACCATGTCCACACCGGCACAAACGGCTAAAATGGCGACGCTAAGTCTTGCTCATTCGCCTGACAGCGATGATGCCTTCATGTTTTATGCCCTGGCGACGGGGAAAGTGCGTTTGCCTGGCGTCAAATTCGATCACGTCCTCTGCGACATTGAGACACTGAATAACGCGGCGCATCGAGAAGTCTACGATGTGACTGCGGTGAGCTTTTACGGATACTCGTTCGTCGCAGACAAGTACGTGTTGCTCGATTGCGGCGCGAGCTTTGGCGAGGGTTATGGTCCGATTGTTGTGTCTTCGCATCCGCTGAAGAAAACCGATCTCGCAGGACGCAAGATTGCGATTCCGGGGACGCGGACGACGTCTTACCTTGCGCTAAAGCTTTTTGAGCCAAATGTCGAGACGGTGACGATGCCGTTTGACAAGATTTTGGAAGCAGTGCAGGCGAAGGAAGTTGAGGCGGGGCTGCTGATTCACGAAGGGCAGCTACTCTTCCAGCAGATCGGGCTGCATCGCGTGGTCGATCTGGGTCAATGGTGGCAAGAGCAGACTGCGTTGCCGCTTCCGCTGGGCGCGAATGCGATTCGGCGAAGCCTCGGACCAGAGCTCGGATATCAGGTGGCGCGAGTGATTCGCGACAGCGTCAGTTATGCGCTTGAGCATCGCGATGCTGCGCTGAACTATGCTTTGCAATTTGCGCGCGATATGGATCCTGTGCTCGCGGACAAATTTGTGGGCATGTATGTGAACCGTTGGACACTCGATTATGGCGACGAAGGACGTCGAGCGGTGCGCGAATTGCTGGCGCGCGGCGCTGCGATCGGCATGGTGCCATCGGGCTTCGAAGCCGAATTCCTCTCACAGGCGGCATAGCTCTTTTCATCCATTTCCAGTGTTACTAGCATCCGCGCTGGAAGTGGTGCGTTCTTTGGGTGTGAACTGCGAGTGCGTCGCAGGCCTCCTATTGACGCGGACTTGCTTTACGCCGACGATAGAACTCTCATTGGCACTTTTACTGAGGCAAGAATGCAACGGGTTCTCTCGACGTACCGCTATATCAGGCAATCGCTAAACGCGTCGCTGTTGGCGGAAATTTCGCGCAGTGGCATCAAGAACATCGAGGTTTGGTGCGCGCATCCGCATTTTAATTATGCAGAGCCGCAGGCGATCCGTGACTTGGCCAGTGGCTTGGAGGAGTACGGGCTTGCGTTGCAGTCGCTACACGCACCGACGCAACGAGATTTGGCTCCGGGACGCGAGAGCGGCTTTCCCATTTCAATTTCCGATCCGGAGCGCGTGAGGCGTATTGATGCGGTGGATGAAGTGAAGCGCGCGCTGGAAGTGGCAGAGCGCATTCCCTTTCGCTATTTAATCCTGCATATAGGTAACAATCGGCAGGCGGCGGATGGCAGATCGTTCGATGCGGCGTTTAATTCGCTGGAGCACCTCGTTGTGTTTGCGAAGAATCGCGGGGTGACAATCGCCGTGGAAAATACACCGGGAGAATTTGGATCGGCTGCATCGCTGCAACAGTTCGTCAAAGAGACGCACTTAAAAGATTTGCGGTACTGCTTCGACATCGGGCATGCCCATATCGATTCGGGCGTGGCGGCGAGTCTCGAACTCATGCACGGGCGTATCGTTACGACGCATCTGCATGATAATCATGGCGAGAAGGACGAACATCTGCTGCCGGGAGAGGGTACCATTGATTGGGATGCGGCGATGAAGACGTTGCGCGCGAATCCGGAGGAACTGCCGCTGGTGCTTGAGTTGAAGGAGAAGGCGGCGGGGGATCCTTCGCTCGACAGAGTGTGCGAGGCATTCGATAAGCTCGAGGAGACTGCCGAAAAGGCAGTTGAAGGCGCGTGATCCGATCACCTTTCTTCGTTGAATACTGCCGATGAATTCTGAATCTTCTAATCCAATTATTTCCATTGAACAAGCCGGCGCACACGCCGGAAGTGTTGTCACGATTCGCGGTTGGCTTTACAACCTGCGCGAATCGGGCAAATTGCTGTTTCCAATTTTTCGCGACGGCACGGGACTGATGCAGGGAGTGGTGTCGCTGAAAGAAAATCCAGCGGCCTTCGAGGCACTGAAGGGATTGACGCAAGAATCGAGCGTGATTGCGACGGGGAAGATTCAGGCTGAGCCGCGGGCACCAGGTGGATATGAGATGCACGTCGCGGCTGTGGAAGTCGTGCAGCGCGTGGCGGAATCGGAACCGTATCCGATTCAGTTGAAGGAGCACGGCGTCGATTTTTTGCTAGACCGGCGGCACTTGTGGATTCGCACTCCGCGGCAGGCCGCGATTTTGCGTGTTCGCGCTGAGGCAGTTCGCGCAGCGCGGAATTTCATGGATGAGCAGGGCTATGTGCTCACCGATGCACCGGTGTTTACGCCGGCGGCTTGCGAAGGCACGACGACACTCTTCGAAGTGAATTACATCGATGACCAGAAGGCGTATCTCACGCAATCGGGGCAACTTTATGTGGAGGCGACGGCTGCGGCACTCGGAAAGGTTTACACGTTTGGGCCGACGTTTCGCGCGGAAAAATCGAAGACGCGGCGGCATTTGACGGAATTTTGGATGCTCGAGCCGGAAGCGGCGTATTCGCAGCTCGAAGACATGATGCAGCTTGGCGAAGGACTTGTGAGCGCGATGGCGCAATCGGTGGCGAAAAATCGCCCGAAGGAGTTGGGCGCGCTGCAGCGCGATGCTTCAAAGCTCGCGAAGATCGAGCCGCCGTTTCCGCGGATTACGTATGAAGAGGCGATTGATGTGCTGCAAAGAGCGGGGAATCCGGCGAAGTTCGGCGATGATTTCGGCGGCGATGAGGAGACGATCATTTCGCGGCAGTTTGAGAAGCCCGTGATGATCCACCATTATCCTTCGGCGATGAAGGCGTTTTATATGGCCGAGGATCCGCACAGGCCGGAGCTTGCTTTGAATTTCGATATGATCGCGCCCGAAGGGTATGGTGAAATTATCGGCGGCGGGGAACGCCAGTCCAGTTACGAAACACTCATTCGCAGGATTCACGAGAACAATCTGCCTGAAGAGGCGTTTCAATGGTACCTCGATCTGCGCCGGTACGGCAGCGTGCCGCACGCGGGCTTCGGGCTGGGGTTAGAGCGCACAGTTGCCTGGTTATGCGGCACGGAGCACATTCGCGAAGTGATCCCCTTCCCACGGATGCTTTATCGCGTCTATCCTTAGGGTGTCCCGGCGCGATGGTGGCGCGAAGGGATCGCCAAAATGCCTGAAAAAGTCCGCATCATCGGTGTGCCAATGGACCTGGGCGCGAGCCGCCGCGGCGTCGATATGGGACCGTCTGCATTGCGCGTGGCGGGATTGCAGCCGCGGCTGAAGCAGCTTGGGCGTCAAGTGGAGGATATTGGGAATATTCAGGTGCGCCAGCCTGAAGAGCAGCCATACGGCGAGAAGAAGGCGCGATTTTTGGGCGAGATCGCAGAGACTTGCAAACTGCTCGCGGAGACGGTGAAAAAAACGTTGGACGAGGATCTTTTCCCGCTGGTGTTAGGAGGGGACCACTCGATCGCGGCGGGAACGGTGGCGGGTGTCGCCGCGCATTTTCACAAAGAGTCAAAGCGTATCGGCCTCATCTGGCTCGATGCGCACGGCGACATGAATACGCCGGAGACTTCGCCTTCGGGCAACATTCATGGCATGCCGCTGGCGGCGATCATGGGAAGCGGGCCGGCCGAATTGACCGGGCTTGCGGGCTTCGTGCCAATCGTTGAGCCTCGGAGCGTATCGCTGGTTGGCATTCGCGATTTAGATACTAAGGAGCGGCGCTTCGCAAAGGAATCGGGCGTTCACGTTTTCACAATGCGCGATATCGACGAGCGCGGAATGCGTGAAGTGATGGCGGAGGCTCTGCGCTTTGCCGGAGACGATACTGCAGGAATCGCCGTGAGCCTAGACATGGATTTTGTGGACCCGGCTGACGCGCCCGGTGTAGGAACGCCGGTGCGCGGCGGCGTGACGTATCGCGAAGCCCACCTTGCGCTGGAAATGATTGCGGATACGCGTTCGATGGTTTCTTTCGAGCTGGTCGAGGTAAACCCCGTGATCGATCTGCACAATACGACCGCTACGTTGGGAGTCGAGTTGGTTCTTTCAGGATTGGGAAAGAAGATTTTGTGAACGACTGTTTTTCTGAAATCCTAGAGACCATTCTGCAATCGGAGATAATTTTTCATGAGTTCTGAAAAGCGGCTGCGCGTCGGTGTGCTTTTTGGCGGTCGTTCAGGCGAGCATGAGGTTTCCCTTGCTTCGGCCACGTCCGTGATTCGCGCTCTCGATCCAAAAAAATACGATGTGGTTCCTATCGGTATTGCGAAAGACGGACGGTGGCTTGTAGGCACCGGTGCGCAGAAAATGCTGCCGGAAGTGCTGCGCACAGGGGAGCGTGTTTTTCTGCCTCCCGATCCCACGGCCGCGACAATCGTTCCTTCCCAGCAGGGAGGCCGCCCAAGCATTACGGTGGATGTGGTTTTCCCAGTGTTGCACGGGACGTTCGGCGAAGACGGTACGATTCAGGGTTTTCTCGAACTGGCAGGACTTCCGTACGTTGGGCCGGGAGTGCTTTCGTCTGCCGTAGGCATGGATAAGGACGTGCAGAAGAGGCTTTTCGCACAGGAGGGTTTGCCGATTGTGCCTTATCTGGCGATCCGGCGTTCCGACTGGGAGCGAGAGTCCGCGGCTGTTGTACGGCTTATAAAAAAGAAGTTTAAGTTTCCTGTGTTTGTGAAACCGGCAACGCTTGGATCATCCGTCGGAATGACGCGCGTGAAAGCGGCCAAAGATCTTGCGCCCGCTCTCAATTTGGCATCTGAATTTGCGACGAAGATTCTGGTTGAGCGCAATGTCGTGGGGCGGGAGATCGAGGTCGCCGTACTCGGCAACGATGAAGTGAAGGCTTCCATTCCCGGCGAAATCGTGCCACATCGCGAATTCTATGACTACACCGCGAAATATCTCGAGCAAGGAACGCGTTTGGTGATTCCAGCGCCGCTTGCAAAGAAGCAGGCAGCGCAGTTCCAGGACCTGGCTGTGCGCGCATTTCACGCGATCGATGGCGCAGGAATGGCTCGATGTGACTTCTTCCTCGAGAAGCGTACAGGCAGGATTTTCATCAATGAGCTGAATACGATTCCCGGGTTTACGTCCATCAGCATG
>DATEGW010000230.1:0-2263 GCA_035279845.1 Candidatus Acidiferrales bacterium | reverse complement strand
AATTCGGTAATCCAGACTTAAAAGTCATAACGCGATCTGGCGGTTTTGCCGCTTCGCCGAAGTGTGCTAATTTCGCTAGCTTGAAAAAAATTATGACCAAAAAAATAGGGGTGTTGCTTTCGGGGCGCGGATCGAATTTTGAGGCGCTCGCAGAGAGCGTTGCGGCGGAAAAGATTCCTCGCGCCGAGATTGCGATCGTGGTGAGCAATCGCGAAAATGCGCCGGGGCTCGAGCGAGCGCGTGCGCGAGGAATCGCGGCGAAGGTGATTCCGTCGAAGGGGCTCGAGCGCGAGGACTATGACAAACTGGTTGTGGCAGCACTGAAGGAAGCGAGGGTCGATCTGGTGTGCCTTGCGGGTTATATGCGGCTGATTTCTGCCTATTTTGTCGCGGCCTTTCCGAATCGCATTCTGAACATTCACCCCTCGCTGCTGCCTGCGTTTCCGGGTTTGGAGGCGCAGCGGCAGGCGCTTGAGCATGGTGCGAAAATTTCGGGATGCACGGTTCACTTCGTGGATGAGAATCTAGATGCGGGGCCGATTGTGATGCAAGCGGCGGTTCCGATTGAGGATGCGGATACGGTGGAAACGCTTTCGGCAAAAATTCTGCGCGAGGAGCATCGAATTTACACCGAAGCGGTGAGGATCGTGCTAGACGGTCGCTTCCGCATTGAGGGACGCCGCGTGATGACGGCCGGGGAGAAGAGTTAGTGGAGAAAGTGGCATTCAAGCCCGTTGAGGAGCAGCTTGCGTACCTGAAAAAGGGCGCGGCGGAGATTATTCGCGAGGACGAGCTGAAGACCAGGCTCGAAAATTCGCTGAAAACGGGCAAGCCTTTGCGCGTCTATCTCGGCGTCGATCCTACGGCGCCCGATATTCATCTTGGCCACACGGTTGTGCTGCGCAAGCTGAAGCACTTTCAGGATATGGGGCATACGGCAATTTTCCTGATTGGCGATTTTTCCGCGATGATCGGCGATCCGACCGGCGTTTCCGAAACGCGGCCGCCGCTCACGCGCGAACAGGTAGACGCAAACGCGAAAACATATCTGGCGCAGGTTTACAAAATCCTCGACCGCGAAAAGACCGAAGTTCGTTACAACAGCGAATGGCTGGGAAAAATGCCGAGCCATGAAGTTGTGAAGCTGTGCGGGCATTACCGGCTGGCGCGAATGCTGGAGAGGGAGGATTTTCGTTCGCGCCTCGAGAAGAGTCAGCCGATCTCCGTCCACGAACTGCTCTATCCGCTGCTCACGGCTTATGACGCGGTCGCGCTGCAATCGGACGTTGAGCTTGGCGCGACGGAGCAGAAGTTCAATCTGCTCGTTCATCGCGATATCCAACGCGAGTATGGACAGACTTCGGAAACCGTGTTGACGATGCCGATTCTCGTGGGACTCGATGGCGAAAGAAAAATGTCAAAGAGCCTCGGCAATTACGTGGGGATTACGGAAGCGCCCGGCGAAATGTTCGGCAAGCTGATGTCGATCACGGACGACCTGATGTGGTCGTATTACGAGCTGCTGACGGATTTTGCTTCACCCGTGATTGTCCGGATGCGCGAAGAAGTGCGCACCAGCGCACTGCATCCGAAAAAAACGAAGTTGGAATTGGCGCACGTGATCGTGGCGCAGTTCCACGGCGAGGAAGCCGCGAAAAAGGCCGGGGAAGAGTGGGATTTGATTTACAGCAAGCGCCAATTGCCCTCTGAGATGAAGGTCTTTTCTTTGCCTGCGGCCGGCAAAGTGAAACTCGCCGCTTCGATTGCCGCTGCCGGGCTTGCTCCGTCACGCGCTGAAGCGGAGCGGCTGATTAAGCAGGGCGCGGTCGAGTGGAATGGCGCGCGCGTAAACGAGCCTACGTATACGTTTGATTCGAGTCAGCCCGGCGATCACACCCTGCGCGTGGGCAAAAAGCCTGCCATTATTGTTCGGATCGAAAAATAGGCGCATTCACACGCAAGGGAACCCCACGGCCGAAATCCAGAGAGATCGTTCGGACCGTTTCGCGGCCCTCAGGATGAATTTCTCGTCTTATTGTCGTGAATAACTGAGATACCTTGTTGCCATCGAGTTGTGTTATTGTGCGCGGACGAAATTCATAGCGAGGGGGCAAGCTCATGGGCATCTCACGCGTTCGCGCAATCGTTCTTCCATTGGCATTGGCAGGCTGCGGAGCCATCGCGGTTGGCCTGGCCGCGCAGAGTTCCAATAGCAATCCGGCCGCTGGCCCAGCGGCGACGCAGAACCCTGCGCCGACACCCG
>DATEGW010000229.1:0-7798 GCA_035279845.1 Candidatus Acidiferrales bacterium | reverse complement strand
CCTGGAATTTCAGCGTGCTCTAAATGGCCTTTTACCGCCAACAATCCGCATCGTTGCGGCGGAAGAAGTCGGCCCCGATTTCCACTCGCGTTGGCAATCCCAGGCGAAGACATATCGCTACCGGATTTTCCGCGGCAAAGTACTTTCGCCCTTCGATCACCTCCGTGTGCTGCACTATCCGTGGCCGCTCGATGAACACGCGATGGCGGCCGCTGCACGGCTTTTTGAAGGCGAGCGCGATTTCACGTCATTTGCAGCGGCGTCTGGAATTGAGGATGACGATCGCGATATGACGCGGATGATCTTTTCGTCTGAAATTGTGCGCGAGCCTGACCGTGACGAAATCGCGTATGTGGTGCGCGGGCGTTCGTTCTTGCGTTACATGGTGAGAAAAATTGTGGGCACGCTCATTGAAGTAGGACGAGCTAAATTTACTCTTGCGGATGTTCAGCGGATATTTGAGGCGCGTGACCGGAATGCCTCCGGCCCCACCGCTTCGCCCGAAGGACTGTACTTGGTGTCCCTCGAGTATCCGGACCCGGCCGACTCGCTTGCGGCAACCTCCGTGCGAAGCCGGCACTCCAAACGTGGAAGCGAATCGATTCACAAAGAGAGGATGCAATGACGTCAACATCTCCTACGCCCGAGCAAATCGGAATAAGGCATCTGCAGGAACCTGATCTGGCCGAAGCCGATCGCGTGTTTCGCTTGGCGTTCGGTACTTTTATTGGTGTTCCCGATCCGTCGCGTTTTGGAGGTGATGCGGATTACGTTCGTTCGCGCTGGATGGCGGACCCGTCTGCGGCGCTGGGTGCCTTCGAGGGAGAGAAGCTCATCGGATCGAATTTTGCCGAGAACTGGGGCAGCTTTGGTTATTTTGGGCCGCTGACTGTCGATCCCGCATATTGGGATAAGAAAGTTGCGCAGCAGCTTCTCGCACCTACCATGGAGATTTTTCGGCGTTGGGGCAACACGCATCTCGGCCTATTCACATTCCCGCACAGCCCCAAGCATATGACGCTGTACCAGAAATTCGGATTTTGGCCGCGCGATCTGGTGGCGCTGATGAACAAGGAAATATCCGGCTGGCAGGATGACGTCGGTGCCGATGTAGCGAGATTCTCGGAGACAGCGCCCGAAAACAAAGCGGCCTTCCTCGCGGATTGCCGCAGCCTCAGCGAGAGGAATTTTTCTGGACTCGATCTCTCGCACCAAATTGACATGGTGGACCGCCAAAAATTAGGCGACACGGTGATGATTTCGCACGGTTCGCAGGTCTTGGGTTTTGCCGTGTGCCACGCTGGTCCGGGCAGCGAAGCCGGAAGCGGCGTCGTTTACGTGAAATTTGCCGCCGTTCGGCCCGATGCGCATGCGGATGAAGCACTTGCCGCCCTCGTCCGTGCAGTCCGCGATTTTGCGGTGTCGAGCGGCGCCGCGAAGATCACGGCCGGCGTAAATCTGGCGCGACGCGAGGCGTTCCGTTGCATGGTGAATCTCGGCTTTCGCACGGCGATGCAGGGCGTCGCCATGGAGACCGGCGATTCGTTCGCGGGTTACAACCGTGCCGGCGTATATATTCTCGATGACTGGCGATAAGGCTCGCAAAAGCTGTGAAATTCGCGTTCATCTGCTGTATCTTGGTTTTTATGGCGACATTTCCCGCCAGTGCTACTGACCCGTCGATCGTGCGCCTGGCGCAGGATCCTGCGTGCGCACAAGCGCTCAATTGGATCGATGGCAGCAGCGCGTGGGTCACCGAACAACAAATTCGCATCACTGAGACTCCCGCGCCTGAATACGGCGAAAAGCGCCGCGCCGAACTTTTGCAATCCATTTTTGCCGATATGGGCTATAAGGCCCGCATCGACGAGACGGGCAACGTAGTCGTCGAGCGAATCGGCATGCAGACTGACCGCATCGTGCTCGTCGCCGCTCATCTGGACACGGTATTTACCGCCGGAACGGACGTCCAGGTTCGTCGCGATGGCAAACGCTTGCTGGCGCCAGGTATTTCGGACAATGGCGCCGGACTCGCCGCGCTCGTCGCAGTCGCGCGCGCCTATGTTGAATCCAGTCTCCGCACGGACGCCACGATCGTCTTCGCTGCGGATGTTGGCGAAGAAGGCGAAGGCAATCTGCGCGGAATTCGCGCGCTCGTCGATGCTTATGGTTCACGCCTCGCGGCTGTCATTGCCATCGACGGTCCTTCCACAGCGCACATCACTACGCAGGGAATTGCCTCACGCCGATTCGAATTCACCGTTTCCGGGCCGGGCGGGCATAGTTGGTCCGATTTCGGGATGCCGAATCCGATTACGGCGCTATCTCGCGGTATCGTGCAGTTTTCTGCGATTCGTCTGCCCGACTCGCCCCGCAGTACATTTAACTTCGGCGTGATCGAGGGCGGCAATTCGGTTAATTCGATTCCCGGCGATGCTTCCGTAAAGGTCGATCTGCGTTCGGAAAATGAAGCCGAGCTTGGCCGTTTGGAGACTTCTCTGCGTGACGCCATGCAGTCGGGGATGGCAGCGGAGATTGCCGCGCGACGTTCCGCCATTGGCACATTGCAGATGAAGGTGCGGTCGCTCGGCTCCCGGCCGGCGGGAAAGTTGCCAGATAATTCGCCGCTGTTGCAGACGCTTCGCGACGTAGACCGTTTTTTGCAGAATTCATCGCGCATCGAAAGCAGCTCGACCGACGCAAATCTGCCTCTTTCCATGAAGATTCCGGCTGTCTCGCTGGGTGGCGGGGGAAAAGGCGGCGGAGCTCACACTCTTGCTGAGTGGTACGACGCTACGGGCCGAGAGCTGGGGATTAAACGTTTGTTCCTCGTTACGGCTTCACTTGCAGGACTTCAGCAGTAACTTCCTCACTTACGTACTCTGGCAGGCAATCGAATAGGCGAGGGCGGTTCATTACATTTTCGTGGCTCGACCGAATACCGTCGCGACGATCTCTGAGATTTGCCCCACGGCATCGTCCAGTTCAAACGTAAAGAGCTCTAGATCGACGTCCGCGAGTTCCTTGTGTTCCTGCGCAAGGATCGCCCATGCCGGATCGGTCAGCAGATCGACACTCTGAGTTTCGTAATATCCGTAATCCAAACCGCGCATGCGGCACATCAGATCGCTCAGGTGCACCAGGGCCACGAGCGAGCGCGGCTCCGGGCATTCTTCCACCGAATGATGATAAGCGATCACATTTGCGATCTCAGGTGCGAGAGACCATTGCTGTGCGAGGACCTGACCCGTCTCACAGTGTGTGAATCCTATTGTCTCGAGTTCCGCCAAGTGTAGAGGAATTTGTTCTCTTGCGGCTTTCGATGCCGCCGCGACGAATTCGTTAGGAACCACGAGCGCGTTGACGAGAAATCCGATGTCATGGAGCAGCCCGGCAACGTATGCTTTCTCGCGATCGGCGCGCGCGAGCCGCTCGCTCAATTTGCGGCACACCATCGCGCAGCCGAGCGAATGCTTCCAGAAAACGTTAGGATCCAGCCCCGATTTTCGCGCCGGAAACGCTTGGCCCATGCAGCAGGTCAAAAGAATCGATTCAACCCGGCGCAATCCGAGAATCACTACGGCCGCTGCGATCGATCTCGGCGGTTGCGCAAGCCCGAAGAGTGGCGAGCCGGCTACACGCAGACACTGTGCCGCGATTGTGTTGTCATACGAGATCAGGCGGACGATTTCGTTGACGTCCACATCTTCTGCAGGCGTAGCCAGCATCTTGAGCAGAGGTTGGAGGACCATGGGAATCGCAGGCGTGGTCTGGATGCGAGCGACCCGTTCGCGAATGCCGGGGATGAGCGTGACGGCCATAGTCAAGGGCCGCCATGCGAACGAACGCACCAGCCCACATACTCTATATCGTCGCAATGACAAAATGCGTTAGGCGTTAAGTCGGCGCAATTCTCCGAGAGTAATGCTCTCTCTTGTGGACGCCCGCCGCGTGGCCCTTTAGAATTTCACACGTGTCCGCGCCAGACGATATTTTCGCCGCATTACAGCGGCATTGGGGCTACCGGGAATTCCGGCCGCTGCAAGAGAAGATCGTCCGCAGTTTGCTCGGTCGGCATGATACATGCGTCGTAATGCCCACCGGCGGCGGTAAATCGCTTTGCTACCAATTACCGGCGGCGCTTTCGGACCAAACCGCCATTGTGATTTCGCCGCTCATCGCCCTAATGCAGGACCAAGTAGCACAACTTTCCCAGATGGGAATTTCCGCCGCCTTCTTGAATAGCTCCCTCCAGGAGCGTGAACAATCGCGTATCACTCAGGCCGCGCAAAGCGGTAAATACCGGCTTCTCTATCTTTCGCCGGAGCGCCTCGTTCGTCACGACACGATCGAGTGGCTTAAAACCTCTCCGCTTTCGTTCTTCGTAATTGATGAGGCGCACTGCATCTCAGAATGGGGGCACGATTTCCGGCCTGAGTACCGGCAATTGAAAAACCTCCGCACCGAATTTCCGGATGTGCCGATAGCCGCGTTCACGGCTAGCGCCACGCGTCATGTCCGGCATGACATCGTCGATCAACTCCGCCTGCGAAATGCCCACAAATACATCGCAAGCTTCAATCGCCCAAATTTGCGCTACATCGTTCGCGAGACCAACTCCAGGACCCAGGGAGAATTGCTGCTGCGAGCGCTACGCCGGCACGAAGGGGCCAGCCTGATCGTATATTCGCCGACGATTAAGCGCGTGGACGAGACCGTTGCGTTCCTGAGTGAACAGCAAATCACAGCGATTCCTTACCACGGTAAAATGGACGCTGCGTCGCGTCAGGCAAATCAGGCTCGCTGGACCAACGGCGAAGCGCGCGTGCTTGTCGGCACCATCGCTTTCGGTCTGGGCATCAATAAGGCAGATGTACGCGCGGTAATTCACCTTTCGCTCCCGAAATCGATCGAACAGTATTATCAGGAAGCAGGGCGCGCGGGACGCGACGGTCTGCCCGCCGATTGCATTGTCCTGTGGCAGAAGCGCGACACGGCTTTGCTCGCGCATTTCATTGGAGAGATTGGCGATCGAGGTGAAAAAGAGCGCGCATGGCAGCGGTATCACACCATCCGCGCGTTTGTGGACGCCAAGTCGTGCCGCCATCTCGAAGTATGCAAATACTTTGGCGAGATTCCCAAATGGCAATCCTGCAACGCTTGCGACGTATGCGGGTGCGAAACCGATTGGCTCGACAAAGCGGCGCAGCCAAAGCCAAGGGCCGGCAAGAGTTCGCGAAAACGAAGAAGCGAGCGTGAGTCCACAAACGATCCGAATAGTGCAGTTCTGGCAAATTGCCTACGCGAATGGCGAAAGCTCGAAGCCGATCGGCAAGGGCTTCCCGCGTTCGTGATTTTTCCCGATTCGACGTTGCAAAATATTTGCGCTGCGCGGCCGGAGTCGATGTCCGCGCTGCTGCACGTCTCTGGAATCGGGGAAGAGAAAGCAGCGCGATACGGCGAGCGGATTCTAGAGATCGTACGAAATTTACAGCCGCCTCCGCCCGGGCCTGCCGCGCCGCGAATGCTCACCGAACCGGAACGGGAGACACTGCGCCTGTTGGATGCGGGCTATACGATCGAAGAAATTGCAGAGATTCGCGGGAGGAGGATGCAGACAGTATCGGCGACCATCGCCGAACTCATCGAAGCGGGACGGATTTCCCTTCACGAAAAGTGGGTGGATAGCGAAATAAGAAAGTCAATTGCGGAGCAGTGCGCAAAACTCGGTACGGACCGCTTAAAGCCGCTCAAAGACGCTTTGCCCGATAACATTACCTACGACCAAATCCGCCTCGTCGCCGCCGATTGTCGGCGCAGGCAATCTCAACAAGCAGTAAAGGGCAGCTCCTCAGCGCAAGGGACGCCCGCCTGAGCTAGAGCATTTTCTGACGCAGCATGCCTCCCACGTCGTCCAATTTGTCGTCAAGCAGGTTCAGTTTTGCAGCCAGCGCTTTGATTTCCGACTCGGCTCGGCGATTCACTTCAAAGTCAAGCTCGCTTCGAACGCGGTCCTTCTTGTCCTGCCGGTTCTGACTCATCATGATCACCGGCGCCTGAATGGCGGCAAGCATCGAAAGAAACAGGTTGAGCAGAATAAAAGGGTATGGGTCCCACGCCTTGCGACCGAGAAAAATATTGATCAGCGCGTAAGTTGTCATCGCGACGCCAAAAATCGTGATGAATGTCCACGAGCCACCGAAGCCCGCAACGGAATCGGCGACTCGCTCGCCCAGTGTCTCTTTCTCTTCGATCACTTCGTTTGGATTGCGGTTTGCGCGCACGCGCACCAGTCCCTGCGAAGCGTGAAATTGGCGCCCCAGTACGGTAAGCAGATCCATACCCGCGTGTGGCTTGCGCATCAGCAAAGCATGAATGTCGTCGCGCGTCACTTCCAGGCAAGTGGTCTCGTCCAGCGCAATCGCGCTCGTCTGATGCGGGATTTGCTCGATCATTGACGCGAATCCGAAAAATTCTCCGTCGCCGGCCTCGTCGATGATCACTTCCTGATGGTCCTCGTCCACGGTCGTGACTCGGACCTTGCCGTCGCGCACCACGTAGGCAGGGCCGCTCGGGTCGCCCATCTTGTAAATTCTCTCGCGCGGCGCGAATGTCTTGATATCCACTTGCGCGGCAAGAACAGCTCGCTCATCGTCGTCAAGCAGGGCAAACAGGGGAACGCTTTTAAGCATTTCCGGATTGCAAGGCATGGGGCTCTCCTTTATATAGCCAGCAATAGTATTCCCGGATTCCAAGACTTCAATCGGCTTTTCCGCTTAAGTGCTGACACCTGCGGCGACCCGTGACGCTTTCCCTCGTGAGATCGATGTGACTTCGGCAGTGAAATAAAATGAAGCATTCGGCCTACGGCGGGTAGGCAGCAGATCCCTACTTGCCGGTTAGATCCCGATACAATGCTATTTGCCTTTGGTTGTAATGTTCGAGCGTGAATTGGGTTTCAATTTTTGCGCGGGCCGCTATGCCCATCGCTCGCGTTTCGTCGCGGTGCTGGTAGCACCACAGGATGGCTTCCGCGAGCCTGTCCACATCGCGCACGGGAATCACGAAGCCTTCTTTCCCATCTGTTACGCAATCCACCGCCCCGGAGTAGTCGCTCGCGATAACCGGCAACCCTGACGACATTGCTTCCAGTAGCACTTGAGCCAGCCCTTCATTCACCGAAGGGAAGACGAAAACGTCGGATTCCCGGTAATGTTCCGCAAGTTTTTGTGGTGGGACAATTCCTGTCATGCGAACGCTTGCGTCCGCGTGCGTTCGAAGTAGCGCATTCATCTCCGGCTTTACCTCACCAACGAGCAGGAGTTCGGCGTTAGGCAAAGCGAGACGTTTCCAGGCTTGTAGCAGATAGCCCGCGCCTTTGGCCAATTCCACGCGACCGACAAAACACGCGCGGAACACATCCCGGTTTTCCTGTCGCGGTCGTGGAGAAAACGCATTCGTATCGACGCCGGTCGGAACGATTACTGTCTTATGCGCCATTCCAAACTCGGCGAAGCTGCGGTACGCAATCGTGGAGGGGACCACGACGCGGTCGCAGAGTTCAAATTCCCGCTTCATGCGTCGAATTAACAAAGATGGCAGGGTTGTGCTGCGTTCGCGCGGTTTGATGCCGAAGCGCAGGCACTCTTCTACGCCGGCCTGGTGCCAGTGCCGAGGGTGACGGCCGGCGTTTTCCAACACCGTCATGGCACCCTTTTGCTTGGCGGTCCGGAGACTAGCGAGAGAAAGACCCATCCAGCCGTGAAATATGCTGCAAGGCGGGATCCAGTCCGACCAA
>DATEGW010000228.1:0-8150 GCA_035279845.1 Candidatus Acidiferrales bacterium | reverse complement strand
GGCGAGAGGGCGCTTTGGCGATTTAACCACGAGGTGAAAGTCCGACCAGTGCCGCCCAATAAAGGCAAAGCGCTTCGCTATGCCGGCAGCTCTGGCCGTCGTTGCCAGATAAATTTTGCCGTTACCAAGGCGAGCGCCACGAAGCACAACACGATGACTCCCGCCCAGAAATACATCGGGAATGTCCACAGGCTATACAGCGCCTGATGCGGCGGCGGGGTTTGCGAATAGTCAAGATCGTTCAAAAATGCGGCGACCGTCAGCAGGGAAGTGGGATCACCGCCTCGTAGATAGGTGCGAAACATCTCTGCATACGGCCGGTAAGTCAGATAGAGCGCCGCAGTTGAGATCAGTAGTCCAATCACACTGCTGCGCGCGAACACTCTCGTAAAGGCTCCGCTGCGAAGCTTGCTCAGCCTGATCGATCCGCTCCTCGCAACCGTAACGATTGCGCAGAGCGGCAGAATCGCGAAACACAGGAACATGACGATTCCGGCGACTCCCAGAATTCCGGCATTCCTGTTTTCAGTCGGCCTGCTCTCAAAATATACCTGGGCTCGCGCGAGGTCGTCGCGCCGCACGCGTTCGCCATCAACGAGAAGATCGGCGAAATGCCTCGCCTGAACCGCGTCACCCTTTTTCTCATACAAAGCGCCGAGTTGTCGGTAAGGACCTTGCAGAAGCATCGCAGCTAAGGCCGAATACCGGTACGGCGTCGGACTCACCGACCGCGAATCCTCCACCATCTCGCCAAAGTGCGCCGCCCGCCGGTATTGCTTTTCCGCCCCGGCGTAATCGCCGCGAGCGGCAAAATTGTTGCCGGAATCCACCAGCAGCGTCACGTAGTCATTTGTATTTCCGAGCCCCGGGAAAGCGCCAGCAATCAAAAAATACTCATTCTGCGCCGCATGAGCATCGTAGATGCCATATCGCTGCGCCACCTCGCGGTCTAAATTCTTCACACGATCCCCATATGTGTCGATCTTCGGCGATGCGAAGGCGGAAGCCATGGCATTCAGCCAAGCTGGATCAGTCAAATATCCGCGATAAGGCAGTTTCCGAACGAAGATGTCATTCGTCTCGACCACCTCAGCTTGAATCAAATAGGGAACAGCGTTTTGTGGATCGAATTTGTGCAGCATGGAAATCCACTCATCGATATTGGGTTCTGGCCGGTGCCAATTGGCCAAAACGGCATAGATCCATGTGAGTTGAGGATCGATGCGCACGGCTTCCTCGGCTTGTTCTGTCGTGCTGTGGCCAGATCTGCCGTGCAAAGCGGCGAAGGCAAGCTCCTCTGCATCGTGATTTTGTCGGGCTAGCCGGGCAATCTTGTCGTGATCCAGACCCGGATCAAAGGAGTAGGCAGATCGGGTGCTGAACGCGGCACGCATCAGGCCGCGCCATTGAGTTACGGAAAGCTGAAAGGCGTCGCGGAAGGTCGGTGCCGCGAAGAAGAGCAGGGAAGCGGCAATACAAACTGCTGCCGCAATGGCTGTGCTTTTGCGCATGGGTTTCTCCTTACGGAAGAAATTGCCCTCGGTTTGAGTGTTGCTGGTAACGAATAGAGCTAAGAAGGCGTGTTTGGTGAGTACGCCCGCGCTGCCAATCGACCACGCCAGCGCCGACCACTCGCTCTCAATATGATGAAGTTCGGCAAGCATCGCACGACCCCATTCAGCGGCATGAGGCGGCGCGATTTTCAGCGCACCGCGCAGCAAAGCCGTCGCAACCTGCCGAATTGGGAGCCTAAACATCATGCGCCACCCTCGTTCAGCGCGGGTGCGCCGCCGCGAATGCGGAGTTTGTATTTCGCAGGCAGCTCGCGCAGCACTTCCACGCCCTTTGGTGTCAGGCGATAGGTGTGTCTCGGCGGAACTCCCTCTTCGGTCGTCAGCCACTTGGTTTCGAGCATCCCGTATTTGGCCAGCCGCATAAGAATCGGATAAAGGGTCCCGGATTTCAGGCCCGTCTCGCGGCTGAGTCCATACCCGTATTGCCATGCCGAAGGACGCGAAGCGAAGCGTTCGAGAAGGCGTATAGTTTGCGGCGACAGTCGCGGTGTCTTCTTCACGCAATAAGTCTACATATGTCGATGCGGTCGGGTCAACACCACTTTCCTGGCTGCGTTTCCTGGTAGGCAACACTGGCAATCGCGGTCGACAGAGACACGCACGCTAAAGCCCGTGCCTCCACGCCAGGCTGTCGGTGATGCTGGACGCCACCGTCTCCGGGTCTCATAATCAGCGTCGGCTCAAAATGGGAATGGTCGAATATGAATGCAACCCAGCCGCGATTTGAACGCGTCATCTGGATTGTTCTCGATAGCGTCGGCATCGGCGAACTGCCGGATGCCGCGCAATATGGTGACGTCGGGCGCGACACAATCGGCCACATCGCGCGCTCTCGGCCTTTGCGCCTGCCGAATCTGGTCGTGATGGGCCTTGCGAATATCAAGCCGCTTGCGCATCTTACGCCCATCGCCAAGCCGACCGGTGCGTATGGCAAAGGCGCCACGGTCTCGCCGGGAAAGGACACAACCACCGGACACTGGGAAATGGCGGGCATTTGGCTCGATCAAGCGTTCCCGGTTTATCCGCACGGATTCCCGAAAGATCTCATCGCCGAATTCGAGCGCCGCATCGGCCGCCGCACGTTGGGCAACAAACCCGCTTCAGGAACCGAAATTATCAAAGAGCTCGGTGAAGAGCACGTCAGAACCGGCTTCCCGATCGTCTATACGTCGGGCGACAGCGTCTTCCAAATCGCCGCCCACGAAGGGGTGATTCCCATCGCGGAGCTATACCGCGAGTGCGAAATCGCGCGCAAACTCTGCGACGGACCCAATCGAGTGGGCCGCGTAATCGCCCGCCCGTTTATCGGTACAGCTTCAGGAAATTTTCACCGCACTGAGCGGCGCCACGATTACGCAGTCGAGCCGCCAAAGCCAATGCTGCTCGATGTGCTCGGTGACTTAGGAGTGCCGGTCTTCGGCATCGGAAAAATTCATGACATTTACAACGGCCGCGGCGTCGGCAACTACGTTACAACAAAAAATAACGCAGACGGCATGACGAAACTCAAGGAAGCGCTTGCGCGTGAAACGCGCGGCCTGATTTTTGCCAATCTCGTCGACTTCGACATGCTTTACGGACATCGCAAAGACGTCGAAGGCTTCGCGCGATCGCTTGAAGAATTTGACGAGCTGCTCGGCCCATTCTTGCGTCAGATGGAGCCATCGGATTTGCTCCTCATCACAGCGGACCACGGATGCGATCCCGATCCGGTGAATCCCACCACGGACCACTCGCGCGAATATGTGCCGATACTGGCCTTCAGCCCGAGCGTTGCTGGTGGCGCAAGTCTTGGAATTCGTTCGACACTGGCGGACATGGGGCAAACCATCGCGAAGAATTTCGGCGGATCGATTCCGCACGGCTCGAGCTTTCTGCAGCAACTCGGTGGACTTGGCGAAAAAGCCGGCCACTAGTTGCAGCCAGGAGCAATCGCTAACGGACTGCGAAGTGCATCAGAACACATGATGCCGGAAAATAGCTTACGTTAACGTAAACGATGCTTGATTTTCCGCGCGATTGAGATTAAATTCTGCGCCGGAATCATTGTGGGGTGGAGATGAGTCTTAAGAAACTAATTGGCACAGGCACGCTGGCGTTTATATTTGCGCTGACAACGTTTGCCGCTCTTCGCACGTGGGGACAGGCGGCACCGCAAGCTCCGCGGCCGCGTGTTCCCTCGACGGAGAGTCCCGCCTCGCAGGCCCCGCCTCCTACGGCCACTCCGCAAACGTATCCGCAAGCGCAAATCGATGCAGGTCAGGCGATATTTCAGCAGAATTGCGCATTTTGCCATGGCCGCGATGCAGGCGGAGGCGAAACAGGCCCCGACCTCACTCGCTCAGCGGTAGTTGCCGCGGATGTGCGTGGCGATCAGATTGGGCCCGTAGTGCACGGTGGTCGCGTCGACAAGGGAATGCCATCTTTCAATCTTTCCGATCCGGATTTGGCTGCCGTGGTCGCGTTCATTCACGATCAAAAGACTAAGGCGGACTCGGAACAGGGAGGACGCCAGCGCGTTAGCCCCGAGGATCTCGCAACCGGAAATGCCGCCGCAGGCAAAGCGTTCTTTGATGGCGAAGGGAAATGCACCACGTGCCACTCGGCAGCCGGCGATTTGGCTAGCGTTGCGACACGACTCCAAGGACTCACATTGCTGCAGCGCATGCTCTATCCTGCCGGCGGGCGAGGCGCTGCGCCCGTCGCCACCATTACGGTGACGCAGGCCGACGGAAAAACAATAACCGGCAAGCTCGCCTATCGCGATGAGTTCACTATTGCATTGCGCGATGTGGCAGGGCGTTACCGCTCATGGCCGACAAGCGAAGTGAAGTACACCGTGAATGATCCGCTGCAGGCTCACGTCGCTCTGCTCGGAAAATACACCGATGACGAGATGCACAACGTTCTCGCCTATCTGCAGACTCTGAAGTAAAGGGACCCCCGATGAATCTGATTCGCAACGGAGTTTACGCAGGCCTAGCTCTCGCGGCCGCGTTGGCGCTCGCACGAACGGCGGGAACGCAAGGCGTCGATCCCGCATCCCTCGTAAATCGGCCCACGGATAGCTGGCCAACAGCAAATGGTGACTATACAGGTGACCGCCACAGCACGCTCACGCAGATCACGCCCACGAACGTCGCGGACCTGGGACTGGCGTGGGCGTTCGAACCTGGGATGCAAGTTTCACTCAAATCCACTCCGATCCTTGTCGACGGTGTTTTGTATATCTCCGCTCCGGACCATTTGTGGGCCGTCGATGCGCGCTCTGGACGAATGGTTTGGCAATATGCTTATCCGCCCAATAAGGCCTTCCACATTGGGCACCGTGGTGTCGCTGTGTATCGAGACTGGCTGTACCTGACGACGCCGGATGCGCATCTCGTTTCGCTCGATTCGAAAACGGGGCAGGTGCGGTGGAACGTGGTGATCGGGGATGCGCAAAAGGGCTACTGGTCGACCGAGGCGCCGCTTGTTGTTCACGATCACGTGCTCGTGGGCCTTTCGGGCGATTTCGACAACTTGCCGGGAATGCTCAAATCCATCGATCCCGAAACCGGGAAGACGCAATGGACTTGGTACAGCACACCGCCTGCGGGGACTCCTAACGCCACGACCGGCGGAAATACGTGGATTACGGGAACATACGACCCCGAATTGAACCTGCTCTATTGGGGCACTGGAAATCCCACGCCAACGTTGAACGGCAGCGCGCGACCCGGCAACAATGAGTGGACGTGCAGTATCGTTGCGCTGAATCCGGATACAGGCAAACTGGTTTGGGGCTTTCAAGCGTCGCCACACGATACGCACGACTGGGATGCCGTGGAAGTCCCGATACTTGCGGACGGCACTTTCAAAGGACGGTCGCGAAAGATGCTGATGCAAGCGTCGCGCAATGGATACTTTTTCGTTCTCGATCGCACGAACGGGAAAAGCCTTTTGACTGAGCCGTTTGCGGCGGCGAACTGGGCAAAGGGGATCGATGAGAAGGGGCAGCCGATTCCGAATCCTGAAAAGGAGCCGGCGCGAGACGGACGCTTGGTTTCGCCGGACGAGGGCGGTGCAACGAATTATCGTTCGCCGAGTTTCGATCCGAAGACGGGCCTCTTCATTGTGAGCGCAGATGACAGCTACGGCATTTATTTCTATAAGCCCGAGGACGGCGCATATGGTTGGGCGGGCGCGGATTATGGGCTGTTGAATATAGGCAAAGTTGAGGCGATTGACTATCAGACGGGAAAGATCAAGTGGACGCATCCTATTGGCGAAGGGAGCGGATCCGGCATTTTGACCACCGATACGGGGCTGACATTCACCGGCGATGCTGCGCGGAATTTCATGGCACTGCGAACGACCGACGGAACTACTCTGTGGCATTCGAGCGTGGGGCACGTTGAAAACTCGCCGGTTACGTACCTGCTGGACGGCAGGCAATACGTGCTCGCGTCGGCAGGAGGCGTACTTTTCGCGTGGGCGCTGCCGCAAAAGACGCACTGATTTTGACGACTTTCATCGAACGCGTGCGAGTTTCAAAACGGGAAATAAGTGGCAGCTTGAGCGTCAATGGTATTGACGCTGTTGGCGCCCTAAAATCGCGTAAAGTGCCCCGAAATGGCCGAGTGGGCGCGTTAAATCCGTCTAGTTGAAGATGACGCCACTTCGCCGATTGCAGTGCTATCCTGCCGCCCACCGGGGAGGGGAAATCGGGATGGATGATGTGTGGGCATTTGGACACACAGTCGAATGCGACGTCTCGGCCGAGTTTGCGTGGAAGTTTTGGACGAACGTCGAAAACTGGAAACTCGATTCCGATGTTGTCTCAGTAGAGCTTCAGGGGCCATTCGCGATTGGTGCGAGGGGAGCCACGCAAACCAAGAGTTCCGGGCGGCTCGAATGGCGAGTGGCGGACCTTGGGCCAGGAAGAGCAGTACTGGAGTTTCCTGCACCAGGAGCCGTAGCGAGATTTGCGTACACGTTTGAAGACGCGGCGGGCGGACGGACGCGGATAACGCAGCGAGTCAGCTTATCTGGTGAGAAGGCGTCGATGTATGTAGATACAATCGCTCATGCATTAGAGGCCGGAATTCCCGAAGGCATGCGAAAGCTCTGCGAGGCCATGGAAGCGGCGGCGGGAAAGTCATCCAGCACTGCCCACGAATAAACCCCATCCCCAAATGCGGCGCAGCCCTTCGTAAGACGACTCAGGTAAAACCCTTCCTAAAAACACTTGGGGTAAACCCTTCGCAAAGACGCTCAGGGTAAACAAGCGTGCGCCCCTACTGCCGTCACGAAGCGTAGTATACTCCCGCCAATTTTGGACCCTGACGGGTGTGAGGAGGAAATATGCGCGCGAGATATCTTGCGATTTTTTGTTTGATTTGTTTCTTCTGCTGTTGGGGTGTGCAACGGGCTGGTTGGCTACGGGCGCGGACGGCGATGGCGCAGAACACGGCGACGCAGCCAGCACAGGCGAGGATTTACAACACGGCCAAGGAGAAGCTGAAGGAAGGGAAACAGATTTTTGGCGCGACGGTGACTTCGCCCGATCCGAACGTTTATTGCGCGATGGCGAACTCCGGCTATGACTTTTTGTGGATCGAGATGCAGCACAGCCCGCTGACTTTTGAGGATGTGGCGCGAATGATCTGGGCTTGCAGGGGAGCAGCAGCAACGCCCTTCATCCGAGTGCCCGACGCAACAGAGAGCGATATTCAGAAGGCTACGGACATTGGCGCCTTAGGAATAATTGTCCCGACCGTGGACACTGTGGAAAAGGCTGAAGCGGCTGTGAAATGGGCGAAGTATCCGCCGGAAGGCAGGCGGAGCCAGGGAAACGGGCAGTATGGCGCGCTCTATGGGAGCGATTACCGGCAGACGGCAAATGACAATATGGTGGTGGCGATCATGATTGAGACGCCGATCGGCGTGCAAAACGCCGAGAAGATCGCATCGGTGCCCGGCATCGATGTGATTTTTGCGGCGAGCACCGACCTAGGGAATTTCTCCGGGCACAAGCAGGGGGATAAAGAATATGAGGCGATGGTTTCGAGGATTCACGATGTGACGCTAGAGCACGAGATTCGTTTAGGCGGGCCGCAAGCTTGGAAGGACCGGCCGGGATTTACCTTTTTCCAGGCGCCGACGGACATCGCGCTGATTCGGCAGGGCGCGAAGGCGAACCTATCGCCCAATACGGCGCGGAACGCGCAGCCAGGCGTGGCGCCGGTTGAAGGGGCGGAGCATTGATTTGGCGCTGTCCGAATGCAAGAGGTTTTGGGCAGAAAAAAGAGTGGCTAGCAGCTAGTGGTGAGTGGCTAGCGCACGGAAACAGCAAGGGAGGTGCTTGCTTTGCTCCGGATGATGTAACTCTTGGTGAGCGGGCAGAGGGGGCGCAGCAAGCATGCGCCCCTACAACCGAAACAACTGACGGCGGTTAGCCGTTTTTGCGTTCGAAGTCTTTCATGAAGCCGGTAAGGGCCTGGACGGCTTCGAGCGTAACGGCGTTGTAGATCGAAGCGCGCATGCCGCCGACTGACCTGTGGCCCTTGATGCCTATGAGACCTGCCGAACCGG
>DATEGW010000227.1:0-58877 GCA_035279845.1 Candidatus Acidiferrales bacterium | reverse complement strand
GGCTGAGGTGACGACTGCGCTGCTGCGGAAACGGCTGCACGTTCCCGGGCCGGATCGTATTCACTGGCTCTTTGAAGCGCTCGAACGCGGAATGAAGCGCGACGAGATTTGCTCGCTCACAAAAATAGATCCGTGGTTCGTTGAGCAACTGGAACAGATGCTAGAGGTCGATTCACGTATCAAGGGCACCTCGCTGCATGGCGTTTCCGCGGAGTTGCTGCTGGAATCGAAGCGTTCCGGCGCGAGCGACGAGGAAATCGCGAAGCTTTGGAACGTGAAATCGGCATCCGTGCGCAAACGGCGCCAAGAACTCGGCGTGATGCCTGTTTTCAAGCGCGTGGACACGTGCGCGGCGGAATTTGAGTCGTTTACGCCGTATCTTTACTCCACTTACGAGCAGGAAGACGAAGCCGACGTTACGGACAGGCCGAAAGTGGTGATTCTGGGCAGCGGCCCTAGCCGCATCGGGCAGGGAATTGAGTTCGACTACTGCTGCTGCCATGCGGCGCTCGCGCTGAAGGAAGACGGATTCGAAACCGTGATGGTGAATTGCAATCCGGAAACGGTTTCCACGGATTATGACACGTCCGATCGTCTTTACTTCGAACCGCTGACGCTCGAAGACGTGCTCGCGATTCTCGATCGCGAAAAACCGCAGGGCGTGATCGTGCAGTTCGGCGGACAAACGCCGCTGAACCTTGCGCTCGACCTAAAGCGCAACGGAGCGAAGATTATCGGGACCGATCCGGAGTCCATCGACCTGGCGGAAGACCGGCGGCGATTCGGCGAACTGCTCGAATCGCTAAAAATTCCGCAACCGCGAAATGCGACGGCTCTTGCGCCGGACGAGGCGATTCAGAAGGCAGGCGAAATCGGATTGCCCGTGCTTGTGCGGCCGAGTTATGTGCTCGGCGGTCGCGCCATGGTGATCGCGTACGATCTGAAAACCGTGGAGGAATACGTCACGCAGGCAACGCAGATCGGCGGCGTCTCCGGTCCGAAGCGACCGATCCTCATCGATCAATTTCTAGAAAACGCGACGGAAGTAGATGTGGACGCGCTTGCAGACGGCGAAAACGTGGTGATCGCCGGAATCATGGAGCATATCGAGGAGGCAGGCATTCATTCGGGCGATTCTTCGTGCGTACTGCCTTCGGTGAGCCTGAAGCCATCGGTGCTCGCGCAGATTCGGGATTACACGTTGCGCCTTGCGAAGGCGTTGCATGTCGTGGGGCTGATGAATGTGCAGTACGCGATTCAGAATGAGACAGTTTATGTGCTCGAAGTGAATCCACGCGCTTCGCGGACTGTTCCTTACGTAAGCAAGGCAACGGGCGTTCCGTTGGCGAAGGTAGCGGCGAGGTTGATGACCGGGCGAAAGCTGGCGGACTTGCATCTGCCTGTCGTTCAGGTGGACGGCGTGCGCGAATTGGCGGTGCGAGATTTTTATGCGGTGAAGTCGCCCGTGTTCCCGTTCAACAAGTTCCGCGGCGTGGATATTATTCTGGGACCCGAGATGCGTTCAACGGGCGAAGTGATGGGAATTTCGTCGGACTTCGGCTTGGCATTCGCGAAGGCGCAACTTGCGGCGGGCCAACGCCTGCCGCTTTCGGGCACCGTGTTTATCAGCGTGAACGACCATGATAAGAAGCTTGTGCCGCAGGTTGCGAAAGATTTAGCGGCGGCCGGCCTGCGAATCGTGGCTACGCGCGGCACGGCGACTGCATTGAGACGCGCGGGCGTCGAGGTGGAAGCCGTCTACAAGGTAAATGAGGCGCGGCCGAATATCGTGGACCTGATTAAAAACGGCAAAATCAATTTGCTGATCAATACGCCGCTCGGGCGCGAGTCTTTCTACGATGAGAAGTCGATCCGGCGCGCGGCGGTACGTTACAACGTGCCATGCATCACGACGCTTTCGGCGGCGAGCGCGGCGGCACGCGGCATTCGCGCGATGAAGGGGCACGAAGCGGAAGTCGGGGCATTGCAGGATCTGCATCGGCGTAAATCCGTGGCGTCTTCCTGATCGAAGCGTAACCTATGCTCGCCCAAGTGCCGACCTCCGAGCGTTTGGGAACCAAAAGAAAATATGAATCGCTGCGGAAGCTGCTCCGTCTAATGCTGCTTATGTGGACGAAATGGCGCGTCAGCGTGGATTGTGTTTGTGCGCGGTATGCCGCTTATCGCGACCGCCGCGTGCTGTGTTGTTCTTCTGGGCGGAGCGCATGAAATCCATCTGTATCCCGTTTTCCGAGATTCCTCAGACTACGCGCCTTTTTGACACTTACCTTTCCGATTTCAGTCAGCTTGCAAACTATTATTCGCATCCACCGAACCAAGACGGAATTGCAGCCGCAGCCCGCGAAGTGAAGTTATCGGTCGATGCTCGCGGGCAAGTTGTGGATATTTTGCGCGATCAGAATTCCCGCTTTGCGCCTGACGGCAAACTTGACGAGAGCAGCGAGAGCAATCTGGACCGGCTGGGGCGCGGCGGAGCGGCGATTGTTACCGGCCAGCAAGTGGGACTATTTTCCGGGCCCGCGCTGACGATTTATAAGGCGCTCTCGGCGATTCGTTGCGCGGATGAAATGACGCAGCATGGCATCGATGCCGTGCCGATTTTCTGGCTGGCGACCACGGATCACGATCTCGCCGAAGTGAACGAGACCTTTTGGAGCACGCGCAACGGGCTTGCGCGATATGAGTTGGAAACCGATCCGGCGAGCGCAGGGAAGTGCGTGGGGCAAATTGTACTGGGCAATTCCGTCGAAGCCGCTGTCCAGACGGCCGCGCAGACAGTCGACGGGCCTGGCGCCGCGGACGTTGCGCGTGCTTTGCGCGAATCGTACGCGACTGGCGAAACGTATGGCAGTGCATTTGGCAAACTGCTCGCGCGTTTGCTTGCAGGACGCGGGATTTTGCTGCTGGATCCGCTGGACGCGCGATTTGACCGGCTTACCGCCCCGGTGTTTCGCGGGGCTATTGAGGCGAGTGATGATTTGCGCGTTTCGCTGCTGGAACGTTCGCAGGCACTGGAAGACGCCGGTTACCATGTACAGGTAAAGGTTACGGAAGGCTCGACGCTGCTTTTTTGCTCGGTCGAAGGACGGCGAGAACCGCTGCATGTCCAAAAAGACGGCAGCTTTACCGCAGGCTCGCGTCGCTTTTCAAAAGCGGAATTACTTTCAACGCTGGAGAAAACGCCCGAGGCGTTCACGGCAAGCGCGCTGCTTCGTCCCGTGGTGCAAGATACCATTTTGCCGACGGCGGCGCTGATTGGCGGGCCAGCGGAAATCGCGTATCTCGCGCAGTCGCAGGTCGCCTACGCAAAGCTATTGGGCCGAATGCCCGCCGTTTTGCCGCGCGCGAGTTTTACCTTGATCGAACCGCCGCTTGCGCGTTTTCTCGATCAGTATGGTCTTGATATTCGCGATGCGTTCCGCGGGCGACAGCATATGCGCGCAAAAATGGAACAGAAGGCACTGCCGGACGATCTGACAAAGAGATTCGATCAGGATGAAGACACTTTGCGGGGCATCGTGCGCGGCTATCGTGAACCGCTTGAAAGATTGGATGCGACGTTGGTTGGGTCCGTTGAGACTACGGAGGAGAAGATCACGGGCGTCTTGCTTAAGCTAAAAGAGAAAGTGGGGCGGGCGGAGAATTTCCGCAGCGGCGTGATCGACCGGCACGAAAAGATTTTGCTCGACTCTCTCTATGTGAACCACGAATTGCAGGAGCGCCATCTTTCTGTGCTGCCGCATCTGGCGGTGCACGGGCCGCAGCTCTTGGATGATCTTCTGCGGATTATGCTGCCGCCCGGGTCGTCAAGCACCTCGGAGTGCGCCGGACAGCATCGTGTTTTCTTCCTCGATTGAAACTTCCATCGTGCATAGGCTTCGACGTGATAAAATTGCGGCCTAAATTCATTACATGCAAAGCGAGGAAAGGTAGATGAAGATCACGCCAGGGAAACAGAAGGGTTTGCAGGCCGTTTCGAATGACCGCGGCGTTATTGCCGCAGCCGCAATGGATCAGCGCGGGTCGTTGATGTCCGCAATTGCGAAAGCGAAGGGCGTCGATAAGAAACAGGTGAAGGCGGACGAACTGGAGGAGTTCAAGGCGTGCGTTTCGAAGATTTTGACGCCGCACGCAAGCGCAATTCTGCTCGATCCGGAGTACGGACTACCAGCCGCGAAGGCACGTGCACGGAATGCCGGCTTACTCCTCGCCTACGAGAACAGCGGTTACGACAACACGAAGCCGGGCCGCCTGCCGGATCTGCTCGACATCTGGTCTGTGCCGCGTTTAGTCGAGGCCGGCGCGGATTGCATCAAGATTCTGCTTTATTACACGCCGTTCGATCCGGCGCACATCAACGATATCAAGCACGCATGGGTTGAGCGCATTGGCGGCGAGTGCAAAGCGGCGGACGTGCCGTTTTTCCTGGAGTTTGTGACGTATGAGGACGGCGGCGACGACAAAAGCATTGAATTCGCGAAGAAAAAACCGCAGGCCGTAATGGGCAGCATGGAGGAGTTTTCAAAGCCGCAGTACGGCGTAGATGTGCTGAAGGTTGAGGTTCCCGTGAACATGACATACGTGCCGGGATCTAAAGCGTTCAAGGGCTTCCCCGCATATACACGCGATGAGGCTAAAGAGCATTTCCGTCGCGCGGCGGCCGTGGCGAAAAAGCCGTTCATTTACCTTTCGGCGGGCGTCAGCAACGAAGTATTCAACGAGACTCTCGAGTTGGTGGCCGAAGCGGGAGTGAATTTTTCAGGCGTGCTCTGCGGGCGCGCTACATGGGCCGACGCGATTCCAGTCTACGCCACGAAGGGCGTGAAGGCGCTTGAGGATTGGCTCTCCGATCAAGGCGTGAAGAACATTAACAACGTGAATTCCCGACTGGCGGCGGCAAAGCCGTGGTACGGATTTTACGGCGCCACTTCCGCAGCGGCGCTTTCCTGATTTACTCACCTCTTGCGACGGCAGGGACGGCTTACTAGCCCAACTGCCGTCTTTTTCTTCTGGTAGGATTCTCTTTAGGCCGCCAGCATTCGGATGACTCACAGTCTAAAAATCCGCACATCAAGACGAACGGAACTTCGCAACGTTACAGCCGACATCGAGAAAGTCGTTCATGCCTCGGGGTGCAAGAACGGCGTCTGCCACCTCTACGTGCCGCACACGACTGCCGGCGTGATGATCAATGAAGGTTACGACCCGGACGTCGCGCGCGACATTGAGGTGACGCTTGATCGCCTTGTGCCTCACACGGGGGATTACCGGCATTCGGAGGGGAATTCGGACTCGCACATTAAGCTTGCGCTTATTGGTTCGTCTGAAACTGTGTGGATCGAAAACCGCAAGCTCGCGCTGGGCCGCTGGCAGGTAATCTTTTTCGCCGAGTTCGACGGGCCGAGAGCGCGTGAATTGCGAATTAAGATTGTTTCTGATCCAGGCTGACCTGCACAAGGCGGCCGGTGCCGTAATAGGCGCACCTCCAAAGTCAATGGCTTCTCGCAGCAAGAATAAACCCGCAAGGCAATCTACGGAAAAGCCCTGACAAACGATTCTGAAAACCAATCGTCAATCTGATGGAGAGCGGATGCACTCACAGCAACTTCGTTTCGCTTATCCGCCCGCTGCCGGCAGGGAGCCCAAAGCAGCCCGTCGCCGGAAGTCTAATAATGGAGGACACTTCAATGAAACTTCATTGGCAACAAGCGCTTGGCGGTTTGGCGCTCCTCGCGATGGCGGTGCCCGTCTGGGCGAAGACCGACTCAATACAATACGTAACCACGCAACCGACAACGATCGAAGGACATCAACTCGCGCCGGGCAGTTACACGCTGAATGCGAGCGACACGACGAATCAGGTAGTCGTAAAAAAGAGTGGCGCGACCGTCGCGACTGTACCGTGCAAATGGATTCAGCTTCCAGAGAAAGCGAAGATGTCCGAAGTGCTTTCGAGCCAGTCAAACCTGACGGAACTTAAGTTTGCGGGAAAGACGGAAGCGGCAACATTTGCCCGGTAAACGCAGCGCGCCATTTGTGAGCAGGAGGCCGAAAGGGCGGGCACTTTACTTCTGATTTCGCCCTTTCATTTCTGCGTTTGATGGGCCTTAGCGTGCGTAATTGCACCCAGCGCAACCGTGCAGCCGCCCATAACCATGATCGAAATACAGAACCCTACCGGAAGGCGGACAATCCGGCGTGTATTCACCACGTAGTGCTTGTCTCCAAACTGGACGTCGGTTTTTTTATCGCGCCCCTGCCATTGTGGGTGAATCAGCCCGATGACGCCTGCCGTTACGATCAGAATACCGACAACAATTAACATTCGGCCTTTCATGGTCGCTCCATGATCCGGCGCAGCGTCTGCTGCGTGCCGGTGCACCGCCTCGCTATTTTGCGCCTCGCTATTTTGCCCGAGGAGTCAGGATTTCGCTTAGATAATCGGGACGGCTCTTATCGCGCTCGATATGAGGAAAGCGCAACCCACCATGATAATCGACTGCATAGTCTTGCGCTTGGCGGCCATTCGTGGCTGAAACATTGATCGGCGAAGTGGAATTTTGTGCGGAGTGAATCGCCTCGCGCAAGTTGTCATCCGAAAAGGCGCGTCCGTTTATGGATGTGATTCGCATTCCCGGTCCCAGGCCCGCCTTGTATGCAGGGCTACCGTGGATCACATCGCCTAGGTAGCCGTCACTGGAGACGAGTACCCCGACCGAATAGGTGTAGGTGAGCCAACGTGTGAGCCAGTCCGAATTTTCGTCCATGCGATTTTTCTGGTCCGTGTAAACGAGTTTCCAGCCGCTATTTTCGACGGCTTCATCCGGTGTAGGAGCGGGCGTTTCGTCCAGGCGGTCGCGTAGGAAGTGTGCCCAGTCATAGGGCGCAAGAGCGTTCAGGGTGGAGACCACATCGTCGAAATTGTATGTCTCGACCGGAGGATCTCCGGCAGGCCCGCCGAAAAATTTCTTCGCGAACGTGTCCACCGATTCCTTATCGTTTGTCAGGTGCCGCAAGGTCCCATCAATGTCGAGCCAGAGTAGTTCGCCTTCTTCGTAATAGTCGGTGCCGCGGCGCCAGTTGATCCATTCCTGAATGCTGTCGCCGAAGGCGGGCTCGCCGTCGGCGGTATCCTGAAGAGGACGCCAATCACGGCCGGCGCGAACGTCTGCCTGAGCGGCGAGTTGGGCCACAAGTTCCTGCGAAAGATCGCCACTGCGAAGGCCGCAGCGAGCAGTGAGTATTTCGCCCAGGTACTGAGTCAGGCCCTCGTACACCCAGAGCAGATCGTCTTTCATTGGCTCTTGATAATTTTTTGTGACGAGGCCAATTGGGCGGCGGAATTTTCCGTTCCAGGAGTGTACGAATTCATGAGGAAGCAAGCCAGCGAAGTCGATGCGCTCTGCGTCGTCCGTGAGGCTGCGCTCGGCGTCACGATCGTCGCTTGATTCACGATGCTCAACGCCGAAATGCGCCACGGTGTCGCTGAGGCTGAGCAGAAAGTGGTAATCGTCATAGTGAGGCGCCCCGAACTCCGTCTGAGCCTCTACGATCAGGCGCCGGAAATGCTTCTCCATGTCCGAGGGCATGTTCAAGGCATTTTGACTGTCGGCCGCTACATCGATTTCCACGTCCGGTGTTTTGCCGGAAGTGAGGTCAAATTGTCGAAAATGCCTTCCTGTAATTAGCGGTGAATCCACGAGCTTGTCCATTGCGACGGGCGCGAAGCTTACGGTATCGCCCGTTTGCTCTGCGCCTTTTAGCGCAGTTGCAAATTGCCAGCCATTCGGCAGATGCACCCTGGGCTCAAAAACTAATTCGGAGGGCGGCGGATTGAGGGGGTAGAGCAGGACTTGGTTCCAACTGACAACGTCAAGGTAGGCAGTGGCTGAAGCGCCGGATGTATAACCGGACAAAGGCGCGGAAAGCAAAAAATCGAGCGCGACATCGAGCGTGTTTGTATTTGGAGGAATATTGAGATGAAAGGCAAACATGTCGACGAGATCTCGCCGCCACGGAATCTTCTGGTTGTTGGCCGTGAATTCGAGGCCGGCGAGATTCGTGATGGGACCGTCGGGCATGTGCTCGCCGGGAATCCACTCGGGATAATAAAGAGTCAGCGGGCCGGGATGCACAGGTATTGCGAGTTTCGCGTGCAGGATTTTTTGCGGTGCGTGCGTGACATCGACTTCGAGTCTGATGGGCGCTTGCGACTGCGCTTGCGAGCTGCGAGGCGCCAGGATCCACAGCGGGATCGCTATGAACGCGGCGCCCGCAAGAAAGCACTTCCATTGTAGGCCGGGCATTCAGTCCCTTTTTGCGGCTATCGGCGTCACGTCAAACAGATGCGCATGGTACGCGTCACGACGCACAAACAGGCCTTGTTGCGCGATTTCGGCGCCCTCGCGGATGTATGTGGCGCCGCCCAATTGATCGTTGAAATTGTAAGCGGAATCGAGGTCAACGCCGTCACTTAAATGTATGCGGCCCTGTGCCGTTTCCGAGGACAGATTCGCGATGATTACTTTCCAGGATTTATTGGAGCGCCATTCGTAGGCAAAAAGATTGCCCTCAGTTGGTTCGTTGTCGCGGGTTATGCGTAAGACGGTCCACTGGCCCGTGTGGAACACATTGTCGCGCGTGCCGGCGAGAAGTTTCGCGAAGAACTCCATGCGACCGGGGTCGACTGGCTGATCGGCGATGCGGCGCAGCTCGATGGGGGTGCGCAGCTTAATGCCAAGTTCTTCGCCTTGCTGATAGAAGCGCATGCCAGGAAGAGTTCCCACCAAAGTGGCGACCGCTTTGAAGCGATCGTCGCCAAATACTGCGGCGAAGCGCTGTTCATCGTGATTTTCCAAGAAGCGAGCCAAATGCGATTGCTCAGCTTCTGGCCTGGAGAGCCGCCAATGGATGTCGCCCGTCTTTTCGTCGCGCACGGAATCGTATAGGCCTTTGTCATAGACAAAGTCGAATCCGAGATCGATGAGTCGGCCCTCGGTGCCCCAGTACGCTTCCGCAAGCAAAATAAAGTCCGGAACTGCCGATTTCGCTTCCGCCCAGAATTCCTTGGCAGGCGCTTTGATGCCGCCAATGTGCGGTCGCCAGATTTTCTCGAAAATTTCATTTAGCTGAAGCATTGCCATGTCGCACCGGACGCCGTCGCAATGAGAGGCAATTCTTTTTAATTCAGCAAGCTGCGCGACGCGCATTTCGGGCGAAAAGTGATTGAGTTGCGCGACATCGTTCCAGGCGGGGAAGTAAGGATCTTTTCCATACGCAACGTAGACGGGACCTCTAACCGTATCTATTTTGTAAAAGCTTGAACGGTCTTTATCGAAGTCTTGCTGACAGCCTTGTACGTAATACTCTGGATGATCGCATAGCCAGGGATGGTCGAGAGCCGTGTGGTTGCCGACGAAATCGAGGAACAATGCCATCTTGCGTTCATGTAATCTCCCGCGCACGAAATCGACATCGCCCCATGAGCCGATTCGCGAATCCGGCTCGTACTGTCTGACAGAGTAGGGAGAGCCGACGATGTCGTCAGGCGTCCATCCGGGAAGCGCTGCGTTGTAACCCGCATAGTGTGACGGCGCCTGTTGGCTCAGTTTTTGGGAAACGGGGCTTCGTTGCCAAATGCCCATGAGCCAGACGATGTCAAAGCCCATTTCGACGATGGTGTCCCATTCGGAATCGGGAACGTCCGAGAGAAGGATGCTGCGCCCGAGCTTTACGGAGAGACCCTCGAGCCATGCGTACGTATTGATCTCGTAAAGGTGCGGATGGCGGCGCAGAGGGAAGCGGGACATTTTCAGTTCGCTATTGAGAGGCGCAGGACGGCTTGGAAAATGTCAAAGTGATTTCTTTTGTGGCGGTGTCGGCGCCACCCACGATCACGTTTTCGGCTTGGATGCGGGAGGGCATCGCGCAGGCGTCTTTGTCACCGGGTACAGTGCGCTGAGGAGTCAGATCTTCCCAGGCTGACACTGTGTAGTTCACGTCCGTGAAGAGACGGACACTGAAGAGATTGTCCGCGAGCTTGTTGGCGCTTGGATTCTCGTACTTATCGGCTTTTGCGGAGACCGTGATAATGCCCGGAGGGCGCGGTCCGGTGAACTTTACGCGCACGTGCAATACGCGCGACGGGTAGCCTTTCGTTACCTTAAGCTTCAGCCTGTCCAGCTCTTGTCCATCTTTTAGCACAATCGGCTTTGCATCCTTGATGCCAGTAACGCCGGGATAAAACGTGCGCTCGAAAGGCGAGTTGGGATCATGGCGGTTGGCACGGTTGTAGACCAGGACATATCTGCCGGGACCGACATGGTCGAATTCGAACTCGCCGGTTGCGCCCTGAAAGCCCCAGTAACCGGGGCGCGAATCCTTATAGGAGCCCACGCGGTACAGTTCGAGCGATGCGACAGGCAATGGCTTACCGTCAGGCCCGACGACACTACCTCGAATGTGGCCTGTCGGAAGTGCGTAGACGTCGTACTCATAACACGCGTCATCCGGAATTTCGAACGCGGACAGCGGAGCGGCTTCCGCCCTCTGCGTGAGTTCGGTGCCGGACGGCAGGTTCGCCGTGAAATTGTACGTACCGGCGTGAACGTCATAAAAGCTATAGACGCCATGCTGGTCAGAATTCGCCTGAAAGCGATCGAGTTTTGAGCGCAGCTTGAGCGAGGTCACAGGGATCGGATCGTCGGCATCGTCAGGCGGAGCCAGGAATGGCGGATCGGCGCGCCGGAGAACGCCGAATACCGAGGCAACGCGCCGATGATCGCGCATCGCACGGAGCTGCGGAATCAGGGCTGCGGCCTCGGTGACTGGCCGGGTGCCGTCGCAAATCGTCGCGTAGAGGTGCGTGTCCGTGCCTTCGTGCGTGAAGACGACGTACTGCTTGCCCTTCTGAAATTTGTAGCCACAATCGCCATCGTCGCCACCGGCAAAGATATCCATTTCGGGCTCATCGGGTCCGGCGAAGCGCTCGCCAACGCGGAAGTGATAGCGCCAAATCGGCGCTTCGAGCGGAGCCGCCGCTGCGGCGGCCTGGGGCGCGGTTGCACCCGCAGCGTCCGATGCTGATGGAGTAGCGCTATTCACAGCCGGCTGGTCGGGTACTTCGGGCGGCACGAGTTGAGCGTCCGTGACAGTGCCGACGAAAACAACGTCCGTTGGTTGAAGACCCTGACACTGGCCAGGCGCAGCGGCGGAACAGGCGCAGGCTTCCGCCAGCGCCGGGAATGCCGCGACCAGAAAAACGATGAATGGAAGTCGCCAAAACTTCACTCGAATATCCTACAATCTTTCGCCGGGCAAGCAAAACGAGATCACGAAGTTTTCAGCAATCTCATTTCGCCTTTCTCTATACCCAGAACGTTTGTTACACTAGAAATCCTTTCCGACGCGCCAGCGTGGCAATCATAAATATTGGGAGATGTATATGCGGATTTTTCTTTTGTGCATTTGTTGTTGCGTATTGGGACTGTTTGCAACCGCTGCAAAAGCGGACACGGTGACACTCAAAAGCGGCGACCACATTAGCGGCACCATTACCAGTGCGGACAAGAGCACCGTGACGGTAAAGACGGACTTCGCTGGAAGCATTAAAGTGAATTGGTCTTCCGTGCAAGAGATAACAGGCGATTCGACACTCTTTGTGCTGACTCCCGCCGACCAGACCGTAAGCGGCCCCATTACGATCGAAGGAACCGATCTAGTGGTGCATACGAAGGCAAACGGAGACGTGCGCGTGCCGTTAGCGAAACTTTCCGTCGTAAGATCGCCCGACGCAGAGGCCGCCTATGAGAAGAGTTTGCATCCTTCACTACTCCAGAATTGGAAGACTCAGGCGAATGCGGGATTCGCCATGGCGCGTGGAAACTCGCAAACGACAAACTTTAATTTCGGTTTTAATATAACGCGCAAGACACTGAATGACCAGATTTTGGCAAAGGCGGCGTCCGTCTATTCCAGCAATGATGGGACATTCGGCGTTACGGCCAATGAAGTATTGGGCGAGGCAAGGTACAACAAGAACGCTTACGATGACGCGCTCTTCTGGTTCGTCGATGGCAGTTTCACACACAATGCGCTTCAAGGGTTGGACCTGCAATCGATTTATACGGGCGGTCTCGGTTGGCACGCGATTCATACGTCGGCGACGACACTGGATGTTTTGGCCGGTCTGAACTACACGCGGCAGAGTTATGGCGCGGTGCAAGGAAGTACGACGCCGACGCCAAACGTGAACCGCAACCTGCTTGGTGCAACCGCGACCGAAGATTTTAAGCACCAATTCACGTCGACAACCGCGTTTTCGGAAGATTTCAATATATATCCCGACCTATCGAACGTGGGCCAATACACGTTCGCCTTCGATAGCGCGTTCGATATGAAGATCAATGGTTGGCTGGGCTGGCAGGTAAGCTTCAATGACCGTTATGTAAGCAATCCGCCGATTGCCGGAACGAAGGCGAACGATGTCTTGTTTTCGACAGGGATTACAGCTTCGTTCGGCAAATAACGCACAATCCTTTACGACGGGCCGGGGATGGCGACCTCTTCCAGGCCCGTTTTTGCATAGGCACGGAGCACGTCTTCGCGAGAGACGATGCCTATGAGACGCTCGGGATGCGCCCGGTGAACAACGGGAAGAAACGGGCGGTCGCCGAGCTTACGCAACGGTAGATCGACAGGATGATCCGGGTGCACCACGGGCACGGAATCGCCCGATACGATCTCGGCCAGGCGCGTGTTTGGCGGCGCGTTCGCGGCTTTTTGCAGCACGTCCGACTTTCGCGCGAGTAGCCAGCCGCGCGTTCTATCGTAGACAAGCAACCACTCCTGCTGAGAATTCTCGACGTCAGCGCGCACCTGCTCGATTGTTTTTTCCGCGCGCAACGGTGAAGCAGCCGGGGCATGCATGGCATCCTCAACACGGAGCGATTCTTCCTCGCGCTCTTCTTCAAGCGAGGGCAATTCGACTCCATCTTGACGGGACAGCAAATCAAAAAGCGGAACAGGCTGGTACTTCATCGAGATCAGGTATGCAATCGTATTCGAAATCATGACGGGCAGGATGATGGAGTAATTGCCGCTGACCTCGAGCACCATAAAGACGGAAGTCATGGGAGCGCGAAGGAAGCCTGCAAAGAGCGTGCCCATGCCGACCAACGCATACGCACCAATTCCGCCTGTGAACGCGGGGAAAAAGTGATGTTCGATGCCACCGACCGCGCCGCCGACCATAGCTCCAATGAATAGCGTTGGAGCGAACATGCCGCCGGGGGTCCCGCTGGAGAATGAGAGCGTCGTAGCGACGACTTTCGCCAACGCGAGTATCGCGAGGATTTGCCAAACGTAACGGCCGTGCATCGTCTGGTCCATCACGTCGTAACCGGCGCCCAAAACCTGCGGCAGCCAGATGCCGATAATCCCGACGAGCAGGCCCGCAATCGCAGGCTGGATGTATTCGGTCCATTTGGGCCATGTACGCAGCCACGCGCGCAGCCATGCGACGAATTTCACGAAGAAGAGAGAAAACACGCCGCCGAAAATGCCCAAGGCAATATATCCGAGCAGTTCGGCGGGATGTTCGAGGCGAAACTGCGGGATGCGAAACAGAGGCTCAGCGCCGAGAAATCCACGCATGACCACCACGGACGAGACGGCGGACAGAACGACCGCTCCCAGAATTCCCGAACTCCATTTCCCGACTACCTCCTCAATGACGAAGATGACGGCCGCGATCGGCGCGTTAAACGCTGCTGCCAGGCCCGCAGCGGCTCCAACGGGTGCGATTAGACGCAGATTTTCACGGGAGAGGCGCAATTTGCGGCCAATCACGGAAGCGATACCCGCACCGATCTGCAAGGAAGGATCTTCGGGCCCCAGAGAAAATCCTGCGCCGATGGCCAGGGCCGAGCAGAAGAATTTTCCGTAAACAGTGTGAAACGGGATGTCACCGTCGGAAATATAAACGGCAGTTTTGGTCTGGTTCACGCCGCTGCCGCGAAGATCGGGCGCGAACCGCTTGACAATGATGGCGATTACGATTCCGGCGAGACAAGGCACAAGCAGCAAACGAAGAATCGGCGGGTGTTCGGCCGAGCGTAGCAGCCAAAGGTGAAAAAAATCGATGGCCATCCGGAAGCAAACGACGGAAAGTCCTGAAAAAACACCGATCAACACGGCGAGAAGGAGAAAGAAGCGGTCTTCACGAGCCGTCAAGGCGCCGCCGAACCGTTTTATGCCGAGCCACAGATTGGTGGCGCGCGCACTGCGCGGCGATTCCGGCGGAGCAGCCGTTTCGCTCATGCATGGCCCTCTTTGTTTCTCCCAGCGAGGTATTGAATCGCGCGATCGGCGAGCGTACCACCACATTGCGCGGGGATTGCCTGCTCCACGGCGAAAGCCCAATCCAGCGCCTGATCGGCGTACTCGGGATGGGCGCTGAAATCGGAGCGCGTCAGGTTGGTCGGAAGCGCCGCTCGTTCTGCCGCCAATGGCTTTAGATTGTTTGGTAGCGTGTCACTGCCGGTGACCAGTGCCGGAAAGCACGCTTTTGCATGCTGCTCGGCCGCTTGGAATATTTCAACCGTTCGGACCTGGCGTTCGCGCTCGGTCACGCGGTTGTTGAAAGGATCGAGCTCCGCGGCTGCAGCGGCGAGATCACGCAAAGAAGCGACATTTTCTCTTTTCGCGCCGTGCTGCAACGCACGAGTGAAATACCGATCTGCCTCAGGAAACTGATAAAGGGCGAGTGCGGCGTTTCCGGCACCCATCAGTGCGTCCACGTTTGCGGGAGCGATGCGCAAGACCGCCTGATACTCGGCAAGCGCGCTCTGATGGTCTACGGCGTTTGCGAGGTAACCAGCAGCCGCATCGAGAACATCGGGATCGACGGGATTGTCGGCGGCAAGCGAGAGCGCTTCGGCGCGAGCCTGATCCCGTAGGTTGTGGCTTAGCAGAAATTCGATCAGTTCTCTCCGCGTAGCGAGCCGGTTTGTATGGGAATTGCTGGGCCACTGGCCAAACGCCGCGTCATGATAAAAAGTGACCGCTGCGGCTATGTCTCCGCGTCCGGCTGAGATGCGGGCGAGTTGAAGATCGATCATGGAGTTTTCGGGATCGGCGGTACGAAGCGTAAACAGGTAATTCTCGGCTTCGTCCGTCTGGCCCTGAGCGGCGAGCGCCTCGGCCAGCTCAAGCTGCACTCCGCTATCTTCGGGTGCATAGAGCAGGGAGTTGCGGAAATTTTCGATGGCGACTTCGGGGTTTCCGGTTTGCAGATTCGTATTCCCGGCGCGTTCCCATGAGGCTGCGATGCTGGCTTGCTTTTCGTGAAAAAGGCGGACAATCACGCCGGTCGTCGTGAACAACGGAATCAGCAGCAAGGCGGAAAGCGAAAGAAAGACGGTGCGGGAGCGGCTCCAGGCGATGAAGCCGGAAGGGAAGCATCGAGGGCACGGCTCGCCGCCAGCCGGCAAAGGCCTCCCGCAATTTCGGCAAGTTGATCCCGGAGCGTCATCGGACGACGGAACAGGGCTTGTTGTGCTGTTAACGGACATCTTCCCCATTTAATATTGTAATCCAGATGATGCGCGCGATGACGTATTGAGATTTGAAGAAGTCTTTGCGCAGTTCTGGAACATTTTGCGCCGTGTGGTATCGTGCGGTGCGAAATCGCACATCGCCGTTAGTCGCAATCGCATGGAAGCCTCTGGCAGCTATAGAACTCGTTTCGCGAAAGAACAGACGTGAGCCGCAAGAACCCGAGCGTGCGTTCGCAGACATCACTTTGGAAACTGGCGGGATTCAAGCCGTGGCGGCTCGCGCGCTCAGTTGGGCGCGAGATTCAGGCAAAACAGCTGTTAGGGCGAGCGTCCGAGCTGGCGTTCGACTTCTTGTTCGCCCTTTTTCCTCTGATTTTATTCATGATGAATCTATTCGGCCTCTTTGCGTCCCGCAGACAGGAGCTTCAGTATGATTTCCTCTCCTATTTTGCCGATTTCCTGCCGAAAGCGGCGTTTGAGCTATTGAGGAGCACCACTCTCGAGCTAAAAACGAGTGCAGGCGGCGCAAAACTGACGATCGGAATTGTACTGGCGCTGTGGTTCGCGTCAAGCGGCGTAAGTTCGATTATTTCGGCACTGAATCTGACGCACGGCGTGACTGAAAGGCGCTCCTGGGTGAAGGTGCGAATTGTCGCACTGGCGCTAACATTGGCCCTCTCAATCCTGCTATTTGCCGCCCTGATCCTGGTATTGGCGAGCAGTCACTTTCTCGGCTGGCTCGCGGGCCGGATTGGCATTCAGCCGGCTGTGCTCGAAATCTGGAAAATTGCGCAGTGGCCTTCGGCGATTGTGTTTGTGCTGATTGGCTTTTCCTTGATTTATTTCTTTGGGCCGGATCTGCGAGAGAGGCGCTGGCATTGGATCACGCCGGGATCGGCATTTGGGACATTATTGTGGCTGCTTGTGTCAGTTGGATTTCGCGTGTACCTGCAATTTTACAACAGTTATAGCTATTCGTACGGATCGCTCGGAGCGGTGATGATTTTACTGGCTTGGCTCTATATTGGCGGGTTGGCGCTGTTAGTCGGGGGAGAGATCGACGCGCAAGCGGAACGTGCCATTAATGGAACGTCGAGGCAAGCTGAGACGGCCTACGTGGGCATGCGCAGCGAGAAATAGACCGCAAGGAATCCAAAAATTGCGTCAGCCGACCAGCCAGCGAGTACTGCGGGCAACAGACCGGCAGTTCCCATGGATTCGAGCAGTGCGGATGCAGCCCAATAGAAAATGCTGATGCCGACGGCGACGGCGAGTCCGCTGACGGCGCCGCGGGTTCCCACCAGCAAGGCAAACGGAGCTCCGAGCAAAACAACAATTGCCGCAATCAACGGGTACGAGAATTTTTCATACCACTGGACGCGCAACCGGGACGTGTCGAATCCGGCTTGACTTAATTTGTTGATGTATGTCCTTAGTTCCCGCCAATTCATTTGGTCAGACGTGCTGATCTTCTGCTCAAAGTAACTCGGCGACTCAGTGAGTTCGGCAAGCGATGTGGCCTTGAATCTGCTGTAATCCACAACTTTGCCATCGGAGAAATCGCGAATCCAGCCTGCCGTCAGCACCCAGGCGTTTTGTACGGGATCCCAGGTCGCGCGTTCGGCATAGACACGGCGACGAACCGAGAACGTTTTCGGAGCGAGCTCGATCACGGTCAAATCGCCGAGCAACTTTAAGTTCGGATCGTAAAGTCCATAATTAAAAATCTTTGAATTCTGGCCGAAGATCCATTGCTGCCCAGGCTGGCGATATGTTTGCGGTGGGCGTCCTTTTATTTCGCTGCGCAGTGCATTTTGCTGCGTATTTGCATAAGGAAGATACGTTTCGCTTAAGAGGAACATGCCGCCTGAGACGAGGCACCCAGCGAGGCCGAGGGGCAGAATCAGTCGATAGAGGCTGATGCCGCTGGCTTTGAAGGCGACCACTTCATTGTTTTTAGCAAGAATCGCCAGCGTGATGAGAGTGGCCACCAGCGCGGCAAGGGGCGCAAGCTGATACACCATGTACGGAACCAGATAGAGGAAGTAGTCCACAACCAGGAACGCCGAGATGTGATTTTTCGAGATATCCGCGAGAAGATCGAAGAGCGTGAACGCGTCGGAAATGAGTACGAACCCTGCGAGCAAACCGAGGAAATAGTAGAAGAAATGCTGGAGGAGGTATGTATCGACCAGCAGAGGAAATCCGATCGCGTTATTGATTCGGGTCGCGCGGCGGGCGACATAGCCTCCACTAGGCACCAGGGTGAGACCGGCGGAGCCGTTGCCTGAATTTGTTGATTGCGCCCTGGCGCGAGAAGCGGCAGCGCGGCGCCTGCGAAATTTGAACCATCGCATTTCTAGCCATTCGGCGATTTTGCTGGGCTTGCGAACGGTTTCGATGCGCTTCAAAAAAACAAGCCCGAATAGAGCTGTGGCGATATTTGCGGCCCATACGCCCCAAAATGGCGAGATGCGGCCCTGCTTTGCCATTTCGTAGCCGTAAACGTAAATCAGGTAGTAGCACCCGATCAGCGTGATCGTGAGAATCAGGCCGGCAGCGCGTCCGCCGCGGCGGGGGCGAACGCCGATTGGAATGCCGAGGAGCGCAAAAACCAGCGCAGCGCAGGGAAATGCTATCCGACGCTGAAATTCGACGCGAGCTTCGAGCCAGTCCGGGCCGTTATCATTTAGGAGCGCGCTCGTCGTCTCGTCGCGTGGGCGCGGAGCCGCTGTGCGCGTCGAAATGGCGCTCGATAGATCGATGGACAGATCGCTTGCACTGAAGTCGGTGACGTCATAGTTCGCGGGATGGCGCGGATCGTAGTGGTCCGTTCTTCCGGGGCCGAGATGCAGTTGAATCTCATTTGGGCCCGGGCCTTCGAGAATCTGCGCGTATTGCGCCACGGTAATGTAAGGAGGATTCGTCACCGTATTCGGATTGTCCGTGTTTGCAAGGAAGACGCCGTTCCAGCGGGCCGCTCCGCTAACCACTTCTTGTACGTATAATACGAAGCGCGGAAAGCGCTCGTCGAAAACACGCGGCTGAATGGCATAAGGTGCTTGGGATGCAATGACGCGCGCCTCCAGACGGTTGAACTCGCGCGAGGCCAACGGGCTGAGCCAGAAAGTCATGATCGCGGTGATCGCTGCGGCCGCCAGCGCGACGAATCCGATCGGACGAAGCAGACGGCGAAGGCTAATGCCACAGGAGTGTAGCGCGACGATTTCGCTGTCCGCGGACATTCGGCCGAGCCCGATGAGCACGCCGACCAGGACCGACATAGGCACGGTGAAGATAAACACCGGAGCTAACGTGCAAAGCACGAGAAGCAGGATCGTGCCGAGGCCGCCGGAGTGGCGGACGATCACGCCCATAAGATCAACGAGCAGAGGCACGTACAGAACCGAAGTGAAGACGAGCAATCCAAGCAGGGAATGAGTGACGACTTCGCGACCTATGTATCTGTCGAGCAAGCGCATGGAGGCGGATATGAGTTTAACATTGCGCGTACCATCGCGAAGCATGAGGCGCTGAGGAAGTAAGTACGCATTGCGCTTTACCATTTGCGCGGAGAGAAAGAGGACGATTGAGCCGGGTTCACCTAACGATTCTTTGGCACATGCATCAGCCGCAATATAAGGACCCAGTCACGGGCGAGTACCGGCTGCCATGGACGCGTCTACACGCGCTAAAGGACTATTGGGGAATGGTGAAGATGATGGAGGAGTTCCCCAAGGTGCACGCAACGTTTAACGTCGTTCCGCTGCTGGCAGAGCAGATCGAGGAGTACGCGAGTGGACTGTTCAAGGAGCCCTGGTTTGAGATTGCTTTCGCCGATGCAGGTTCGTTGACATTCGAGCAGCGAAAGGCGGCGCTCGAGCGCGGTTTTCAGGTGAACGATCTTTTCCTGCAGCGGTGGCCGCGTTTCGGTGAATTGCGTTCGCGGCTGCATTCGAGCGGTGTGGAGGCGTCCGCCGCGCACTGGAGCGCCGGAGATTGGCGAGATTTGCAGATGCTTTCGCAATTGGCATGGATGGATGAGGAATATCTGCAAAAAGATCCGGCGGTGCGGGGGCTGTCGGATAAAGGAAGCGGCTTCACTGAGGACGACAAAGCGATTCTGTTGGATAAGCAGCACGAATTGCTCGCGGCGGTGCTGCCGGAATACAGGCTGGCTGCGGCACGGCGCCAGATAGAGGTTTCCACAACTCCTTATTACCACCCGATTCTTCCGCTTTTATGCGATAGCGATATTGCATCTGTGGCGAATCCCCATACGCCCAGGCCCGTTCCAGCCTTTCGATATGCCGAGGACGCGCGCGAACAGTTGGTTAGGGCTGTCGCGTATCACGAACGAGTATTCGGGCAAAAACCGGCCGGGTTGTGGCCTTCAGAGGGATCCGTTTCAGATCAGGCGCTGGAAATCGCGATGGATTTGGGTTTCAAGTGGTTTGCCACTGACGAGGGTGTGCTCGGACGCACGAAGAACATCGGATTCTGGCGCGACGCGAGCGGCTATCCGGAAAACGGCGCGGAATTATACACGCCGTGGCGCCTGCGGCGAAATGGCCGCCAGATGACTGGATTCTTCCGCGACCACTATATTTCCGACCTTGCGGGCTTTGTCTACAGCCGAATGGGCGCGCATGCCGCCGCGGAGGACCTGCATCGGAGAATCCGTTCGATCGGCGATCGCGAGCCGAAAGGACACACGGCCACGGTGAGCGTGATCCTCGACGGCGAAAACGCCTGGGAATACTATCCGGAGAACGGCCGCGAATTCTTGCGCGAGTTTTATCGGCGTATCGAGAAGGACCCGAATATTTTCGCTTACACGATGAGCGAAGCGATGGAAGCTGCGCCCGATCAGCCAGTGCTGGAAGGGATTTTTCCCGCCTCGTGGATCAATGCGAATTTTGACGTATGGATTGGCCACGGCGAAGACGTCCGCGCATGGGACCTCTTGCGTGATGCGCGCGACGCATATCAACGGGCCGCGGAGCGCGCGGGACTGAAAGGCAATCCTGCGTCGGCTGCCGCAGTCGCCCGGGAAGCCGCTCCGCATGATGGCAAAGGAACCGTTGCCATGGAGACCTCAGCCCAACGCGATGCAAGCACAGCCGATTCCGCCGTGGTTGCGCAATTGGCGCGCGCCTTCGAGTCCGTACTGGCGGCAGAGGGCAGCGACTGGTGCTGGTGGTATGGCCCGGAACACGGCTCCCAAAACGACGCGGATTTCGACGCGCTGTACCGTAAGCATTTGAGTGAAATTTATCGCGCCCTCGGCGAGCCGGCGCCGGACGCGTTGGCGCGCCCCATAAAGAAAGCACCGGAACGAGGGCAGAACATTCCGCCGCAGGCGTTTCTTGACGTGCAAATCAGTGGGAGGGAAAGCAGTTACTTCGAATGGCTGGGCGCCGGCATCTATACAACGTCGCGGCAGGGCGGAGCGATGCACGGCCGCCTATATGTGCTGGCGGAATTCCTCTACGGTTTCAGCAATGACAGGCTATTTCTGCGCGTTGATCCATTTTCGGAAGCTGTGGAGAGCATGCGGGAGTTTCAGTTGCGCGTCACAATTTGGGGATCGCAAGAGACAAGAATTACGCTCCGCGTCGAAAATCGAAAGCTGACGGGAGTGATCGTCGAGCGCGCGGGCATATGCTTGCTGGACACAAAACAATTTGTGGAAGCCGCTTACGACAAGATCATGGAAGTGAGCGTAGCCAGAGCAATGTTTGACTTGTCCAGCAGAAGAGAACTGCTGCTAAGCGTGGCGCTCTGGAGCGGCGGCCTTCCCGTCGATGTGCTACCTGTGGAAGGAATGCTTGCCATCACGCTAGGTGAAGAGAATTTCGCCTGGGGATGACCGCACGTCATCCAAGCCTCTCTTGCGGCCAGGATGCGCCGGCCGCAAGCCGGATCTGATCGGCAAAATTTTCACGGAAGCCGAACATAACCGGGTTTTCGCGGCCAATCCGAAATTGCACTATATTCCAAAACAGAACCCTCTTGCGTGAGATTGCAATTTCGGTCCAAGGAATAAAAAGCGGTGGATGCCCCACGCGGAACCCCAGCAGCATCGCCATATAAAAGCCCATGGGGTTCGCCGCAATCGTCAGGCAATTGTTGTAATTCGAGCCGTATCTTGCCGTCGCGCTCTTAAAACGCCAGCGCTCAGCCGGAAAATCGCCTTCCAGTGAAAATCTCTCCGCGAGCCGATGCCAGCCCGTCATCCTGCTCACCAGCGTCCCGGTGAAAATCCAGCAAAACGCAAAAAACAGAATGAATAATGCAACGAACGCTCCACCCTGCGGCCCGGATGTGTGCATGGAAATATTTTAAGGTGCAAGCTCGCTCCAGCCAGGAAGTCGTTTGGCGCTTTTGCCGTAAAGCGCACAGGGACCCTTTTTAACGAGTTAACACAGGGGACATTTTTTAAAGAGCTTTGACACGTATTGACATTTGCGGAGTACGGCGCGATAGTTCGAGCGCTCTGAGCGCATTCTCTTTCAGAGCGCAACGCAACTAAACGAATTTGGCTCGAAGCTTGAGCCGCCCATCCCGTGCACGAGAGCCTTCTCGCCGCCGGGGGAAGGCCTAAATGAAAAAGACGTTCCCGGTACTCGTATTGGCGCTCGCCTGTATGGCGGGGATCGCCGTTCTGATTCACGCTCCCGTTTCGAAGACTCGTGTCATTCTCTCATCTGCTTCAAAACCAATCGCTGCTAAATCAGTCTTCGCGCAAACGGTCGCGAAGACCATACCCGCGCCAGACGCCAACCGTCGCAAACGGGCCGCTACTGCGCTCCTCTCCGACCCCGGTGTTTTCGAACCCTCTGCGAGCGCAGACAAAAATGGCACGCAGTTTGTCGCCCGAGCCAACGGCATGAACGTCGCTCTAACGAGCAAAGGAATCTTCGTCCGCGTAAAACCGGCGAACAGTAGCACCGCTCCGGCCACGCTTGGGATTCAGGTGAAGGGTGCTGGACCTCTTCAGTGGCACGGCGCGGATAAAGCACTGGGTGAAACCAGTTATTTCCTCGGAAACGATCCGCGAAAGTGGCGAACTCATATTCCACAGTTCAATCGCGCAGAGACCGCTGAAGCCGGTGGCCTGAGCCTTGCTGTATACGGCAGCGCAAGCACTGAGAAGTCAAGCGCCGCGCAAGGGATTGAATATGACGTGCACCTCGGTAGCGGTTTCGATCCAGCCAAGCTGCGGTTGGAAGTGAACGGCGCGCGCAATCTGCAAATCGATCGCAAGGGCGATCTCCTGATGCATCTTGCCGGACGCGAACTCCGCATGAAAGCGCCGGTAATTTACGAGCAGGTCGTGGCATTTCACAGAGGCCCGCAACGCCGCAAGCCATTGAGTTCGCCCAGGAGAAAATCCACATCGCGCCATTCCACACGGCGCGGCCCCCGCGGCACAAGGCCTCCCCGCGTGAGTCCGCACGGCCGTGCAAATGCCGGACCGCGCATACGCCCGTCTGTGCGTGGAAGCGCGAACTCGGCGCGAAAAAGAAGGCCGAAAAAGGTTCCATCCTTGCCGCTGGGCGACAATTCCGTAGAAGGCGGCGCGTCAAAAAGAACACCACGCGATCGGCGCGAAAGCGGGCGCAGAATCAACGGCGGCTATGTTCTCGAAGCCGACGGCTCCATCGGATTTTGGGTAGGGAAGCACGATCCAGGCGCCGCTCTCGTGATCGATCCTTCCATCGCGCTCACCTACGCCTCCTTCATTGGCGGAACAGGTGCGGATTCCATTAACAGTATGACGATGGATGCAAGCGGAAATGTCTACGTCGCCGGAACAACCACTTCCGCCGCCACTTTCCCGGAAGCCGCGAACGGAATCGCCGGCAACGTTCGCGGGACATCGCAACTATTCATTGCAAAGGTAGCGTTCTCCAACGGAGTCGGTGCGCTTCAATACCTCACGTTCTTCGGAGGCAGCCGCGCGCAGGCGGGCGGACAAGTCGCAGTCGACGCAAGCGGAAATGCGGTCGTGCTTGGGACCACGACCTCGGCGGACTATCCCGTCACCGACGGCCGCGCACCAACGCAGGGCTTAACGAGCGGAGCAGGAAACGATCTTGTGGTAAGCGAAGTGGATGCTACGGGATCCAATCTGATCTTTTCCACGATCTTTGGCGGCAATGGCGCCGAGAGCGCCAACGCGGCGGACGGAACGCCACTCACTTCATCGCTGAATATTCCGGCTGGAGCGGGCGGCATCGCGTTTGACGCAGCCGGGAACGTCTATGTGGCGTCAGACACAACTTCAACCGATTTGCCGATGTTATCCAGCGGCGAACCATACCAGCCAGGTTTTGGAGGAAAAGAGAGCGACGGGTTCATCGCGGAATTTCAGACGCAGAACGTGCCCACAGGAGCGAATGATCTTCTCTATTGCTCGTATCTCGGCACACATTCAGACGGTCCGGTCGCCATCGGCGGTCTCGCAGTAGACACGGCAACGCCTCCCGGCGTCTACATTGCAGGCTCAACGAACAACTCAGTCGACGGTTTTCCAGCCGAATACGCGTTCCAGTCGGAATACGAAGGGGGTTCGTCGGACGCGTTCCTGATGAAGATGCAATTGGCCGGAACGGGAGCAACCGACCTGCTTTACTCGACTCTCCTTGGCGGCCCTGGAATGGACGAAGCCCTTGGTGTAACGATTGACTCACAAGGGTTTGCCTATGTAGCCGGATCAACGCAATCGCTTACGTTTCCGGGCATCCCCACGCCGGTCATTGCTGGGCCGAGTATGAAGCTATATCAGCCGTTCCCTCCGCCGGCTCCCGGACTGCCTCCTATCCAAAATGCGTTTCTCGCCGTAGTGGCATGGAACCCGGGCCAGACCGTTTCACTCAGATACTTCACATACTTGGGCGGCTCCGGTCAGGACGCGGCGGAATCCGTTGCTGTTCCTTCGCCCGGCGGTGTCTACGTGGGCGGAACAACGACGTCTTACGATTTCGGCTGGCGTGACAATCTTCAACCATTTAGTGGAGCGGCGGACACGTTCGTCGCAAAACTGAATACAACACAATCGGGTGCAGCGTCTCTTCTCTACGCAACGCCTCTCGGCGGAACGTTCGTTACGCCTGGCTCCCCGGTAACAACTCTTGGCAACGCGGTCGCCGCGGATGGTCGCGGCAATGTTTACGTCGCCGGACAAACGACCGCAGCGAACTTCCCAACGGCAATGACGAGTAGCAATGCAGTGAATGGCTTCCAGCAAATCTGTGGAAGTTGCCAGCAACAGCCGGCGCAAGGTGACGTATTTATCGCAGGAATACAGGAGGGGAGTGCGCTCGAAGCCGCCGTCTCGTTTGGCTCGGCCAACGTTAGTTTTGGATCGACAGGCGTTCAGATCGGAACGCAAGCCAATCCGCCGCAGATATTCACCGTCGCGAACACGGGCGAGGCGAACCTGAACTTCTCCGCCACGCAACCCCTCACGGTAATCGGCCCGAACAGCGCCGATTTTCCAATTCTCTCGTCTGGATGCTCGGGATCTCTTACTCCAGGTGAGAGATGCCAGATCGAGATAGGCTTCATACCCTCCGCGGCGGGAGCGGAAGGAGCGTTCGTCTCGATAGCCGACGACGCGCCGGGAAGCCCTCAGATGCTTGAGATGCTGGGGAATGGCGCCGCTCCATTCACTGTTTCGCCTGCAAGCTTCGACTTCGGAACTGTTCCTCTCAATGATGCGAGCACAGATGATGGCATCAAAGTGACCGTTACAGCGGGCGTAGATCTCAGCAATGTCGAATTTGTCCTTCACGGACAGGATACCAATCAGTTTGCAATAGAGGCACCAGGGGACGAGTGCCCGTCTGGTCAGGGCACACTAATCAAAGCGGGAAGCTCGTGCGGAATATGGTACGCGTTTGCGCCCACCACAACTGGTACTTTCCTGGCGGAACTCGATCTTACGGGCCAAGTAAACGGTACACCAATCCTCCAAAAATTACCGCTCACAGGGACTGCCGTCGCCGCGATACCCATTGCGGTCGTCCTGCCGTCTCAATTGATCTTTCGCAATGATCCTGTGGGTTCCGCCGAGACACTCTCCGTCTTGATTTCAAATACCGGCACCGCTCCATTGGCACTAGCTAGACCTCTCACGTTCTCCGGCGCAAGCGCCTCCGAGTTCACCGAGACGGACAATTGCCCGGACAGCATTCCTCCGCGCGGCCAACCGACTCCGCCGAATTCGTGGTGTACCGTGAATGTGTCACTCACTCCGCAGACCGTAGGCAGCAAAACGGCGAACCTTGTTATCAATGACAATGTTCCCGGCAGCCCGCAGTTGGTCGTATTGAGCGGAACAGCCGTGGCCCCGCCGCAGGCTCAGGTCACGCCGGCGAGCTGGGACTTCGGATCGCAAAACGTCGGAACGCAGAGTTCGGCCGAGACGTTCGCGATCACCAACACTGGAAACGCGTCGCTCAATTTCACGCAGGCGATTGCAATAGCGGGCGCGAACGCCGCCGATTTCCGGCAATCGAATAATTGCCCGACAAGCCTCGCGCCAAGCTTGTCCTGTAGTATTTCGGCCACATTCTCGCCACAATCGGCAGGGGCGTTCTCCGCCAGCGTCAATATCGCGAACAATGCCGTGGGCAGCCCACAGACGGTGCCTCTTACGGGAAGTGGCGTTTTTCTCGCTCAGGCGCAAATAGCTCCCCCAAGCTTGACGTTTGGACCGCAAGTTATCGGAACCGTAAGCGCGCCGCAATCTATCGTCATAAAAAACACGGGCAGCGCATCGCTGATCTTCTCGCAAATTGCTTCGACTGGTGCGAACGCCGGCGAGTTTATCGAGACTGACAATTGCATAGGCCAGGAGATCGCACCTAATCTTTCCTGTACGGTGTTTGTGCGGTTCTCGCCGCAAACGCTCGGCGCGAAGAGCGCGAGCCTTTCTATTGCAGACAACGCCTCCAATACTTCGCAGACCGTAGCGCTCACCGGCACTGCGGCTGAGGAGCCCAACGTTCAGGTGACGCCCACGACGATTGACTTCGCGCCGCAGGGTGTCGGAACTTCGAGCCCGCCGCGAACTGTCACGCTAGTCAATCAAGGTACCGTGCCAATCACGTTCACCGCAGGAGCGAGTAGCATTGCCGTCGCTGGCGCGGACCCCGCCGATTTTTTGGAGACCGGCAATTGCAGCCTGCAGTCGGGCCTTCAGCCGGGCGCCACGTGTACCGTGAACGTCGTCTTCGCACCGGTTAGCGGCGGCACGCGAACGGCGACATTGTCCATTGTCGATAGCGCGCCGGGCAGCCCACAGGCCGTTGCGCTGAGCGGCATAGGCGTACAGGCAAACGCTCAAGTTGCGCCAGCCACGATGTCATTCGCGGGCCAAGCCGTCGGCACTGCGAGTGCCCCGCAAACGATCACAGTTACCAGCCTGGGACCGGGGCAGCCGCTGAATGTCACGAGCGTGAGCTTTAGCGGCACAAACGCGGCGGACTTTGCGGAGAGCGACAACTGCGCCGGTCCAATCACGGCGAGCTGCGCAATTAGCGTGACGTTTACGCCGGCCTGCGCAAACGAGTCGGCATCGCGTACCGCAATATTGACCATCATCGACAATGGCGCCGCGCCCTCTCAGGCAGTTTCTCTGGCTGGCACGGCTACAGGCGACTTCTGCATATCGGCGTCGTCCGATTACATGGTCGAAACGGTACCGTCAGGCACGACGGCTATCTTTCCACCAACCGCCGCGCCACCGATTTCTATCATCTCCGTCGGATCGTTCAGCGGTTCGATCAGTTTGGCTTGCTCGAGCAATCCGGTGGGTCCCGCATGCACGCTGTCGCCGGCTCCAACAGTGACGGTGAGTCCAAATCTGCCGGCGCAGATCCAAGTGCACGCAGCCACCAGCACGGTATCGGCTGCCAGTGTCACGCGTCCGTCGGCAGGGAAGTGGGGTATGCGATCGCCATGGCTGGGCGCTAGCTCAATTTGCCTAACGAGCCTGATTGGACTGGTCGTTCTAGCCTGCTTAATCGGTCTGATCGCCGCTCTTCGCAAGCAGCCTGGCGTGCCATGCACGCTAGCCTTTGCTGGAATCGTCATTGCGATGCTTTGCGTGGGTCTTTCGGGTTGCGGCGGAGGAGGAGGTGCGGCCCCAAATGCGTCAAGCGATCCGCCGCCCGCTCTCGCAGGCTCTTACACGCTCACCGTCACGGCAAGCGGCGGCGCCGAAACCCACACGCTCTCGCTCCATCTCAACGTCACCCCTTAAGTGGAAGTCGCTCCTGTACGTCTTTAGTCCTTGACAAGTATCTTAAGCCTATGGTAAACTCGTTTTGGATTGTACCGCATGACCACCGACTTCGCAGGCACTAACCTCAAAAACTCTTAACAACGGTCCATCGCCTCATATCGAGCAGCCCTGTCGGTATTTTGGCTGTTCATCGCAGGGTGTTAACAATAGTTTCTAATCGCAACTCTGCAGAATTAAAAATGGGCGTAACTCGTTGCAAACAAAGAACAGCGAGGCGTTCTAATCGCGGTCGCCAGCGGGAAAGTCGACTTAAACAAACACAAGATCACGAGGCACGAGTCATACGACTTCTAATCGACAGTCTGCCGATTAGAAATCGGCGTAACTCCAACGTGCTCAATAGAAAGTTGATTTCTAATCGACAAAAAAAGGAGGTTTCTGACCGCGACCCACCATCGAAACGCACTCGCCGGCAAAAACTCGGCAAGGAGTTCTGGCGCGAATAGCTGAAGGAAAAAACTCGAGCGGCGGCCGCCTTACTGGAGCTCCGCCATATTGAACGTCGCCGCCACGTCCTGCCCGTCTGGCGTGTGGACTTCAACGGTTAGATCGGAGGAATCGATTTTCGTCGGGTCGTATTCCTGCTCGATCACAAAGCCCCGGATACCCCAAACCGTGTTCGAGAAATACGACGAGCTGATATAGGCGCGAGACGATTCCGGTTCGATCGCATTCCCCTGGCTCACGTCGATTTGGAAATCGCGTTGGTAATCTGGGAGCGGTTGCAGGAGGGAATACGCACCCGTCGGCGCCGCCACATCGAACGCGGGATACGTAGGCGTGAATTGAACCTCCACGCTCACGCGGAAGGGCAACTGTTTCCCGGCAAATTCCTGCTCCGCCTCCTGCGCGTGGATGTTGGCCGCAGTCGCGGCAACTTTCGCCACTTGCTCAAAAGGAGTTTCGAGCCCGATCCTCGCCACATATGGCCCGCTCTCGGGCGCGGCAAAATCGCGCACGTACTTGTCGAAGAGTCGCGCGTTGCGACCGTCAGTCGCGTGGCCTGAAAGATACGCGCTGCGAATCGCCGTCGGAGACAATGGATACTCGAATGCGGTAGTCGCCGGAGACACAACGAGAAAACTCAGTGCTGGAATTAACGCAAGGAAAGCAGCTCTATTCTTCATGTCGATCCCACCTTCTTGCGCCGATCATATACCGTAAATGCGCACAAGGCTAGCTCGACAATATGCCATACGCGAAAATTTCAGCGGTGCGCGACAGCGAGAATCATTCGTATAGTCCGGGTACGTATATCCGTACTGTTACCGATATGACCTAAGTAAACAGCCGCAATAATTTCCGAAAACGCGCACGCGAAACTGCGTACGTGCGGTTCGCAAATATCGCACTAGAATTTAAAGATCACTCCGAGGTTTGCTTGGCCCTGGTTCGCCTTGTTCGTGATCGTGACGGGGACCGCGCCGTAGTAATAATCGTATTCGTATCCCGATTGCTGCGTCGTGTGAGTCGGCGAGTAGCGCACATCCAACCGGAGCCCGACGTGGGAACCGAGCGCGTATTTGACGCCGCCGCCGATGTTGTAAGCGAACCGATAGTTCATACCGCTCAAAACGCCATACGTACCGAAATGGCTAAAACCAAGACCCATGGCAATGAACGGCTTAAGTTTTGCCTCTTGGCCGTGGAGTTCCCACAGAATACCCCCCTGGTACATGTCAAGATTCGCTGACCCAATATCCGTCAGCCCGCCGAACACGGCATCGTGTGCCCTAAGCTCGGTCGGCTGCCGGTTCCACATAAACTCCCCTTGGAAGCTGGGCCAAATGGTGTAGTCGACGTCCACGCCGTAGTCAAAACTGCTCTTCAGACCGATATAGTCCAGCGTTGTCGTCTGACTCGCGTTGTTAGTGTACGTGGCTGGAGGGTTGAACGTGATCCGCCCTCCGAACCGCGTTCCGCCATAAGGAGTTATCTCAAATTCATGTTGCGATTGAGCAAGCGTTGCCATCGCCCCTAATCCGAATGCAATGATAGCGATAATAAGTGCCTTCCAGCGCCGCATCGTTGTCTCCTTTGAATCGATCGCGTGCACACGGCAATTATAAATATAAACACCCGTCGACGGAGATTGTTTCGGAACTTGAGAACGTGCTCAGGATTTACACCGCGACACAGCAGACGCAAAACGGGTATCGCCACGCGCACCCAAAGCGTTGCAACATAATATTCACTAGAAGTTGTCAACACTGATTGTTGTCTGCTTATCGGTTGATAACGGCATATCCGGCCATGCCAAATGCGAACCAAACCATATCTTGGCGCATACGGTGCCAAAGAGTGCCCTTTTCAGCGTGAACCGCTAAATCCCGCTCGCGAGTAAGTGCTTTTATTTTCACAGAATCATCGGCCGCCGTTTTCTGTGCCGCCTCAAGTTCAGCTTCGCAGGCGCGACAGTCTTGGGCGAAGTCAAATAGAGGCTTCAAATCTTCAACTGGTATTTTGGCAGCTACCCCATAGTCGCGCACCGACGAAGACCTTAGCTTCGGGGCAACTGATGTCTCGTATCGAAAATCAGGCAAACCGGTCCAGTTTTTTGCTTTCTCGGGGCGCAGACGCGCAGATCCCGTGCCTTGCGCTTGCCCTAGGGAACCGTCCCGTTGCCGGGCAACACTGATCGGAGCGGGCAACGGTAAGTACTTGGGCAACTCCTTGATCACCTGAGATGGTGTCCTGATTTTCGCCTTGAGGGATTCGATCACACTTAGCAAATTCTTTAGGTCGTCTTCTTGTTGGCGCTTCGTGGCATCAGATTGTGCGATCAAGTTCTGTTCATTGGCGAAAGCATTTGTGAGTTGACGTTGTGCGTCTTTGACTGTCAGCCAACTGTCGACAGCAATGCAAACAGCCGCCAAACCCAAAGCTATAATCAACACCTTAATTATCTTGCTTTTTATCACGGGCTTTTCCATCCTATCTCTCACATCTAAAGATACGGTTTCGCAGCCGCTGCATTCGACTAGCAGGCTCGCGCCGTCAAGCCTGGGAATAGCGCAGCATTTTATTCAACACCCGGCCAGGATACAGTGCGTCGTTGCCACCGTTCCATAGCAATAATCCCTTCGCCACATCGCCGGAAGCGTCCAACAATTTCTTTGCCAGCACGACGCAGCCAATTTCAATACCCACCATAGGCGAACAGATTTCAGATAAAAATCTGCCCGTAAAGCCGTGCTCGCGCGCAACTTGCCCCATCACTTGCATTACACCCCACGACGTAGATCGGGCCATTTCTTCTGTCGGTGGCAGGTTAAGAGCTCTCACGTAGCGTTCACGAAAGACTGGTTCGAACCGGATTGCATATGTATCCCAGGAGGACTCCACCTCAATCACAGCGCATACGAGCGCGGCGTTCAAATCGAAGCGAGCCGCCGTTGCGCGCGCCATGGCAATCAGATCGGACGGTGGTGTCATGACAGTTCCCTACTGCGGGTTGCGAACATCCAACCAATGCACGATAGGAGAATTGCCTGCATCAATTCCCTGTTCTCTACAGAGGCGTTGTAGCAGTTCATATATGTGAGGCAAATGGTTTAACGCGATGTCCTGTACAAAGACACACATAATTTCCTCATTTCGTATCCGCCTATATAGCCAGCGAAAAAAGAGGACGAATTGAACAGTTAAGACAGAAATGGGAGTCAGCCAACGAGGGTCAGTGAGGGCATTGATCATGATGATGCTTACCCGAAAAGTGATCCGATGCTGGCGCCTATGCCAAACAAAGAGCCCAGCCCAGTCGAGGAACTGCCAGATGCGCGTTGTCGCACATTTAGCAGCTCGGCAGGTACACCGATCGTTTTTCCAAGCAATTCCGTATCAATTCCGTATGCCTGTCCGAGAGCGCTGAGGCCAGACAGTTGGTCCTGACGTTCGCGACTAGCGAAGCCTATCTCGTTTTCACCGGACTGTGCAGCGTTTGTCTGCGCCCGTTCACGCCCTATTTGAGACAAGAGATCAGCGTATCCAGCAGAATTGTTCGTGGCAGCCGCGCGATTAGCGGCACGCTGGCGAAGTGCGTCGAATGCCGTGTTTGCCGAGCCCAGACTCTGCTGCGTTATGTCGGATTTTTGTTGAGGCGAAAAACCCGGCGTCGACAGCAGGCTTTCGATTGATGGCAATAATGCGCCCCGATCCTGCTGCGCCTGCTGGTTTGTCTGAGAAACCAATTGGTTCTGCTGCGCGAGTTCCTGATCGGAAAGCGCACGTGTGCTACGTTGAGCAGCGCGAGACATCTATCCTCCTATTTTTGGTGATTAAATCGTTAGCCACCAACTTCATCGTTAGAGTGGCTCCGCGTTACGTTTTGATCGAATCGATAACAATATGGCGTCCACTTGTCGTCGCGGACCCATCCAAGCACCTCTAGGCGCTTGCCGAATCTGTGGGAAACTCCGGGAGGCAACCACGCATGAGCATCGTCCAGCCCGCGGGAAATCAGGTCTCGTTCACCAGCCTGATGCAGTGCGGTCATTCGCGAAAAGCGGTCCGGTGGCGTGCCGAGCGAAGGATCTAGTATCAAGTACATCTCGCACGTTAAACGAGCCAGCGATGCCATCGCAATACGCGCGTCGTCATCTTCCAAAACCAGTTTGGATACAAAAATCGGATCCGAAACGTCAGGAAATACATAGTCGAATCCCTGTCGTGAGTGCAGCCGTTTTAAAACTGGGAGGTCGTTGTCTGTAAATGGTCGGATATGCATAAGCAGAGGAGTTCCCTTGCCCCAGGTGTGACGCAGCTAATCGTTTACTTTTGGGCCGAACCGTCACGAACTGAATGTATAGTTGTGAGTGAGAATGTTCGCAGTAAGATGGCCTGCGAAGAATTGGTGGTTCGGTTCACACGTTACAGTCACTTTCCTGCTCTCTTCTACGATAGTTTCGATTTTGCGAAGCGTAACCCGCCCAAACCGCGCAATGAAGATATCGCTTAGGCATAGTCTTTCCGCGCGCATAGGCGAACCGTCCGCCAACGTAAAAATATGATGCGGAGTCACATCTAGGGTTTCGGAGTTTGAGAAATGCAGCCGGATGAATGTGTCCGCATCCCGCACCTCTAATCTAACGATTCGTGTCCATGTCTCTCCGCCACGTTCTGAAGGGCATCGAAGATGCTCCCCTACCCCACATGTTTCAAGAGCGACGGTCCCCCTCTCTCTCGTCAAAACCATCGAACCGGAGCGAAGGCAGCTGCCGCTTCCGCCTCCCGATCCGCCACCCGTCCCACTCGCAGTGGTCGCCGCAATAATCGCTCCTTGAGAGAGCGGGATCCTTCCTTGTGACGCCTGGCGTTGCGCCGCAGCGTTCGTTTTTTCCCCCTGCGCCAGTTCCGGTGCGCCGGCCGCTCCGGCCACCCAATTCAGCCCCGAATTTGATTCGTCCCAATATGGATAAAAGTAGTATGTAGTCCCAGGAGAAAGCCCCGTCACGGCAACGGTTCCGTTCGGAACGGTTGTCGTGCTCCCGTCAGCTCGATAAATGATCAACCCACTCCAACTCCACGTGAGCGTCGAAGTCGTCGAAACGTACGTAAATGAACCTGACCACGAAGGGGGAATAGATCCTTTCGCCAGTACACCCGGTTTCGATGGATCGACTCTCCCTGACGTCAGCGCATCCGTACCTACGCGTGCGAAATTCCGTCCATCTGTCACTTGACTGTCCAGGCTCCAACCCTGATTCGGACCAAGGGTCGCACCGGCAAGACGCTTCATTGCTTCGTAGAGTTGAGGGCTCGCGTTTCGCAGAGCTTCGATTTGGCTAATCGTGAGCATAGTCTTTGATCAAATCTCCCAAGGTTTACCGATCTAGTTCGTTCCGCGCACTATGGCAAAGGGATCTGGCTTGGCCCACGGCACGAGCTTTGTTAATGCGAACCATGAGCCAACCGCATTCGTTCCCACATGGAACGACACGCGCTCGCCTAGAATGTTTGTGAATTGTTCCGTATCCTTTGCCGCCGGTGATGCTAACGTCCAGGTGCCGACCGCCGAAAACGCCGTGTCGCCCGGAAGGTAAGATGAAACGGTCATATCGCCAGAGCCCTGAACATATGCCGTGACGTAGCCAAACAGGTTTCGACCGCTCAGTCCGGTGGTTGCCAAAAATGCCGTCGTACAAGACGAGTTGATCGCCACGCCGTCATCCGAGTACTCATCTGGCGTAAGCTTATGGATTTTCCCGGTACCATTATTCGATCCAAAGAACACCTGCGCTGTTCCGTCGCTGCGCTCAATCAGCGCGCATGAATTGGCTGAGATCGCCCAAGGCGCCCATTTTCTCGACCGCGGGGGTGCCGACGGCATTGTTCCAAGTGGATCGCCGAAGCCTTCCGTATAGTCCAACATAAGCACTTGATTTGGCTGTGTCGCAGTACCCATAGGAACGCCGACGTAGATTTTCTTGTGCCGCGTATTTACCTGGACCCATAACCTATGGCCGTACTGCCAATTGATCGCGTCCCAGCTTGGCTGAATTTCCTGGGACAATTTGATCGGCTCGCTCCCGTCAAAGAGATACAGCCCAGACCGACCCGCAATGACTACCCACTCCTCACCGCTGCCAACTCCATGCGGCGAAGGTGTCCCCACTTCATTCGATACTTCCTCTACACTCCACAAAGCAGGCTCATTCACACCGTCAGTGGCGGTCATGTACATGCTGCGCTCTTTGACAAAGTAAAGGTTGTTCCGCAGTGTGAAGGCACTGCGAATGCACTGGCCGTTGTTCTCTCCGATGCTCATGAAACCTGTCACACCATCGTATGCCTCCGGTTCTTCGGTTCCAGAGGCTCTCACGATCGATGCGTTCAAGGGCTCGTTGGTCGGAAATATTTCGATGTTGTCGACGAGAAATGCCTCTCCGGATGGCAATAGCGTGTCATCTCCATATACGCGCAGCATCAGATCAATGGGCAATGTCGTCTGCGGCCCGAAAAGCTGTGCCGTGAATTCCTGGTACTCAGCGGTAGCTTGCAGCACGCTCACAAAGAGTCCTGTGCCCACCTGTCCGGCACTCGCGCTATGTGCGTTGATTCGCAATGTCCCCTGCGTCAGATTTCCGGTCTGCGCCACTCGCGCCCGCACCGAATACCCCACATTGTTGACGCACACCGGATTACCATTCACATCGAAGATCGCGCTTTGCTCGACCATCCCTCGAACGATGCTCGTGCCATCTGCCGTGATCCTAAAAGCGTCTCCCCAAATCACATTTGCCGATTCCCTACCCGCCCCCGGCCCGAGTGATGGATCGAGCTGCCACCCTAGCGGCCTCCCATTGCCTGAAGCATCCCAACCGCCATCAAATGACAGATTCCGCCAGTTATCCATCTGGGCGCGCTCGCCCCACCAGAACAGGCGCTCCGCATAATCTGTTACGCCCAGTTGTTCAGGCAGTTCGATCTGAGAAAACAAGTAATCCATGCTCGTGCCAGATAGTAGAATCGCCTCTGTGAAATCCACACTCAGCGATGTTGTTGTGTTGTCGTTAATCACCATCGTGGCTGGCACGTGATAGAAGCTGGCGCCGCCTGACGCCGTGAACGCCAGCAACCGCTGAACAACATTCGCTGGTCCGGTGGGAATATTTGTGACGCTCGCCTTGAAACCTCCTGCGGCAGTCCAACTCACAGGTGGCGATGGCGCGGTCCAATATTCCTGGCGCGTCACGAACACCACCACACACTGGTGCACGCCAGGTGAGATATTGCCCGTCGACACTGAATCCGAGACGGCAGGCCCCTCCGCAGGGCCAATCTGGCTTACGCGATCCAAGGTTGTGTCGTCATACTGGCGTGGAATGTCCTGTCCGCTTGTGCCGTCTCCGAATGCCATGTACTCACGGCCGAAATGTGTAGTGGATGCGAGAAAGAGACCGGGAGCCATTGCCCCGCTTACGCCGGAAAGGCTTCCCGGTGACGTCTCTTTATAGAGATTGCCCAGCGAGTCGTAGACCAGGCAACGCTGCACGAGACCCGGCGTTATATACGTCTTCAATCCGTTGATATTCGGTGTTCCGCTGACGCCTGCGAAGATAGGCGAGAGCCCCGATCTGGTCCGCACCCCGCCCGGAAAGAAATCCACATCATTAAGACTAGGCGAAAGCCCGACCGGGACGTCAGATGGGTCGAGCAGTGTTATCCACGATCCGAACATATTGAGCGGCAAAGGCGAAAATGTCTCTATAGACATGTCTTATGGCTCGCAGCTAGATTTAAAAGCGCGGTTGTCGCGCCTAAAGAACCTCTGAAGGCTCTCCTGAGTGAACTAACGATGCCGCTAGGTACTCGCGCCGGTCGCTGTTATCATGACCGTTTTGCGACGCAACCCGGAAGTCACGTACTGAATCCAACGCGTCGAACACAAGGAGAGATTGGTGCGTCGAGTGCTAAGTGCGTGTGCCGTTGCCTTCGTTCTGTTTGCGGCAGTTGTCTTTGGCCAAAAGGAAGCAAGTCCCGCGCCGCAGCCATCCGCGCTTCAAACCGTTGTGGTAGCCCAGGGACTTGTCGCACGAGCCCTCACGATTGGCCCGCACGACTCAATCTACGAGACGCAGGATGCTTCTGACCGCATTTTTTCTCTTGGCGCTGCTCCGTCGACTGCCACCGAAAAATCCAACGTTTTGCTGAACTCAATTGCGGGGACGGGGACCACAGGCTCCCTTGGTGACGGCGGCGCAGCCACGTCAGCGCAACTAGCCCTCGCCACAAATTCGTTCTATGAAAGAAGCGGCGTTGCACTCGCCGCCGACGGAACTCTCTATGTCGCGGATACAAACAACAGCACAATCCGCGCGATTGCAGGCCCTTCCAGTTCGGAGCCAGGTATAATCCGCAGCATTGCCGGCCGTTGGGCTCCGCCCCAAAACATCGCTCTTTCGCGGCCAATGGGAATCGCACTAGACCGCAGCGGCAACTTGTTCATCGCAGATGGGCAAGCCGGTGCACTATACGTCCTGCATCAGGAAACGGGCCTGCTCGAAACTCTTGCTCAAATTTCGTTTCCCGCAAGCGTGGCCGTAACGCCTGACGGCGCGAAGGTATTCGTTTCCTCGCCTGCGACGGGGCAGGTCTTTGCCGTTGACACTCGCAATCGTTCCTTGCGCACCGTCCAAGGAATTTCTCCTGAATTTTCAACCGATTCGACGGCGTCACCCTGCTCGTCGAATTCGGGTCGCCTCTGTCCCTCCGGGCTCGCCGTGGACGGTGCGGGAAATCTGTTCGTCGCGGACTCCACCTCGGGCCGAATCCTGCGAGTGGAGGCTCGTACTGGAGCGGTCTCGATCACAATCGCCAATCTTCAACAACCCGGTGCACTTGCATTCGACCATGAGCGCCGCAACCTTTACATCGCTGAGCAGGGCGTTGGCCGAATCATTGAGGCGCAGGGTCTAGGCGCTCCGAGTACAGCTTTGTCGCTTTCGCCTTCAGCTTGGACGTTTCCGGACGAGCCCATGGGTGGCGTCTCAGCCCAGCAACAGTTCACGCTTACAAATAATTCAGCAACAGCCGTTTCAGGTCTTCAGATCACTTCTCCACCGATGTCCAGTGCGAATGCCGACTTTTCCCTGCAAAGCACATCTTGCCTTCCAACGCTCGCGGCAAGCGCAAGCTGTGTAGTAAACGTTTCGTTTACGCCAAAAAGCTCCACGGCGGCGCAGTTCAATCCCGTTTCCTCTTCGGTTTCAGTCAGCGATTCCAGCTCCGATTCGCCTACTGCCACGTTAACCGGCACCGCCAATGATTATCAGATTCAGCTCGCAAGCGGCCAGCCGCTCGAAGTCTCCGTAGTCGCTGGCAATGCCGCGACTTTTAACCTGCAGGTCGTCTCTGTGGGTTCCTTCGGTCAAAACGGCGAGCAAGTCTCCCTCACGTGTCCCAGCGGAACGCCGGCGCAAAGCGTGTGTACCGTGAGTCCCTCAACAGTAAGCCCGAAGCCGGGCGCTCCCGCTTCTGTCACAGTCAAAATTCAAACATCTTCAAAGATAATACAAGCGGAGACAGTACCGGGCTCTGGATACCCTGGCGGACCAATCTCCATCGTGCTCTTCATATCACTGTTCGCATTGAGCGCGTTCGCCGCACTTGTCGCACCAAAATGTCGGCTACGCTTTGCCTGCTTCCCTGCGCTCATTCTGAGCGTCGCGATACTCTTCATTAGTTGCCATCATGCCTCGACCAGCGCCACGGAAACGCCCGCGGGAGCTGCTCAAATTTTGTTGCAAGGTGCGGCGCTCAGCCAAAATGGTGCGCCGCTCAACGCAACCAGAGGCATAACCGTCACCCTCGATGTCCTGAAGATTTGATTCATCTTCATCTCGCGAGCGCCTGTATCTTCATAAACCCAGCCCCGAGGCTCCCGCCTCGGGATTTGTGCTACTGCTCTCCTTTATGGGCCACAAAAACTAGAGGTATAGAACTCGCGGATGATAGCTATACGGCATCCTTCTCCGCCCTTTCGTTTGCTCCGGCCGCACATACCGTTCGATCATCTGCTCGGTAGCCATCTGCGCCGTTCCCAAGAGATCCTGCGCAAGCGCCCGCGCACCACGCGACCGTGCGGCCAACGCCGCCGTTGCGAAGCCGAGTGCATCTGTAGCCGAGCGAATCTGCACCGGATCGGTTGCGATCGTAAGCAGAGGAAGCAATTTTTCATATCGGAGCCGCACCGTTGTCGATTGTGTGGCTCCGATCAAATTGATTTTGTCCTCGCGCCATTCCCACAACCTTAGGTATCCGCTTGGCTGGAGGTTCAGCATTCCCCCGCCGCTGGTGAATTTCTCCATCGGCACGAATGCGTCCGCGGTGTTGGCTGCCGCGCGTTCCCACAACATGTGCGGCATCAGGCAATCTGTGGGAAGCTGCGGACTTGAGACATCGCTGATTTCCGTGCTCGTGATTCCAGTGCCGCCGTCGACATCCAGTTCGATGTCCTGCTGTTCAGCCATCACGCTAACGCCGTTTTCAGCCAACTCTCGTTGCAGTCCCCGATACGCGGAATTGAGTAATGGCATGAGCAGCGTGTCCGTAAATACATTTCCCGCCGAATCGTTCATCAACGCTCGCGCCAGGTTCAAGGCGTCTTCGGCTTGCGAATATGCGGTTGTGGGTACAACAGGCATGTGCTCCTCCTGGATTAGTTCAAAGCGTAAGCTAATTTCGATATGCGCTTCCCGCCTGCCTCGTACGGTCTCGAAAACTGCGAGGTGCGAAAGCGCGGCGCTTTAGACTGCGCGACGCTCAAACTTCTCAAAAGGGCACGGCTTTACAACTCTGCGGAAAAATAGCGGAGGATTGTAGGGCGAGGCTTCGAGCCCCGCCGTAAAACGCAGCAATATCAGTCGGGCTTCAGTCCATGAAGTACCGCTTCTGCCTTCTTCCGCAACTTGTTCACCGTGCCGTAAGCTGAAAAAATGGACGCGGACTTAGCCTTGAAGGCTACGTTTCTATCCCGCTAAGAGTTTGGTATTGCCGGGATTTCTTTCTGCAGGAATGGGATCTTCGCCGTCGCCCAATCGACCATACTGTCGCCGGACAAACCGAACAGTGCTGCCGTCGCGCCGCCAGGCTCCAGCGTCATGTTCAGCGGTATCCGCATGGCCCCAAGCACGTGTGTGCCAATTGCGGGGTGTGCGAGCCAATATGCGAACGTCGCCGCATTCACAAAGAACCGGATCGCCAGAGTAAGCGCGTTCACCCGAAGCCAATGCCGCCGGCTTTTCGTTCCCGATATTTTTGACGCTGTAGAAAGGCTCGCCCGCTTCAGCACATGCAGCCCATGCCCAGCCGCAAAAATTGCCCACAAACGTGCGCTCTCGGGAATATGCAATGCAATCATACTTGTCTTGGCCTTCTTGAAGAATGGATACGCAGCTTGAGGAAACGTAATCCCGTCAATTCAAAATGATCGCGGGCAGTCCATACGAACTATACGTCTGCCCTGCGGTCGGCATCCCTAAAGGAAACGTCATTGCCCCGCTGGAGCTTGAAGAAGTGGAAACGGCCGTCGAAAGCGCGAGGGGAGCAGTTCCGCTATATGCGATTTTTGCCGTCGTCGCGTTCCCGGTGAACGCAAAGATATAATTCCCATTCGCCAGTGTCACTGTACCCTGCGAACACGATTGCTGATTCGTACCGGTTGTCGTCAAATTTACCGCTGATGACATCGAACATTTCACATTGCCCGCTAGATCGGTAATCGCCCAACTATAAAAGTCGCTTCCATTCGCGTCCGCCGTCGAAACGTCCACGGTGAGGTGCGAGAAGCTCAGATTAGGCAGATAGATGACCGAGAGATCTACCTGGTTTGCACCTCCCGGTGCCGCACCGGACGTTACCGTGCCAACAGAATAGCTGGCAACCGTGTTAATTCCGCATCCTACGCAAGCACCGTTCTCCGTTACCGCCGTCGAATTCGACACTCGGGTATTCACCGGGCCTTCCGAAAGGGCGGCGTCATCTACCAATATCTGGTTTGGGTTCGCCGCCGTATTCTCGAGCACGAACACCCGCATTGACTGCGCCACGGTGCTCGAAGTCGAAAACGCGTTCGGCACGCGAAACGTGATGGCAAAATTCCGTGTAGGTGTCCAAGCGTTCGCTGTCGCAACGTTGAAGTCCGCGCCGGTTACGTTGCAGTTGCACGTGATTCCGTTGTTGTAGGTCAGCGAAGCATTCGTCGATTGCCAGTTCGCTCCCGTTCCTGCAAGCACAGACGTCCCTGCGTAATACGCCGGCTGCAAGACACGCGCATTCGTCGCAACGCTTGTAATGCGATCGGCCTCCGTGCAATTCGGGTCCGAGTAGAACCGAAAGCCCGGTCGGAATTTCGCGCTCGTGCTCGTAGATGCCAATCGTAACGCAAATGTGTAGTTCATCGTCGAGTCAACCGCAATGCACTCGGAATGAATTCCCAATCCAGCTGTAGCGTTGTCGCCGATCTTTACGCTGTACGAACCTTGCGTCGTCGAGTCCGACGGAGCCGAGCTGGCCGGCTGCTGCGTATAGATTCCGCTGCCTGGCTGATTGATATTTGTCCCGCTCACGCCACCCCATCCGAATAACGTGGTCGAATTGCTCCATCCTTCAAAACCCGCATTTGTGAGCAGATTCTCCCCGCCAAGATCGTTCAGTCCGTAGTGAAACGACGGTTGCCAATTCGTTCCTGTATTATCCATCGCCTGTTGTGCGGCAGCAGGCTCATTCGGCTTCACCATTGTGTTCACCGAGAGTGATAAATACGGGTCGATCATGTGATTGCCCACTGCGGACCCATCTGACGGATACTGGATGCAGTTGTAAACGTTCTCGCATCGGTTCGTCGGCCCGATTTGCACGTTCTGTGCGCCAATCAGGTTGAAACAAATCTGCCCAAACGACGTAGTCGCCGCTTCGCAGTCGTTCGCATCGAACTCGTCATTATCCGGGTAGTTCCCATTCGAGTCTTTTGCCAGCGCAAAACCGATCGTCCCGGTATTTTCCGCAGGCAGGTAACATGAGTTCTGCTCCACCTTCACCGAATTAAAAACGCCCGCAAGGTACACGCAAGTGTCGTTCTGGCTTTGCGCATCGAATTCGTTGTGCTTAACCAGCGAATTCGTCGAATCCTCGTTCCCCGCTGAGGTGTTCCCATAAAGGCCGTACGAGCTCCCGCCAGTGCCCAGCACAAATCGATTGTTCTCGATATCCGCGTGCCCAACGCTCGAGAGATCCAATACCGTGGAGCTCGCGCCCGAAGCTTGTAAATACATCTTATCGATGTGGATCCAATCGATATTCGCGGTCGCAGCATTCGGATTTTTTGCGCCTGTGCATCCCGCAATCCCGCACGCAATGTATCCTGACGCCTGTGGTCGTGGAATTGTCCCGGTGCCGGCCTCTCCGCATCCGTAAATTGCGCCGCCGTCGCCTGCAAACTCCACGGCATCGTTTGTCCCGCTGTCACTAATCGTCAACTTGCCCTGGCACCACAGCAGCGAAGTGTGCGCCGGAATAGAAATGTGGTGTGTCGAGGTGTATGTTCCTGTCATGCCGCGCGCGTCGCACACGCCCGAAGTCGTCGCCGCCGCAGTAAGACACGCATTGATCTGCACGCCCGCATCGGCCCCTGCGAACCGTTCCGCCTTCTGCACTCCATTCAGCGCGTTCACCGCCGCCGTCCCATTCACATCCAGATTGTACGCAGGCGATGTCGTATTCACTCCCAGCGAGTTATACGTAAACCGATGAACTGGCGTCAGAATCGGCGGCAGAAACAAGTTGCCAACCGCAGACTGAGACTGCCCCGTATAAAGAAAGCTACTTTCTGGTGCAGAGAAGGTCAGGAATTGATTCGCTCTCTCATCAGTGTTAGTTGGGGCCGTGGTGGTAATTTGCATACAGTAATTCAACGGTGCAGTTGGCCCTGCCACCGGAGCGGTCCACGTGAAGGTGATGGCGTTGTTCGCTCCACTAACTACGATTCCAGCCGAGACAATGGAACTGGACAAGTCTGAAGAGTGATTCCAGCAACCATTAACGATATTGATGCTCGTCGCCCATAAAATTCCGTAATATGTTCCCGAGGCGAGAGAGCCACCGGTTGTGGCTGTGCCTGCTAAGTTTGTCGGCGCTGGTAGAGTAGTCGTGAGGATATCTGTGTCTCCAGCGGCATTTTGCTTGATACCCGCCGTATAGCCTTGCTGATCTGCCGTTCCTAGCAGAAGTCCAGTCGAAGCGTCCAAGCCAAGCGTGGAGTAATTCGTGCCGTTGCTGAAAAGCCTGATCGCTAAATTCCCTGCCGCCGATCTCGAACCATCAGAATTAAAGCCGCTTAAAGCCCAAGGGCCAGCGACGATATTCATAGGCTGCGATGTCACATCGAAACTACCACCATCAATGCCATCTAAAAATTGCGTATTTGCAAGCGTTCCAGAGCGAGTAATTTCTCCGCTTTTCCAGTTTATGCCTCGGATGTCAATTTGGCCGCCTTCGAGAGACATAGGCCCAGTAACATTTGTAAGCGTGCCATATTTGAACGGGGCCGTAATATTTGAGCTTACTAACGTCCCGCAGCTGCCCCCTACACAATCAGCTTGACCAGATGTATCAATGGTCAAATTCGACACGCCGTCTTGTAACCAGTTGGAAGAATTTTCTATTACTGTCAGGAATGCCATCGCAGAGCCTTCCTGCGTTACGTTTCTGAATGTCCAAGAGCCGGTCGAACTACCATTAGCCACCCGTTGGATATACTCAAAACTTCCACCCGCTGTCACCACATCGCGGACGGTGATAAGCCCAACGAGAGAAGCCTCACCACCTAATGATGTCTCACCCGTCATCAATAGAGTGGGTAGGGTGCCGCCGATATTCTGTAGAGTTCCACCATTGATCCAAATCCAGAATGAGTTGGTGATTTTCAGTGGGGTGTTATCGGTCTGCCCAGTAGTCGCAACATTGAGCGCATTGTTGGTGAAGTGCATAAGCACGGAGTCGTATGTGGAAATGCACTGATTCCGGCAATTCAAGGATAGATTTTCAACGGTGTCATTCTCTTGTTGAGTAAAAGCAAATACAGGCGCAGCATTCGGGCTCGCGCCGGCAGAGACTAAAATCCTCGCCCCTTGTGGAGCGGTACGGAATTGAGCAGTACCACCCTGCGAGCCGTTGCTGTAAAGGTACAAATCGCTGCACGTGGTAAAGATCGGCGCGGTCGTCGAGATTCCCGTCTGCGTTTGTGTGACGTTATATGTTCCCGGAGGAAAGTAAACTCCTGGCCGAGCCCCCAAACCGATCGTACACGCCGCCGTGATCGCCGCCTGGATGGCTGCCGTCGAATCCGTCGCGCCTGCCGGATCGGCATTGTAAGGCGCCGCCGTCACGTCGATATATGGCCGTGGCCCGGCGATCTTCGCGTTCCCGGTCACACTCAGCGACGACGGAGAAAATGTCGTCGGGCTGAAATTCGAAGTCGTCAGCGTTCCGTTCACTGTGGCATTGCCGGCCACACTGAGGTCTCCCCCCAGCGTTAAACCGAAGGCCGAAATGTCGTTGCCGCTTCCGTTGGAACTCATATCCGAAGCGAGAATCACATCGGGATAATTCATCGTCCCCTTTATGCCAGGGCCCATAATCTGAATCTCGTACCGCCCTGCCGGCGCATAGAAGTGGTAATTGCCTAGTCCGTCGGTTTGCAGCGGATTAGGCGCGGTGGTCGTCAGCGTCGCATCCGTATAGAGCGTCGCCAATGGCGTGCAAGGTGAGCCCATTGCGCCTGATTGGCACACGCGAACGGTCGCGCCTGGAACAGGATGCCCTGACGGCCCGAGGACGATATCGTCCTTCCTCGAACCCTGCGCGGATGCACTGGACACCAAAAACGGCAGCGCAATCGCCAGAGTGCCAAGCGCGCTGATCCAACGTCGCACGCCTGCTCTCATTTGGTCTTCCTTCCTTGCGTTACTGCCAGTTCGCGATCTCTTCCTGATGATCATTATTGCTCGCACCTTTCCCGCACCGTTTCGCTCTGTGTCGTTCGATTCGTCGTGGCGCTTCTGTTCGCTTACTTACCGTTCACGGTTGAGGCCGTTTCGCTCTTTTCCACAATTGCGCGATTTTCGCGCGCATCCATCCCCCGCGTTATGCCATGCCGCGCCGCCTTCTCGCGGTCCAAAATCGCCTGGCAATGCCGGCAGACGGCCACTCCGTTCTTTATCTTCTCGCCGCACACAGGACATTCCATTGTGCGCATCGGGACGTACGCCCACTCTCGCTCGACGCCAAGTGAAATCGCTGCCCGCCGGTGCAAGTCTGAAATCTCCCGATACGAGTGCCCGCGCGCCCACATCATATCGCCCTCTGCGATCAGCGTCTGATAGTAGCGGGCCCGCCGCTCGGTTGCAGACGTCAGCTCCTCCCCCGTCGGCCGCGCGCCGGCGCAAACAAAAATCCCGTGCTCCTGAAGATCCTGCAGCAGGTCCTCGGCAATGTCTCGCGCGGAAATCGTAAATGGGAACCGTCGGTTGTCGCCAAGATCGATCGCATCGCCTCTCGACGTAATCATCACAAGTGCATAAGGCTGATCCTTCGCGCACGCCGGAATGTGATAAACGCCGTGCGTTCGCGAAATGTACCAGTCCTGATCCGATACAGAAGCAATGGACACCGTCGCTTCTGCATCTCCCTTTGTCTGCGTCTCGATCAGCAAATCACGACGCCCAGGCACCGGCCGCCTCGTCTGCGGACTATCGAATCCTGTTTCCAAGTGGTTTCCCATCCTTTCGGTTTCTGCCAGCTTTGCCTATATCACGCCATCCAAGATCTCATCGGTCCCCGCGTTCCATTCCTTTTCGCGCCGCGTTTCGCGCAGAGTAATCGCCGCTCGACCCGCCCCCTTCGGCTGGCGCCGCGCCCATTCCACCGCTCGTATCACCCAATCGCACGCCGTCGCGGTCAGCGGAATAAATTCGTTGTTTGCCCCATGCAACGTAAAGCAGTGCTCGTACTCACCTCGCGAGGGATATGGTCCCAGCGCCGGAACGCGGACGCCGTTTTCGACCTCCACCGTTCGCTCATACCACTCCTTTGGCGATCCGTAGTCCTCAGGCGGCGCCCAACGTTCGATGTGCCATCGATCTACCGGCGTATACTTCGGAACCTGCCGGAGTTCAATGGCCTCTCGAATCACATTCCCGTTCGCGTCTCGATCCACCCACTTGCCACCGATCCAGCCAAGCCGGCTGCCGCCCCAAACCACGCGAAAGTTTGGCTCTCCCAACCTGTTTGTCCCGCCGGCCTGCAGAAGCTGCTCGCCCAGGCTTGCCGGCGGATTATGTGTCTCTCGTGTCACTCGTATCATTGCAATTCCACTCTCAAGCCACAAAATGACCCGTCATCCGCTTCGCTTCGCAGGAAGGACGCCCGCCGCTCTGCCTCGTGTGCCGGGCGGCGGGCGCATTGGTGGGCCTTTCACGAGAAGGGTGCGCCTGTAGTTTGCGCGCGCTTCTCGGCGGACGCTTTTGGCTTTGCTTTGTCTTGTCGCCGGCGCTTCTTCTTTCCGCTCAATCCACGCAAAACAACGATCGCGCACAACAAAAAAAGGGGCGGCTGCAAAAGCCGCCCCTCTTCGTTAAAACACCGCACGTGCCGGCATAACCCAACTCGCGAAGCGTCCTCTGTCGGAGCTGTCGCAAAGATGGCAAGAGCCAGCAAACCCCGCGGTAGTAATTGCGTTTAGTAACCTGACGGAATCGCTAGGTTATCGATATACGAGCCACTCCGTGGCGAGTCGTTCCACACCTGGAAACCCGTCACGAAGTAGAAGATATAAGCGCTCGCGAGGCCGCCGCTCGCGCCATAGATCGGAAACACGGTCTGCCCGCCGACATCGTAGAAATCGATGTCCTGCATCACCGCACGTCCCCAGTGCGACAAATCCAGAAAATCGACGCGCGACTGATTCGCATTGATGCTGGATTTGATCGGCACGCCCGCCATCGTTTTCTCGCCGGTAAAGAGCAGGTCCAGGTCGCTCGCGCGGCCGCCTGCACCTTCCTTGATGATCTGCGAGATCGTCACGCCGAGCTGTTCCCATTGGTGCTCCTGCTCGAGTGACGTGTAAGCAATCAGCTTGCTCAGTTGGTTCGTTCCCAATGCCTTGCGAACTTTATTGATCGCCAGCCGCACAGTTCCGGGTGTGATGGCAGAATTGTTCCCATTCACGCGCGGCGTCGCCAATTCCACCGGATACGTCGCGCGATTCATGTTCAACCATGTTCCGGTCGTCGCATTCGTCTGGTGATAGAGAATGCCGAATAGCGACACCGGCGATGACCCGGTCAGTCCGTCGTGGACGACCACATCATTCGCAGCCGTCCCGCTCGGCAGGGTATCGACTTGAACAAACGAATTGAATGGGTCCACCAGCATCACGTTTGCAGAACCGCGATTCGTCGTCAGTGTCGGGTCATAAACCTGGACAGTTTGGTTGTAGTAGAAAAGCTGCGCGCCCGGCGGTTTCGCCATCGTAAATTGCGCCGCAACGCCGCTCGGTAGCCCGCTCGTGGTGATCGAGCTGATTGTTCCCAGAACGCCGTTGCCGTTCGTCTGCATCACCTTATCCAGGAACGAACGGAACTGTGCCATTGCGTTTTTCACTTCTCGCTTCGCCGCGTTCTCGACCGCTTTTTCGGGCGCGTTCGACGCATACTCCACCAGCTTCGTGACCTCCACGGCGTGCCGGAAAAACACCGGCGTCACCTGCGCCACGTCGTAAGTCGTGCCCGAACCGCGGCCGAGATCGCCGCCGTCCATATTCGCCAGGCCGGCCTTGCCCCCCGGGCGAATCTGCAGCGGAAGCCTCATATTTCGCGAGCTGACGCGCTCCACGTCGCCGCGTTGCTGAATCATCGTCAATAAAAGGTCGTCGCGTTCGTAGAGCAGAGGAAGTTTGTCCCTCACCTTCTCCAGCTGTACCGAAACCGACTGTGAATTTTGCATCTGTGCCATTAGTCTGAAATCTCCCTAAATGTGGATTCGCTTCGTCGCTTGCCAAAAACAAAAATGCGCGCGGCCCACGTCTATCGGTTCCGCGCCTACTCAGGTGTCCTCTTCGGATATGGGGGGATGCCTTCGAAACGCGCTGTTCGTAGGGGCGCTGCTTGCTGCGCCCTTCGCTATAACGCTGCGTGCGTATCTACAACAGCCTGGGCACCACAGCAAAAACGCAATTGGAACGTGCTTCGCTGCCAATCGCGCCACGGGCTACAAATTCAAAATATCTGCATCGGACATTCGGCTGTAATCAATATCCCGTGGAGATCGCGCCCGCGCGCCATCCTTCCCTCCGCGCGTTCCCGCAATATCGACTCGGCTCTCCGCCGAACGCTGTTTCTCTCGCCGATCGTGGTTTGTCGCCACAATCGTCGACGTCCATTCGCCAAGCACGCGCTTAGCCACGCTCGGCAAACTCTGCTTAGCCCGCCCGATCACCAGCGCAGCTACTGCATTCTGATGTGCCGTATCGTAATTGCCTGTTCTCACGGCGCTGCGCACATGCTTCGCAAAATCAGGATTGGCCTGAAGCGATTGGTCCAACTCTCGATAGATCTCGCCCACCATTCTGTTGCGAGCCCCTTTGGAAACGCTGTCTGGCAGCACGCGCTCCACCTGTGCCTCAATCGCCTGAAGCACTCCCCTCACCGCATCCGCATTTGCTGCCTGCAAAAAGTCCCGGTGTGTATTCGCCCCTTCGTCGTTATGTTTAACTTCCCCACGGGGACCTTCTTTCTCGGTGACCACGTCGCGGCTCGCCCGTGAGCTTTGCCTTTCAGCAGCCAGCGTCCCCATCGCTTTCGCTAACGCTTCGAATTTCTCGGAATCGAGTCCCGCCACCAGCCGTGCCAACTCCGTTTTATCCTCGGCTCGCTTCGAGAAAAACAGAGCATCCATTGCACGAAGATCCGCCACCATCTTCGTCGCTGCGCGTGCTTCTTCAGGCGTTGCAAACGCCTCGCGATAAGCCCGCGCGTCATCCCAGGCTCGCTCCAGCTCCGGCTTCGCCTCAAAAGCGCCCCGATGTTCTTCATCGGCCGGCGCATCGGCATCGTTAAGCGACGAACCGGAATTGCGATCGCGCATACCGTCGCCAGCCTCTTCTGCAGCGATCAAGCCGAAGTCATTCGCATTCGCCTGTTCATCACTGTCAGCCGCCTTTCTGCTCCTTGAGCGGACACCCAGCCCTAGGATCTCGTCGTCGCTGAGCCTTCGATTTCCCACCGCACTCCGCCCCAGATCCTGCACGCCGCTCGCATCCGCCACGCCAACCTGCTCCGCAAAGACACCAGCCATAAATCCCTCCGCTCATCAATATCGTCCGAATTTGGTCCGCAGGGGCGCACGCTTGTTTACCCTGAGTCCTTTTACGAAGGACTCCGCCCTTGATGCGTCACCGAAACCGCTCCAATCTCCGGTTTCGTAGCGAGCGCCTTTGTTTTCAGGCGGTCAGCCAGCAAAAGCTCCTGCTGTTCGCGGAGCCTCCGTGTGTTGTAACGCCCGAAAAGGCCCTAAAAGGGCCGTTTTTAGGGTCCTCACTGCCCTGGTCCGGCACATCTACACCCCGCCCAACGTACAGCGAAATTGAAACGAACGTACTATTCCGCCCGGCGCTAAATATTGGGAAACTCTTCTCACCAGCCGACGAAGCCACGCCCGCCAGGGCGGCTCGCTCGACCGAAATAAAAGAGGTAGCTAAAATGGGGACCACAATTGCACCAGCCGCTGTCGCGGCCCAATCTTCTGCAGCAACTCGTTCATTCCCCGGAGGCAATGACCGCCGCCGCCGTAAGCGCGCCAAGATAAGTGCTCAAGTTCAGGTTCGATTCGCCGGATCGTCCGCCGCTGCCGAAGAAATCTGCACCAGTGTTGACGTCTCCCGCGACGGCCTGCTGTTTCTGAGCACGCGCTCAGCCTATGCCGTTGGCCAGTCGATCGACGTCACATTCCCCTACTCGGCTGCAGCCACTGCCCTAAACAAAGCCGAGCCCGCTGAGATCGTTCGCGTCACAGAGCAGCCCGGCAATCGTTTCGCCGTTGCCGTTCAATTTACCGCAGCCAAAACGGGAGGCGCACGTGCCGGCACAGCCACGTCCGCCGCCACTGCTCAATCCGCCCAAACACAGCAATCGGTGGTTCTCGCCGTCGAACCCGATCAGCGTACCGCCGAGATCATGCGCACCACTCTTCACCCGGACGGCTATACCGTTATCGTTGTCTCCACAGCTAACGAAGCTCTCGAAGTCCTGAAGTCCACCATCCCCGCCGTCTTAGTCGCTGAAGTCGAAGCGAAGGACATGTCCGGCCAGGACCTCTGCCTCATCGTCAAGCGCAACGAACGCCTCCAGCGCGTTCCCGTAATTCTTCTCACGCGCTCGGCTCAGCCATCCGACTATGCCACCAGTCACCAACTTGGTGCCGTCGTTTGCATGGCGAAGCCTTTCAAGCCCGAACGCCTGCTACACGTCGTGCGCCTCGTCGCACCACCGCCTCAGCAAAAGATGGCGTACGCGCGCAGCTCCAGCTCCGTCGAACGCGCCTTCTAATCGCTAGTTCGGCCGTAGTCGGACGTTGTTTTTCACTTGAACAGACGGCGCCGCCAGCCCCGCCGTCTGTTCCTGTTGTTTCCTCAAATAATCCCGGTGAAACATCGCATGTGCCTTCACGTTTGCGTATCCCGCTGGAGCCTCGATTTTCGCCACCTGCCCCGCATCCGACGAAAACCACCGCATGCAAGTCTCAAGTTCCACCACATGATTATCCGCAAACTCATCCGGCACAATGCTGGGCAACATCAACTCGATCCCCGTACCGTCGTCCCGCCGAATCACCGGCACCTCAGCCACGAGCTGCGCAATCTCCCGATACTGTTTCGCCCGCGCTTCCTCATCGGGCATCACCAGCTCTTCGAGCCCGATCAACCGTTTCACGAGTGCCATATTTTCAGGATGCGCTAACACGCTCTGGATCTGTGCGTCGGAACTCCCGAGCAGTTGCAGCAGCACCGCGCGTTGTTGTGACCACAGCGTCGGATATTGCTCTTCCGTATCCGGATAGCTGAACAAATTGCCCTTCAGATCCGCCAGCCGTATCCATTGCGACTCAAACGCCGCACCCGCCCCGAGTAGCGTCACCTCCACATCATTCGGCCGATTCTTCCTGAAACAATCCACCGCCAGCAGCATCACGTCCGCGTGGAAAAATTTCATTCTTCTCCACACAAGCCCGATCCGCCCCATCGCCTGGTCGCGCGCCATCGCATAACCCGAAGCCGTTTCATTGTTGGACATTGCTCCGCCAAATAGCGCCGGAAACGCGCCCGTCAAAAATTGCGCAATTGGCCCCATCAGATTCGCCGCATGCTCCGCCAAATCCGGTGGCACTTCCGCCGCTGCCGGCTGGAAAAATCCCGCAGCTAACGACTGCCCCGGCTTCGCCCGCGCCGGATAATGCGAACCCGGCTCCGCCGTCTGGTTCTGCAGCGAATCGAAATCCAGCACCTCGCTATCCGCATAAATCGGCGGAATTCCGTACTCGTACGTCTCCATCTGCAAATTCGAAAGCGTATTGAACCGTTCCTGCACGCTGATCAGCGAATCGCCCAACGCTGGCCGGCCGCTCGACCCATCGCCCGGCAGCGCATGCAGCACGCGCCAATGATCGTCCATGCCCTCGTTCCGCGACTCGCAGTAAACATCACCTGCAAACGCCACATAAGCGCCATCCGGAAACAACTCCAGCAACTCGTCGCGCAGATCCTTATCGTCAAGTGCAAAAAACGCCCACGGCCGCAACCATGTCCTCTGAAACGTAATCAGGTTCGTATTGAAGTCGCCGCCTTCGGTCAACGGTCCGCCTTGCGACTGCCCCAACCTCGCAAGCCGCTCATATTCCTGCGCTCCCGAAGCGACCGACGCCCCGATCTTGTCCGCCGCAAACGGATACGCCGCACGCAGCCGCGCCAGATGTACCTCCATATTCCACTGCAGATATGGATACTCATGCATCTCGTTTGCCCACGGTGGAGTCTTCAACTCCAAGCCGCCGACAATCGTGACCACCTCTTGCCCGTTCGGCACTTTCAGGCGCATTTCGCCTGGCACCGTAATCGTCTCCGCCGCGACAAAATCCTCTTCGGTCAAGAGCGCCCCGCATTGCGCGCAACTCATCAATGTCGCCGCGCCCGCATCGCCATCCGCTTGGCGCACCACTGCATCGCCCGTCTCGGTCGCGCGAGTCGCAGTTGCCGGCGTTTCCCCGCCGCACTCCGGGCAAACATACATGTCCGCCCCTATCTTCACCTCGCGTTCGCCAATCTCGGACTCAGGATGAAATCCGAATCGCTGCCCATCCACCACATACCGCACATACGCGCCCACCTTGCCGTCCGTCCAAAGATGAAACGCCTCATCGACAATCAAGTTCCCGATGCGATTGTTCCTCTCGACGAGCTCGGCGACCTCCGTCGCAGCCTTCGCCGCCGCCACGTCCTCCTCCGCCTGCGCCGAAGTCGGGAAAAATCTCACTCGCGGCACGTCCTGCGACAGCACGGACACCAGCGACAATCCGAACGCCTGGTAGATGTTCGTCACGAACTCATAGCGCGGCATCGAATCGAGTGAGCCGTTGCCCGGCAGTTTCTGCTCAAAAGGCAAATGCCAATTCTGATCGCGCTCGTTCCACCACAAGTACTGCAGCCCGCGCCAGAATTGATGCGCCTGCTTGATCCGCCGGATCTCCTGCCGGCGCGTCGCCTCCGACTCTGTCGAATACTGAAACACAAGTCGTCGCAGCGCCTCCTGCAGCTTCTCAGGCAAGCGCTCATTATTCGGACCGTAATCCGAAGCGCCGCCAGCCGCGAGTCGCAACCGCGCAGCGCTCGCCCGCCTGTCCTGAGTTCCGGCGCTTCTATCCCCAGCCCTCAGGCTCCTGCCTGAGGAATTTTCCGTCGGCCGCGATCCGGTCACGACTTCTGCATCTTCCCGCTGCATTCTCATTTGTGTGGACACTCCGTCCTCGCCTGAACTCAGCATTCAACGCTGCTCACGCAACAAAAAAACTCGTCATCCTGAGCGGGTTTTGCGAAGGATCTCTCCTGCTTTCCTCCGCGTCGCACACTCGTACGCCCGCGCCGCAGATTGTCTGCATCTCACACCTGCCCAGGCTCCTTCTTCTTCGCCGCCTCAATCTCCAACGCCCGATTCACCTGCTGCCACGAACGCTTTCGCACCGGTGCCGCAACTCCCGCCGCGCTCGCCAATTTCCCATTGCTCGGCCCTTTGGAAGCACCCGATGCTGGCGCAGTCGCATCGCCCGGCGCAATCACAGGCGGAATCCCCGCAATTCCCAAGATCGAATTCATCAACGCGCGGTTTTCCGCCCGCAAACGCTCGACTTCCGCCTCCAGCGCCCGCACATACCTGCTCGCACTCAGCCACTTCCAAAATTCCTTCATCCAAATAATTGGTGTAATCGCCATGAAAAGATCGTCCTGTGGCACAGCCACTCCTGGCTGTGATAATTGTCAGCTGCCTCGCTGACCTTGCATTTTTTCCGTGCGTCTCTGTCGCGTGTCGTGTTGTGGGGTGTATCTCTACAAACGAAGGCCTGTCTCTGTTCCTTGCTTCCTTGCCTCTTGCCTCTTTGCTTCCCTGCCTTATCTCCGTCGCCGCAAAAACGACACCGGCCTCACCCGTGAAGTCTCTTCCAACTGCGCTTTCATCGCCTGAATCGCCCGTACCGTCGGATCGCTCGACGTCACTCGCGCCGCCAACCGCTGTTCGAGCGGCGCCTGTGCAAAACTCTGCTTCCCTCCATAGCGTGACTTCAGTCCATATCGCGCCGCATCCGCCGCATCGTCGCCGTTCATCTTCTCCACATCTTCAATTCGGTTCGGATCGCGAATAAGATTCGGCAGCGTTCGTATCAATTCCGCGCAACCATCGGTGATCACCCACTCACCGGCGTCCAGCATCTGGTACATCAACATCCACCCGCCGATGCGATCGTCATCTGCCGGCACAGGCCGCGGCAGCCCCGCGCTCGCAAACACGTCGCCCATCTGTTCTGCGATCGACGCCTCGTCGGTCCGTCGGGCAAACGCATCCGGCGAAAGATAAACCGCGTCGATGCGCTCACGCGTTCCGCTAAATTCGCTCCGCGCCACAATTTCGCGCGCCAATTCGCGCGGCGGCGTTCGATGCGTCACATATTCCCGATACGTCGCAACCCGCTGCGTCTGCTCACTCTCGAAACCGCACTCGCCGGCCGCCATCCACGGGAGCGCGTTTGTTGTAGCGCCGGCGTCTCGCCGGCGATCCTGCCTTGGCTCTCCGGGTATCGCCGCGTGCCAATAAACGGCCGCCGGATGCTCAAATCCCCAATCGACGGAAATCCATCGCGTCCACCATTCCCGCAAATCGAGCGCTTCGCGCCGCACAACGTTTTTCTCGAAATCAAATCGGTCGAAATATTGCCCCGCAAAGACATCCCAGTCTCCATCCAGAAACGCGCGCCGCAAATGCGACGGCAGCGCCCGTAGCGTCTTGATGTAATTCTCGTCCGCCGCATAAATCGGGTTATCCTCCACTCGCGCCGGAATAAATTCGTATTCGCTTGGATCGTATTCGCCGCCCGATTCCATCCCCGCTGCTGGCTTCTTGTCGATCCACAACGCCTTCACCCAGGCATGCCCGATATTTCCAGGATTTGTCGCGCCCGCCATGCACGGAAAGGCGTCAGCCACCGGACACCGGTTCCGGCTCGTCAGAAATTGCCACTGCCGCAACGTAAACAGCGTCAGCTCATCGATCCCGATGAATAAAAACTCCGCACCCTGGTATTGATAGACATCATTTTCAGACTGACAGTAGCCGAATCGCGTCGTCGATCCGTTCCACCACTCCACCACGTGTTTGGAATCGTTGAAGCTGCGATAAAGCTCTTTGGGAATGTCTCGACGGAAATAAAGCAGCAGCGATTGCTCGAGCTCTGGAAACGTCCTGCGAAGCAGCAGCGTGTTCGCGCCCGGATGCTCGTTCGCCTGGAGCACCGCCTCCATCAGCAGCGCTTTCGATTTCCCCGGTCCCGCCGCGCCGCCAAACAGTCTGTATTTCGCCGCCGACTGATGAAACTCCCTCTGCTTAGGAAATGGTTCATAACCCAGCTCAACTCGCGCCGCTTCTTCCTCAGCCCACTTCTCTCCCCCGCTCTTTACATTCGCCACGCTGATCTCGCGCCTTACATGTTGTAACGCCGGCACTCTGCCGACGCTTTGCCTTCTTAGTAGCGCCAGCGTCTCGCCGGCCGTCGGGTCACCGATTTTGCCGCAACGCTGTCATCCTGCCGGCACGGCTCGCATTTGGTTTCACATGCTGCGCGGCATCATCCCGGCACATTCTGTATTCGTTTGTGTGGTTTTATCCCGTCATCCTGAGCGGTTTGTGCGAAGGACCCCTCTTGCTTTTCAGTGCCGGTACATCCTGCAACTCCTAGACGTCCTAAACGTCCTTTCTCTCCTCTACCTCATGCTCCTCAAAATACTCTGTGCCTCAACAACGGATGCACCTGCGCAACAATCTCCGTCGCCTCAAACGTCGACGCTCCGGTTCTTACTCCATGAACCGCAAGCGCCGCCTGCGCTCCATCCGAAATTGCCTTCTGCGAAAGCGGATGCGGCAACGCCTCAAACGACGGATCGTCCTCAAGCCCGCCGTGCGTCCCTTCATCCGCCTCCACGAGCACCAGAATCCGCGCCGACTCGGCCAACCCATCGAGCGAAACGCCATCCTCTCCCGGGAGCGCCAGTCTCTGTACTGGCGCTTCTGACGTACCCTCACGATCGAGGCTCGACGGCCCAGCATCGCCATCATCGAGCAGCAACCAATGCGAATTCGCAAACGATCCCGCGCGTCTCTTCCAATCCCCAATCGTCGTAATGTAATAACCCTTCCCCGTCATAGCCTCGCCCTTGCCGTTGAATTTGCCCTTGTAGCGCCGGCGTCTCGCCGGCGTTCTTCTTCACGTGCTTTTTACTTCTGTCGTTAATTTTTGTACCGGTCGTCTTTTACAGTTTCAGGAAGAGAAGATTTTCAGGAGGTGGAGCTTTTGTTTCTGTTGCTCGGCGCCATAGCTGTTCACCCGCTCATGGCACCCTGGTGCGGCCTGAAGACTCAAAAGTAGCGCCGCGGACTTCAGCGCGGCATTCGAACTCACGCAAAACGGCAGCAGTTCGTTTAGGTTCTTGAGGAGCAATCTTCTGTCTCTTGTGCAATGAGAACTCAACTGGGCGTCTAAAAGCGGACGTCAATTTGATGCCTAACGCGAGGAAATCCGCTCGCGGCCCTCATCGAGCCGAGGCTAACCAGCGCTGTAAGCGCGGCACAACTTAACCCAGTGCGTGAGCGCGGGGTGCGTTGCCAAAGGTCAGTAGCGCCGTAAGCGCGACACAAACTCATGCATTCACGACAAATCCCGCCATACTTCTTCGCGGTCTTCGCAATCCGTTGTCTCGTTGTTTCCGGTGTCTCGCGTCCGGTCGAGCTTTCTTGTATGAAGACGTGCCGCCCATTGATCGTCACCCAGCGCCCTTCCGAATCCCCGTTTGCGGGCGGAGGTGCCTGTCGCGACTGCGCCGCTCGTGCGGCAATTTCTGTCCTGCTGGCCCGCGGGGAATCGGGTTCTAGCCACCAGTTCCCATCTATTCCCTCAGGGGCTGTTCGACGACTTCTTTTCCGCGCAACAAAAGAAAATTTCCGTCATCCTGAAGTTCGCACCGTTTCCGTGCGAACTGAAGGACCCCTCTTGCCTTTCCGTTGCCGACCCGGGTCCAAGTTCCGGAAGCATCCGCTCGTTAGCAGCCCGGAACCAAATTCCTATTCTTCGCCTTGTCCCGCGCCCGCGCCCTCTCCATCCCTCGGCCGTAAGCCGGATTCATATAGTACTTTCCGTTTATAAATGGCATCGCTGATCTCACTTCTTTCTGGAATCGTTCAGGATAAAAGGCGGGCAAAGCTTCAGCGCGTGGACGGTTCAAACATTCCGACAGCTAGTTCCTTCGTTTTTCCAAACCCTTGTGGACTGCGAAAATTATTGCCGTGGCAATGCCGTATATCCCCGCTAGCAAACAGGCAATGTCGAGATGCAGCCAAATGTCATTCAGACTCGGAGAATGCGCATAAACGTCCCACAGTAAGCCTTTGAACAGAACAGCCCCAACCAATTCCCAAGCAGCGACGTACCCAAGCCCCAGGAAGATCGGCACCAGGCACAAAGACATCCAACTACTCCGCTGCGTGACAGCATGCCAGATGATATAAATAATCCCGGCCATCGCGAGCGCATACACGAGTGGCTTTCCAAGTGTAGCGATGCGGCTTTGCGAGACGAACGCGAACAAAGCTAAACACGCCGCCTGCACAAAAATACCCGCCACCGATAGGCTGGCGGTACGTGATATGTGGCTTCTCATTAAGCGCTCACAAGCGCAGCTTCAGTCTTCCGGTGCAATCCTGATCGCCCCCAGGACCGCGCGGAATATCCGCAAATCGCTCGTCAAGTATTTTTCCCTGGTATGCAAGGTAATGCTGTAATTCATCGACGGCACACTAGGATCGAACTTCGGATCAGGCTTACCCGCCTTTGTCCCAACAATGATGTCGATCCAGCCCGCATGGCTTGCCTCTCCGGCCATGCTCGGCAAACCGGTCACGCGCAATCCAGGCGGTGCCGGATCGCATCCGCGGCCTTGCTCCTCAAAGCAGAGCCACCGGAGGAAATTTCGCAAGCTTTTCGCCTCGTCGTTAATGTTGTAGGACCCAAATATCCAAATCGAGCGACTATTCTCCAAATCGCCGCAGCCTTGAACATCGTACGCCCCCAGCAGCATACTCGACCCGTGATCGTGCTCATCGGCCGGCTGCTTGCACAAAAGCGCCCCCTGCGGCACCTTCAACGTAATCCCAAACTCCTCGTTCTGATAAACAGTCTGCTTCCGAACCCTCAGGCCGGCGCATGAAATTGCCGCTGCAATTAAAGCGAAAGCGACTAAAAGCCCGACTCTACGGAAACCCACTCAACCTCCTAGCGTCCGGCGTAGATGGGAACATCCCTTCGCATCAGATCGATACCCTTCTGGGCTCTATCTTTCCAATTCAATGTTTCAGTATTCCACACTCTCCAGCCAGCGATACGCCCTCCCGCCGAATCGCACCCCTGCATAGCATTCAGAAACGCCTTGCTGTCGCTACCCGTTCCCGTGAATTGGTTTCCATACAGATCGAAGAGTTTTCGAGCATTTTCCGCCGGACTGGACGCAGTCGTCATGTGCCGCGTACTCCCTCCGGTCATGCCGAACGCATCGCCCGTTCTCAGGTATGTTCCAGCGGAAGCGAATCCCGACTCGAATCCTAGGCCTAACACCAATGCAGGGTCAACGCGGTACTTCTTCGCCAAATCGGCCACCGGTCTGTAATACTTGTCGAGGTATGCCTTGTCCCTAGCCGATAAAGTGCTCCGTCCCTGTTTCGCGGCCCCTTGCGTCTCATGGACAAAGACGTGTCTTCCATTGATCGTCACCCAATGGCCTTCGGATTCCTGACTGTGTTGCTCAGAAACAGTCGGTTTCTTACTCTGAGCGAAATTCTTGATGATCCCACGACTCTCCAGTGCATCGCGCTCGGGTTCGATATCTGAAGAACCGTCTTCCCGTTCCAAATTGTCGTAGTAATAGACGAGCGAGGTCATGTTGGGCTTTCCGTTCGTCCGCGCGCGCTCCATCGCTCGCCCGTAAGCCGGATTCATGTAGTACCTTCCGTTTATAAATGGCATCGCTGATCTCTTTTACCTGCACGCACTTTCGCTGCAATTCGCAGGCCACAATGCATCGAGAGGTGTTTTATCTTCTGTGCTTCTGTGCTTCTGTGCTTCTGTGCTTCTGTCCTTCTGTCCTTCTATTCCTCCGTCTGACCGCCGCTCTCCTCCAATGTCGTGTGCTGCACCCAGTCGAAAGCGGGTGGAGGTTTTGACTTTCTCCTCTACCTCCTCTGCCTCCTGTTCTCAAGCCAACTCCGCAATCTTCTGCCCCACATAAAACGCCACCGCCCCGCCCAAAAACAAAACCGCCACAGCAAGATGATGTACGCTCAAAATCGCTCCTGCCGTAAACGCTCCTAATCCTGACAACTGAACGATATAGCCCACCGATTTCCGACTCGCGCTCATCTCCCCGTTCCTTTCTGTTTTACGTCCTTGAGTTTCACCGCTCTCTGAGGCCGCGGAATCTCATGTACTAATTTCGCCGGCAACTTCCCGCAATACTTTGCGCCCGGCCGCGGCCCCGGCGCGTCGTCCAGATACCGAAAACAGTTCATCAGTATCTCCGCTCGCATTTTGTCGGTCGTATCCGGCGTTTCCTTCTCGATCACACT
>DATEGW010000226.1:0-10295 GCA_035279845.1 Candidatus Acidiferrales bacterium | reverse complement strand
TGGGGATTTGACGGCAGCTCCACGATGCAGGCTGAAGGTCATAGCTCGGATTGTATTTTGAAACCGGTTGCCCTGTATCCGGACGCCAGCCGCAAGGATGCCTTTATTGTTCTCAGCGAAGTGATGCATCCCAATGGTACGCCGCACTCCACGAATATGCGCGCCACCATTGAAGACGACCCCGATTTCTGGATCGGTTTCGAACAGGAGTACTTCCTATATAAAGATGGCCGGCCGCTCGGGTTTCCGTCGAGTGGCTACCCCGGTCCGCAGGGACCCTATTATTGCGGCGTCGGTTACAAGTACATGGGCAACCTCGCGCGCACGATCGTCGAAGAGCACTTGGACCTTTGCCTCGCTGCGGGTATCAATCACGAAGGCATTAACGCCGAGGTTGCCAAAGGCCAATGGGAATTTCAGATTTTTGCGAAGGGCTCCGCGAAGGCTGCAGACGATACTTGGACGGCCCGCTACTTGATGGCGCGCTTGTGTGAGAAGTACGAGGTTGACCTCGAGTTATATTGCAAGCCGATTAAGGGCGACTGGAACGGCTCTGGCATGCACACTAACTTCTCGACAAAGTACATGCGCGAAGTGGGCGGCCAGGAATATTTCGAGGCTCTGATGAAAGCCTTTGAAGCAAATATTCCTGAACACATCGCCGTCTACGGGCCGGATAATCATCTCCGGTTGACGGGTCTGCACGAGACACAAGCGATCGATAAGTTCAGCTTTGGCCTGTCCGATCGCGGCGCTTCTATTCGCATGCCCGTGAACTTCATTAAGAACGGCTACAAGGGCTATCTCGAAGATCGCCGGCCGAACTCGCAAGGCGATCCCTATCAGATCGTTTCGCGCATTCTGAAAACGATCAACACTGTTCCGCTACCTGTGGCCGCCGCGGCGAGCGCGGACTGATCTGCAAAGAGCGTGGAAGCTATTAACGAGGGCCAAGCCCATATTGGCCCTCGTTGCTCGCTAGGGCCACGCCGTGCGGGCGTCTGCCTCCACTTGACTTCTTCCTCTTCTTGGCAGACCGAAGCCCGTAATGCGTGCCTATTTGTCAAGCCGCTGTTACAATGTTGACCCATGGCAGACTGGCGCCAAATTCAGGCCCGCATCCGCAAGGCTAAGAACAGCCTCGACCCCGCCGCGAAACTTTCGGATTTGTACCAGCGCACGCGTGATGGAATGGTCGCTTGGGAGATTGGGGCTGTGGAAGAGAAAAATGGAAGGAGCGACGAAGCGGTGAAGTGGTACAAGGTTGCAGCCGATAAATTCCGGCGCGCGGATTGGAAAAAAAAGGCCGAAGATGCCTTGGCGCGTCTGGGCGTGGAAGCGCCCGAAAAGCAAGAAGTAGTGGGAGATGGATCTGAATTGAACAACTCGATGATCGAAGCGGAGCACGCAGACATTCACAAAGAACAAGCCGCGCCGCTCGCCGTTGGCGAAATTGTGGAAGACGCCGACGATGAGGCTGCTGAGGATGAAGCATCGCAACCCGATACTTTATCGGCCAATGCACAGCCTGGCGCTCCTGGCGATGGCGCTAGAAAAAAAAGGCGTCGTGGTCGGCGCGGGGGACGTGGCCGGCGTCGCAAAGGGAATGCGAGTGCGGCCCCGAGCCTGCCGGCGCAGGCGTTTGCTTCATCTGGCGCCTCCGCGCAGAACTCTCCCTCTGCGCATTCGCCTCAGCCTATTGCAGCTACGGCCACGCCGCATGAAAGGGTTCCATCCGAGGCACCGCAGCGCGAATCCCAGCGCGCTTCGCGGCCCCAGCCGGCATATCAGCCCCAGCCGCCACAATTGCCGTCGGAGCGTGCCGCCCACGGTCGCAGCGATCCGGCGCTTTCTTCTCGGATGGCTCATCTGGAATCGTTGCTCCGCCGCCTGATGCAAAGTCCGCTGCATCATCTTGGCGAAGCAGACGAAGCGCCTGCCGGACCAGGTGTGTTTCTCCTCTCGGAGGCGGACCAATCGAGCTCTTACTATGTGGAGTGCTGTCAAACACTTCGCGTCGGCGTCGGCAATTTGGTTCGTGGCGTCCGCGCTCAAAAAGGGAATCGCGGCCGCTTCAACGAAACCAACCTCAAGCAGCAACTTGCCGAATATCTCGGTGTCAGTGAGGCGAAGGTCGCGCAATACTTGAAGGACCATTGCGTGGTCCGCTGGATTCAGCTCGATGAAGAAGCCGGCAACCTTGCCCATTTCGCCATCGGCATTCTCAGGACGCCTCTGAACATCGATTGAGTGCCTCCATTCGAGCGATGTTTTGCGGTGGGCAGTCCAAGTCCGCTAGTTCCGCGATGATTATCCGGAACCTAGCTGTATTTGTGCCGGTTTTGCGGCGGTCCATTTAGCTGCCCATGTACACCGTTCAACCCCCTATTTACCCATTTGAACGCGGTGTGCTAGACTCCCCCTCGCTTTCCGGGCAAACTCTAATAGGATAAGCATTTACGGGTGCAGTCCCGCCCGTGGGGGCAGGCTTTTCGCAGGGCTTGCCTGGCATTTTGGGCTCGAGTTCAAAGTCATCTTCTACTCGTGTTTTCAGCGTTGACGTTCCTGAGGAGAGCACATGGCAAATGCAGTGAGCAATAAAGTTTGGAAAACATTCGATTGGGCGCTGTGCAAGACGGCCGGCGCAACCTTCAATACAATCCAATTTTTCAATAAACACAATCCCAACCCTTCGTTCACACCGAAATGGTCCGATAAGCCTCTTTTGAAGTCGTGGGAGAAGTCGAAGCCCACGCTGGGATGGCCGCGCACCACGGATTCGCTATGCCCCGAATGCGTGAAGGAAGCGCGCCAGGCAATTATCGACGGTAAGAAGGATTGGACCGATCTCGTCGACGAAAAAGTCGGCGAAATTAAAGCGCAAATCATCGAGCGCGACGGCGAAGTCTGGATGGTGAAAGATTGCCCGATTCACGGTCGCTGTGAAGACATGATGGCCGTCGACGCCAAGTTTCTCGAGTGGATTGAAAGCAATTTTCCGGGTCGCGACATTCCCGCCCATAACGACGAGAAGTTGCACAACCACGGCTCCAGCACGGTCCGCCACGGTCGCGGCGCCGTTCTCACTGTCGACCTGACCAACCGCTGCAACATGATGTGCGATCCCTGCTTTATGGACGCCAACCAGGTTGGTTATGTCCACGAGCTGAGCTGGGAGGAAATTCAGGAAATCCTCGACAACGCGACCAAGATCAAGCCACGCCGCCAGATGTCCGTGCAATTCTCGGGCGGCGAGCCCACGATGTCGCCGTATTTCATCGATGCGGTCCGCTACGCGCGCAAAGTCGGCTACAACAGCGTGCAGGCCGCCACAAATGGCATTGAGTTCGCCAAGAGCAAAGAGTTCTGCAAGAAGGTTTTCGAGGCCGGCATGCGCTACGCCTACCTGCAATTTGACGGCATCGGCAATGACGCCAATGGCCATCGCCAGGTTGGCAACCTCTTTGATGTAAAGCTCCGCGCGATTGAAAATATGCACGAAGCCGGTATCGAAATCGTCCTTGTCACAACGATCGTCAACAACGTGAACAACGACCAGGTCGGGCCCATCGTGAAGTTCGCGATGGAAAACCCCAAGAAGATTGCGTTCGTGTCGTTCCAGCCGGTTTCATTCACGGGCCGCGACGAAGACATTACGCCGGAGCGCCGCATCCGCCAGCGCTACACACTTTCGCATCTCGCCAAAGACGTTAGCGATCAGGTCGGCCAGATTGAACCGACGCGCGACTGGTTTCCGCTCTCCTTTATTTCTCCATTTGCGGGTTTCGCCGATCTCGTTCACGGTCCGGAGGCGCAATGGGGAGCGCTATCGTGCGGGTGCCACCCGAACTGTGGCGTCGGCACCGCGATGATGGTGAACAAGCACAATAAGGAATGGGCGCCGATTTCGCGGTTCCTCAACGCCCCGCAGCTTGTGAAGGATGTGAGCGCGATCACGGACGCTGCCCGGGGCAAAAAATTCTCCTCGTTCATGATGGCGCTGGCCCTGCTGAAAAACTACGATGCATGGCAGGCACCTCCAAGCCTTCGGATCAAGGACATCCTAAAGAAGTTCGATAAGACGTGGGCCGTTTCGAAGAATTCGGACAAGAAGTACGGGCGCACCAATCCGAATCGCACCTACGAAGACGCCATGAAGCGCCGCGCCGAAGACCCCTGGAACATGCTCTTCGTGGCCGGCATGTGGTTCCAGGATCTTTTCAACTACGATTTCCGCCGCACCGAGATGTGCATCATTCCCTACGCGACGCAGCAGGGCGAAATATCCTTCTGCGCGTACAACACGGGCATTGGCTGGCGCAAAATCATAGAAAATATGCACAAAAACGCCACCGTCGCTCAGTGGTATAAGGAGCATGGCAAGCACGAAATTTACGCCAAAGGCAAAAAGGTCAATCTCGAAAGCTACGAGCATTCACTCAAAATTGACTCTGAAGACGCCGCTCGCGTTCGCCACCTCGAGCACGATATTCCTCTCACTGCAGCCGAGGAAGATCGCATACGCCGCAAGAAAGCCTTCGAGGAAGCGGCCAAGGTTCGCCGCATTTACGAAGAGCTCGTCCTCAAGAAGCCCAAAGAGGAGGTCGTGCAGATCGGCTCGCTGCAGCAGATCCACATGGCCGTACCCGGCGCGAATGTGAAACCTGTGCAGATCGCGAACGCAAACGGCAATGGCAACGAAACCGCTGCTGCGCAACCGCCGGTTGCCGAGCCCGTCGCAGGCGACTAAATTGGCAAAACGTAGAGGCGCATGCTTGCTGCGCCCTTCCTTGCTCGTCTCCCGGCGTCGATTCGGACGTTTAAAGGGGCGGATTTCAGATCCGCCCCTTAGCATTTTCGAGCCGACACTCGGGACCACGTAAGTTCGAGGTGCCGGTTTCTGCTTTGCCTCCTTTACGACTTTTGCGTCCTTTACCTCAAAGGTCCACAGGCACCCCGCCCCAATCTCTCGGATCAACATCGTCGATCGTTTGTGTGAAAGTCCAGCGATGCCCTGCAAAATCCTCGGCATTGTACTGCCGTTCGCCATACATGTGGTCTACAGGCTCTGATAGGATGCGCGCGCCAGCCTGGCGGGCGTGTTCACAATGACTCTTCGCGTCGGGCACGCGAAGCATTACGTAGTCAGCATTGTCGGCGGCGCCTTTCCCTTCAGCCACGATCAGGCAGCCGTCGCCGAACTTCATTTGAATACGATGATTCTCGCCCACACGCAACCGAACGGTGAACCCGAATGCCTTACAGAGCCAGTCGGCTGCTGTACGCGGATCTGGATATCGGAGGACTGGAATCACAGTGCACGGCGGAACGGAACGATTCGCAAGCATAAAAAGCTCCAAGATAACAATTGCAAAAGAGCACATTAGCACAAACGATGAATTACGTTCCTCCCGTGATGTGTGATCATGCCCCGCATCCGAAAATTTGTCGTCATTCTGAGCGAAGCGGTGTCCCCCTCAATTCTCGATAGACGCTGCGGTCTGCGGAAACAAATTCGTACCGCTGGTGTCTGTGTGTATCACGAGAGGAGCGTATATGAACGAAAGCCCCAGCCTCGGCTATTCCGCACTTTCAAAATCTGCATCTTCGTCAACGCATTTTGACGCACTCCAACGCGTCGGCTTTCTACTTGTTGCGCTGATTCTCGTGGGCGCCGTTTTCTATTACCTCACGCGGGCCGTTCAAAGCAGCACAGCACACGCTACTCGCGACGATTCACCGATTCACACCGCTCAGTAGCCGCAGTTTGCAGCGCCGCCATCTTGGTTGCTAAAATTAGTTTGACCTTGAGGTCAAACACTTATGCCAATCTACGAATACATCTGCGACGACTGCGGCGAGCACTACGAGCGCATCGTTTTTAACCAGAAGACCGAAGTGACCTGCCCGAAATGCGACAGCGGGAAGCACACCATCCAGCTCTCCGTTTTTGCCGCTCCTGCAAACGGCGCAAAGGCTTCGGGGGGTGGTTCGCCAGCGCCAAGCGGCGGAGGTTGCTGCGGCGGCGCATGCGGTTGCCACTAACCATGGCCCTTTCCCGCGAACAAGGCCGCACTGAGCACACCGCCCGCACCGGTCACGAGCAATTCGACGAAACCATTTACGGCGTCATCTGCACGGCTTGCCACAATTACATTCTCATCGACAAGACGAATTGCTCGCGTAATTGCCGCGAACACGAATCCTGTCGCCAAGCCTACGCCTAACACGCGCTTCAGCCATTCGGCTTTACACAATGTGAGCGGTCGTCCTGAAGACCGTGAAGCGACCCGTCGAAGGTCCGCAGTGGCGGAAAGAACCTCTCTTGCCTTCCCCTCGTACGCCCCCTATGCTGTGATTGCTGCTCTACCCTTCTCAAAAACCAAGTTCATATAGGAGGCAGCCCGTGGACGCGTTCGATCAATTCAAATCAATGCAAAAGCAGGGCTGGGCGCATTTTGCGCCGCTGGAAACGAGTACGATGATTCCAGCGGCCAATCTCGTGAAATTCGCGGGTATTACGCGCACTCACCGCGTTCTTGACGTAGCTTGCGGCACAGGCGTCGCCGCCATTCCTGCTGCCCGAACAGGCGCCAAAGTCACTGCCCTCGATCTCACTCCCGAGCTTCTCGAACGCGCCCGCTACAACGCAGAGATCGCGGGAGCCGAAATCGAATTCCACGAAGGCGACGTCGAAAAGCTGCCCTTCGCCGACGCCGCATTCGACGTCGTGACCAGCCAATTCGGACACATCTTCGCTCCGCGCCCCGCGTTAGCTCTCTCTGAAATGCTGCGCGTCATGAAGCCCGGCGGTACGATTGCATTCAACACCTGGCCGCCGACGGAGTTAATCGGTCAGATGTTTGTGCTCGTTGCGCGCTATATGCCACCTCCGCCGGTGCCCGCGCCGCCGCCTTCGCAATGGGGCGAAAAACCCATCGTTCTCCAGCGTTTTGGCAGTGCCGTCCGCGATGTCGCATTCGATACCGGACTTATGCTCGTACCGGCGTTGAGCCCACAGCACTTCCGCATCTACACTGAAAAAACTGCCGGCCCAGTCATCAAACTCGTCGAAACGCTCGAGAAAAGCGATCCGGGGAAGCTTGCCCAGTTCCGCCGCGAATATGATGCGTTGTCCGCGTCCTACTTCAAAGACAACGCGATGCACCAGCAATACCTGATGACCCGCGCCACGAAAAACTGACGTGCGCGCCGGGGCATTTTCGCATGCAGCGCTAATCGCCTGCCTCGCATCCGACGGTAAACGGTAAAGTGAACGGGACCGGACGTCGGTTCCGCTGATTACGCATGAAACGCTCGCATCGCGCATCGCGGCCATCCGTTAAAGCACGTCAAATCGCGCGCACCTCCGTGCGTGTGCGTTCTTCGTTGGCGCTCGCCGTATGCGTCGTTTTCGCTGCCTCCGCATTCGCCCAAAATGGTGCGCCAGCTTCGCAGACGAATTCCTCCCATTCGCCGCAAATCGAGCTTCAGCATCGTCCCGAGGAATCTGAAGCCTCCGCGCCAGCGCCTCCGACAGTTGCGCTCGCTGTGCCCAAAGGCACGCCGCTCGAAGTCGCGCTGGACAAGGAACTGCGCGTTAAACACATTGGCGAGCGGGTCCGCGGACGTCTCGTCGAACCGGTCTACGCGTTCGACAAACTCGTCATTCCTGCCGGCTCCCAAATCACCGGCCGCGTCACTCAAATCGAGGGAGTCTCCGCGGGTCGCCGTACCGAATCCGCGCTCAACGCCGACTTTACCCCGTCGCGAAAAATTGAAATCGAATTTGACGATGTTTCGCTCCCCGGCGGGAAGCAGCTACCCATCGAAACAAAAGTCACGCCCGGTTCCGGCCAGCTTCTCAATTTTGTTTCCTCTCCAACTACAAATGAAAAAAGCACCCTCGCCGGCGAAGCCGCCGTGAAAACGCATGAAGCTAAGCAAACTGCCCACGATCAATGGAATGCGGTAATGAAGCAGGTGAAAGCTCCCGGCAAAGTCCGTCGCCTCGAGCGTTACGCGATCCGCCAGCTTCCCGCACATCCTCAATACATCGACGCCGGTACGATCTACTTCGCCGAGCTACAGGCGCCGCTGAACTTCGGTTCCGAGCCGCTCACCCTGCAAATGGCGCGCTCCATCGGAGACATTTCGCCCACCGGCGGCGTCGTCCACGCGCGTCTCGAAATGGCCGTTACCTCTGCCTCGAATCGCCAAGGCGATCCCGTCAACGCCGTCATCACGCAGCCGCTCTTTGAAAACGGTCGCCTTGTCGTTCCCGAGGGCAGCGTTCTCGAAGGCTCGGTCGTTCAAGTGCGTCCGGCGCGCCGCCTGAATCGAAACGGCCAGCTGCGCGTCGCCTTCCACGAACTGCGCCTTCCCGATGCCGTACCGCAAGAGATCGAAGCCAACCTCGAAAGCGTCCAGGCTGGCAAATCGGCCAACGTGAAACTCGACTCCGAAGGCGGCGCACAAGCCACCACGCCGAAAACGCGCTATCTCTCAACTGCCGTCGAAATCGGTCTTGCCGGGCTTGCCGCGCGAGGCGACCCGGACGCCAAGACTGCCAATCCCAGCGGCACCACCGGCAGCCGGATGGCCGGCGGCATCGGTGGCTATAAACTCATCGGCGCGCTCCTCGGCGCGTTCGTTCAATCCCGCACGTTCAGCTATTCCATGGGCGCGTATGGTGCGGGCATGTCCGTCTACACGCATTTCATCGCCCGCGGTCGCGACGTTGTCTTCCCCAAAGACACTGCCATGCAGATCGGCCTCGGTGTCCACGACTCCAGCCCACAAACTCCGGCCCCGCAGCCTGTCCGCACCGGCAACTAATTCCTCGTTCGCTTGACCGCCGGTCATCGCGCCGCTATCGTGTGAATGGCTGTCTCGGAGACTCCGAAATGAAATGCCTGAATTGCGACGCATCCATGACCAACGTCACGGTCAAAACCAACAAGGGTTCGATCTCTTACGACATCTGCCCGCAGTGCGGCAGCCTCTGGCTCGATTCAGGCGAACTCGACAAAATGGCCTTCCAGGTGGAAGGCAGCATCGAATATTGCGAAGCGGCCAAGAGCCCCGCGCCCGAAGACCAGCCGAAAAAATGCCCGCGTTGCGACGATTCCACGCTCGATAAAGTGAAATTTCTCGAGTCGGACTCCCTTTTTCTTCATCGCTGCCCCAATTGCGGCGGTTTCTGGCTCGATTCCGGCCAGCTCGACCTTGTCGATCAGGAACTCGCGCGCATCATGCCCGTCAAAGGACATGGCTTCTCCGATTTCGTCAATAATATTCATGTGCCGTATTGGTTTCAGCGCGTTCAGCGCCCGAGCGGCGAGGCTGACGTGCAGCTTCACGCCATGCCCATTCGGGGCGCTGAATTGAAAGCGGAAATCACGGCCGATGCGTGCCCGCGCGACAAAACGGCGTTGAATTGTTATGAAATCTTCTCGATGCCGTTCGAGGGTTGTTCGAAGTGCAAAGGCATCTGGCTCGTTCAAGACGAGCTTCGCAAACTGAAGAACAAAGTCGACGATGGCTCGTTGCGCTGGATGAACGACGAAATCGAAAACCTCGAAAAGAGCGGCGCTGTCGCCTCGGACCTGAAATGTCCCAAGGGCCGCGGCAATATGGTCTCCGTCGTGTTCGGCAATTCCAAAGTTGTCGCCGATTGGTGCCCCGTCTGCCACGGAATCTGGCTTGATCGAGGCGAATTCGAGAAAATCATCGCCTATCTCGAGGACGAAAGCTCCACCGTGAATCCGAAGATTCTGGAAAAGCGGTTGATGGAGGATCTGCGCAAAGTCTGGCGCGGCGCGCCCGAAGGCCGCCTCGAAGAACTTCGCGACGCCGGCTCGGCACTTCACGCGTTACTCAACGCGTCTATTTTCGAGCATCCCGACCTCTTCCGCGTAATGATGGGCGCGCCCCGAATGTAATTTCGGTCATCCGTTTTCAGGCGCTTGGCGAGTTAAAAAATCCTCCTTTTTTCTCGATTAGAAATGCAATTTCCGTTGAGCTGATTGGGTTTAGTATGAATTCTAATCGAGGATTCTCGATTAGAATTCGGTTTGGGATTGCGTTGACAGGGCAGAGGCTGGTTTGCGGAAAAATGCCCTTTTTCGGTCGATTTGAAAGCGAAATTTCGTTGAAGGTGCTGGAGTTAGAGGCATTTCTAATCGCCGTTCGGTCGATTAGAAACAGCGGGCGCTTGGTGAGTGGTGGAAAATCGATTCCTCTCTTCCACTCCAGTGAGCCAGCCGTTGCGACGGTTGCGATAACGTAAAACA
>DATEGW010000225.1:0-6924 GCA_035279845.1 Candidatus Acidiferrales bacterium | reverse complement strand
CTGGAGCGCCCACGTTGCGCGATCAAAGGCACTGCGCTAACCAGAACCAGCACCACCGCCCTTGTTGCGCACTTCAGCCGAGATGGGCACACGGGCATTTGCAACCAATAGACGGTAATTCAGAGATAAAGGTTTCGAACCGAGAGTGACTCCGACGGTTGTAGGACTCGGCGGCGGTCGAGCGTTAGAGGCTCGTGCTGCGGGCTGCCACTGCCGACGCGCCATTAGGAAAATTAGCGTGCGGAATGCGACCAAAACGCGTCCGATTAGCCTGTTTAGCGCAATTTAAGTAACCATTCGCGCCCAATTTGGGCATGTGAACGGCTCCATTTGCCTGGAAATTTCAAGGTACTAGAACGCTTTTACCCTTGCATTTATAGTTTACTTATGGTAAACTCCGTTTCGTGTTTTTATGCGCACGACAACGCACGACAACAATAGGTGCCGCGCGGCAATTGGGCGGCAAAGGCAACGGCCAGAAGCATAAATGAGCCAGTTGAAAAGCAAAATTTCTAATCGACCGACTGCCGATTAGAAATGCGCTTATCTCCCGTGCTCTCAACAAAACTCTCGTTTCTAATCGACCGAAAACGGGGACTTTTAAAACCGGTTTTGGCGCGACTGATGCGTCGCTTTTCTTGACCCTGCGGCATGCCTCGCATACACTAGGTGATTCGCTGCCTGCCGCGAAGCACGCTGACTAGCTGGCACATTGCGCGAAGCTCCACCAACAACCTGAATAGTAAAAACAGGAGAAATTTCGTTGCCCAAGAGAACGTATCAACCACATAAGCGCCGCCGGCACAAAAAGCACGGTTTTCGCGCCCGCATGAAGACGAAAGGCGGGGTAAAAGTTCTTGCAGCACGCCGTAAAAAGGGACGGCACAGCCTCACACGCGTCTGACGGAGTCTCGCGCGACCTACCGCGCGATTGCCGTCTGCTGCGCCGCAGCGAATACGATGCGGTGTATCGCGACGGCAAACGCCGGTCGAGCCGCGAGTTTACCGTTTTTCTCCGGCCTAATGGTTTAGAACGCAGCCGATTCGGCTGGAGCATCAAGAAGGCGCTAGGAGGCGCGGTGCGGCGAAACCGCATCCGGCGCAGGTTGCGCGAAATAGTTCGGTTACATCGCAAGGAGATATTACCGGGATGGGATGTTGTGATTCACCCGCGCAGCACGGCGGCCATGGCCGAATTTGCGCTGTTGACGGCGGAATTGCTGAAGCTGCTGCCCCGCGCATAGACGGTAAGCTGCGACGCTCAATCGGTGCGTGGACGCTGCTCCTGATCGTGCGCTTCTATGTCGTATTCCTCTCACCAATTTTCGGTGGGGCATGCCGGTTTTATCCCTCCTGTTCTAACTACGCGTATGAAGCGGTCGCGCGGCATGGTGCACGCGGCGGCGGATGGCTTGCGGTCAAACGCCTCCTACGGTGCCAGCCTTTTTGCCAGGGCGGATTCGATCCGGTGCCAGAACTTTTGTACGAAGAGGATGCTTTGCAGGAACCGAAATCTCCTGAAGCCCCTGTGGATACCGTCGCAACTGAGAGAACGCACAGGCCGACGCAGCCTGTAATCACCGAAACGTGGTCGGCGGCCGGTACGCTAAACGTGGAGCGCAGACTGTGAAGGAAATGTCGGACCAGACGCGCGCCGCGGTTTTCTTCGTTATCGCCGTTGCAGTTTTCCTCGTCTGGTCGCATTTCTTCATGCCTGCAACACCCCCGCCATCGCAATCCGCTCAAAAGAACTCAACCGCACAAACGACCTCGCAGTCGACGGGACAAGCACAAGCAAAGGCCGCCGCGCCTGCGCCTGCCGTGCCCGTCCCCACGCCTGCTCTCGAAGCAAAAGCCGAAAATATAGTCGCGGTGCAGAGTTCGCTGTATCAGGTTGAGCTCTCCAATCGCGGCGGCGTCGTACGAAGTTGGAAATTAAAAAAGTACCTCAACGATCAAAAGCCTCCGCAGGCTCTCGATCTCGTGAATCAGGATGTCTCCAGGCAGATCGGCTGGCCGCTCTCTCTTTCTTTGAACGATTCGACTCTCGAGGACGAAGCGAATTCAGCGCTATATAAAATCACACCATCATCGAACGCACTTCAGGCGCCTGCACAAATCACGATGGAGTGGAGCAATGGGCACCTGAGCGTCACCAAGAAGCTCGATTTCGCCGACAGCTACGATGCACGGCTCGATGTTTCCGTGCTCTTAGACGGGAAGCCGATTCCCTTCGCCGTCGCTTGGCGAGGAGAGTTTGGCGACAAGGACGTGTACCAGTCAACGCTTCTCAACGTTTTTTACAGCCAAAACGGAAAAATGAAGCCTCTCTCCTACAAGGATCTTGGCCTTCCTGCGAATCGAATCCAGCCGTTTGAGCGCGGCGGGCCGATGGAGTATGCCGGTATACAGGACCAGTTCTTCGCCGTCGCATTCATTCCTCAGAACGACGGCTTAGCGCTTTGGGATTGGACGCAATGGAACAACTACACCGCCGATAATCAGCCAAAGGCCGATCCGGAGCCGCAAATGGCCGCCGGTCCCATGGCGACGGGACCATTCAAAGCGGCGCTATTTGTTGGACCTAAGGATTTGCAGGTATTAGGGGCACAGACGCCTTCTCTGGAGAGTCTGATTCAGTTCGGCTGGACTGGGGTGATCGCGAAGCCATTGCTTTTCTGCCTGGTCTGGATGCATCACTACATTCCCAATTATGGTTGGGTGATTGTCGTCTTCACGCTTTTGCTGAACATGGCGCTCTTCCCTGTGAAGATGTACTCGTTCAAATCCGCGCGGAAGATGCAGATCGTCGCACCCGAGGTTAAGGCGATTCAGGATCGATATAAGAAATACTCGATGCGCGATCCGCGCAAGCAGAAAATGAACGAAGAAGTGATGGCTGTCTACTCGCGCGAGAAAATCAATCCGGCGAGCGGCTGCCTCCCGATGCTGCCGCAGATCGTGATTTTGTGGGCGTTCTACAGGGTGCTGGAATATTCGATCGTGCTGCGACATGAGCCGTGGATCTGGTGGATACACGATCTTTCCGCGCGCGATCCTTACTACATCATTCCGGCGGCAATGGCGATTACCAGCTACACCATGCAGAAGATGACGCCCATGCCCACGACAACCGATCCTGCTCAGCGTCGCATGATGATGCTGATGCCGCTGGCGTTCGTGTTGTTTCTGTTTCGGTACGCAGCCGGTTTGAATCTATACTACTTCTTGTCTAATCTTGTGGGTACCGGACAGCAGTGGTATCTAAACAGAACCCAACCTCTCCCGACGCGGAGTAAGTTCAAGAAGAATCAAAAACAATGATCGATCGACGCGCACCGACTCGAAAGCCGGGACAGCAGCGAAGCGGAGCCCAATCGCCACCACCTCGTCTGGATACCGATCATGCCATTCGCGAACTGAAATCTTTTCTTGACCAAGCTATCCGATCCGCACAGTTTGCGCTGGAATGGGAAGTGGCTGCTGAACCCTTGGGGCAGGACGGGCAGGGCTCGATTCTGGTTGGGTTTCGTGGAGAGGACGAAAGTCTGTTGCTGGAACGCAACGCAGAGCTACTGCTTGCCCTGGAGTATATCGCGCACCGATGGCTAAGGCTCGATCCCCGCTTGCACGACCGGGTTCGATTTGATTGCGCCGGATATCGCGCGGAGCGGCTCGACGAGTTGAAGCTGTCCGCCCGTGTAGCCGCACAGCGAGTTCGTGAGACCGGTGAGGCGTTTCGCTTTAACCCGATGTCGTCGCGGGAGCGAAGGCTCATTCATGTGGAACTTGCAGGTGCGGCGGGCGTTCGCACCGTAAGCGAAGGCACTGGCGATCATCGTCAACTCGTGATTTATCCTGTCACGAACACGAAGAAATAGTGCGTTACGCCCCGAGCCAGCGGCCGACGGGCTGAAGTTTCTCTACGTGATCACAGATCACTTTCAGAACCGCAGTGATCGGAATCGCCAGCAATAGCCCCATCGGCCCCCATAGCCATCCCCAGAACAAAAGCGAAACCGTGAGCGCCAGCGCGTTGAGCCTCACGCGCCATCCTACAAGCGCGGGGATTAACAGATTCGCCGTCACAATGTGGAACAGAGCGAGCACGGAGAATATCCCGAGGAACGGCCCTATGGTGTGGTATTGCTTCAGACCGATCAGCAATGGAGGAATCCATGAAAGAACAACGCCGAGATAGGGGACGAGATTGCATAGACCCGATACCAATCCTGTGAGGAACGGGAAATCCAGACCCATAATCCAAAAAAACAGCCAGCTTGCAATGACAAGAACAAGCCCCACGAGGGCGGTTCCTACCAAATAGCTGCGCAACACCTGCGTCACATCGGACAGAGCTTCTTTTACTTGCGTGCGCTGGTCGGGCGGAAAAAGTTGCATGGTGGCGTGCCAGACCTGACGTTTTGCCGCCAACATAAAGAAGAGCAGGAATGGAACAAACGTGGCCGAAAGCAGAAATACTGAAAGAGAACCAAGCCGTGACAGCACAGCCGCGCGAACGGGGTGGGACTCGGCGACCTCAACAATTTGTTGCCCGGCCTGCGGGGACGGCGTGATTTCTGAGACATGCGCTTCGAGGCTCGATAGTCGCTGTTCTACGACGATGAAGGCAGTGCGGAGCGGCTCGCGATACTGCGGCCAGTCCTGTCCGAATTGATCGATGCGGTCGACGAGCGTCCATCCGAGCACTGCGATGAGCGCAAGCGACACGAGGACGACGAGAAGAGAACCGAGCGCTCGCGGCATGTGCCACGATTCCATCCAGGTGACAACAGGATCGAGGAAATAAGCGGCGAGCACGGCGATAATCAGCGTCATCAAGATTGTTGAGGCGAAATAGCAAAAGGCAATGACGATGCCGGCGGCAATGATCCGGGCGCTTGCTGAAGCGGCGGTAACAATCTTGGCTTCTTCTACCGGCATGGCCGTACGATAACACAGCCGCGAGGCCGTGAATTCTCCACCGCGCGTATTGCTAACTGTTGATGTTTCGAAGCATATTTTGGATGCGGCGCATCGCGGGCGAGATCGTAATGCTAAAATACTTGTCCCGGTGCGTAAGGCACGCGAACGAACGCTCATGGCAAAACATTTATTCGGCACGGACGGGATCCGCGGAATCCCAGGCACCTACCCTCTCGACGATGCCACGCTCGAAGGCGTGGGCCGGGCGCTCGGCGAGTATTTGGTAACCAGCCGCGCGAATCAGCTCCCTCGCGTACTCATTGGGCGCGACACCCGGGAATCCGGGCCTCACATTGCTGAGGTAATCGCCGGGGGGTTGGCCAATGGCGACGCAGAGCCCGTTTCGGCGGGCATTCTCACGACGCCGGGAGTGGCATGGCTCGTGAACCGCGAAGCATTCGCTGCGGGCGTGGTAATTTCCGCTTCGCATAATCCTTATCATGACAACGGGGTGAAACTGATTTCGTCCGCTGGCATGAAGTTTCCCGACGCGGTGGAGGCACAGCTTGAAAGCGTGATACTGGCGGGCAATGGAGCCAAGCGACCAAAGGGAACTATCGATTTGCACGGGAATCAAGCTTTGCACCAGGACTACCTCGCTGGTTTGCGTTCAGGTGTTTTGCCTGCTGCCAATATTGCCAGGATGAAAATCGTGCTCGACTGCGCGAACGGCGCTGCCAGCGACCTTGCGCCCCACCTCTTTCGATCTTTAGGGGCGGAAGTAATCGCCACCAACAATCATCCTGACGGCAAGAATATCAATGCGGATTGTGGTTCTTTGCATCCGGAGAGTCTGCAGAAGCGCGTTGTCAGTGAACGGGCGGCTCTCGGCATTGCGTTCGATGGAGATGCTGATCGCTCGCTGTTTGTGAGCGCGTCCGGGAAGCTGATTGATGGCGATGGCGTATTGTTAGTAGCCGGGCGCTATTTGAAATCGACGGGCAAACTGAAGGGAAATACGATCGTTGGCACGACGATGGCGAACCTGGGCTTGGAGCGCGCGCTTGACAGATCGGGACTTAAGCTGGTGCGCACCGCCGTGGGAGATCGCTATGTGCTGGAAGAGATGCAGAGGATCGGAGCGAATCTCGGTGGCGAACAATCCGGGCACATACTCTTTCTGGATGACGCGACAACCGGCGATGGCATGCTTACGGCCGTAAAAATCGCTTCGATTATATCGATTGCGGGGCCGCTCGATTCGCTGGTTAGCGATTTGACGATCTTTCCTCAGAAGATCGTGAATGTCCGCGTAAAAACGAAACCTGCTCTGGAGAGCTTGCCCGAAGTTACGTCCGTGCTGCAGAAAGCGGAGCGAGCGTTGGGAAAAGCGGGGCGGGTGGTTTTGCGGTACTCCGGGACCGAACCTCTTGCTCGAGTAATGGTAGAGGCAGAACGAGAGGATGACGTGCGGCAATGGACGGACGCATTAGCCGGTGCCTTGCGCTCTACAATTGGAGCGTGAGATGTTCCCCCTTGTAGTTCAGCTCCGAAATCTTCCAAAGAACATAGTCTAGCTGCTCTGCACTTTCATAAAGTGGAGAATCGTTTCTCGAACATATGCTCGGTTGGTTGCTGCCCGCGGCTAACCTAATGCCGGTAATAGACTTAAGCTGCAGATGGCAATGATCCTTCTGGTGGCATTGCGCGTGCACTAGAAGCAATCGGCTGTCTCGTATCCCGGGGTGGGCCGGTTTCCGCCGCGCCGGAACCGGATTCTAGGGGTAGAGCAAGCGACATGGGGGTCCGTGGGGGACCCCCCATTTTTTTGCCCGCAGCATTTCGCTCCGTAACCCTTCTAGGGATGCCTAGGCACATGGTAACCCCCTGAGTCGTTGAGGTGGTAATCGAGCAAGAGGGGTGGGAGCAAGCAAATCTGCAGTGGGGAGCGAGGCGCGAGGCGTTCGATGATTTGCCAAGGACTCTGATTTTCCTTGT
>DATEGW010000224.1:0-2975 GCA_035279845.1 Candidatus Acidiferrales bacterium | reverse complement strand
GAACGGTTAAAGAAGCGCAAACATCCGCATGTGGCGCGCGTGGCGCTGGCGCGGAAGCTGCTGGGCGCGGCGTACGCGCTGTTGCGGGATGGAGCGTGCTTCGACGAATCGATTTTTGCGGCGGTGTAAGGAAAGCTCCGTTAGCCCGGCGTCATCCTTGTCCTTCGAGGACCTCCCTCAGATGGGGCGGCGGAAGCTCCGGACAATCCTTATGTGCCTTGAGCACGAATAGAAGCTTGTCGCATCGCTCGCAAATTGCCTATGGACAAGTGCGCCTGTTTTCATAGAAGGATGACGGCATTTTTTGTTCATTCTGTTGGTAAATTGAAAATTCCATGCCGTCGGAGAGGCCGAGGGTGGCTGAGGTATAGCCGTTTGTCGCGGACTGGACGTAACGCAGAAATGGCGCGACCTGTTTGCAGAACGAATCGATGTTGTCCGAGAGGATGACGGCGCCGGGGCGCAGCTTGGGTTCGAGCAGCTTGAGTACGGGGAGATATAAATCCTTGCGGCCGTCCAGGAAGGCGAGATCGAGGGGGCCTGCGACGGATTGCAGCGTTTGCAGCGCGTCTCCTTGCAAAATCGTGACTAAATCAGCCAATTCTGCAGCCTGAACGTTTTTTCTGGCGGCAGCGACTTTGCGTGCTTCCATGTCCGAGCCGACTACTTGCGCGGCGGGCGCGGATTCGCCGGGAAAATTGTCGCGCACGGCGGCGGCGAGATAGAGCGTTGAAATGCCGAAGGAAGAGCCGAATTCGACGACGCGGCGGGCGCGAATCGCGCGTGCGATCAGATAGAGGACGGCGCCGCGTTCGGGCGTGACTGCGCTGTAGAGGTCGGAAAAGAGGCGATGTTGAATGGAATTGTGAGCAAGGCCGCCGGTAAATTTTGCCCAGAAGTAACGCGGCATACGTGGAATGATTTTCCATTTGTCAGCAGCGGCGGAAGCGTGGAGGCGCGCGAGAACCGCTGAGATTGCGGGGTTTTCAAACGGGAAGCTTGGATGCATCAGAGCGCACAGAGAACAGCCACACAATCGGCAGGGCGCGGATTAGGAAAATTTCGCGAGCGCTTCACCGGGGGGCTACGGGGTGCTCGGGCTGATGTTCCGTGGCATTTTGTTCGGCGGCTTGCTCGTCGACGGGCAGGTCGAAGACGAAATCCTGATCCGCATAGCCGAGCTCAGTGCTGTGATCGAAGGGCCGCGCGATGCCGTTGACCGTCTTGATCGGCGACGAGCTGCGTACCGGGGGATCGAAAACGTAAGGACCGTAGGTGATCTTTTCCGGGCGATGGGCTTTCTTGTTGATGTAATCAATGCCGCCAAAATCTTTGAAGCCGAGCTTGTGGACTTTCCAACGGCGCAGGCGCATGGGCGCGTCCTCTTCCCATGTGGCCCAGAACCAGCGCTGGAAAAGCTTCGCGAAGAATCCCTCGAATAGTTTGAAAAACGGGTGCGCGTTGATGCGATAGGTGACGGTGACGCGGCAGCGATCATTCGGAAGATCGGTGAAGAGCGCTTCCATTTCGAGCAGGAAGCCAATGGAATCCATGTGGAAGCTCTTCATGGTGTTGCCGTCCATATATTGGAAGCCGACGCCACCGGTGTAAAAGGGCAAGAGCGGCATGCGCTTGCTGCGATAAACGAGCGACCAATTGTCGCGCTCGGCAAGGACGCGGGCGCGGTCATAGAGCTTGAAATGCGTACCGACCAAGTGCTCGTGGTCGTAGTAATTCCACATCACGACTTCTTTCGGGCAATCCATCTCAGCCGAAAACTGAGCCTGCAAAGTGGCACGCTTTTTCATGGCAATGTCATCCAAGCAAATCGATATAAATTTTGTCGTTCACGATCTTCAAAATATATTGGCGCAGCGGCAGGCCGGGATGAGTGAGGCAGGAGCCGTCCTTGCAGGAATAGCGCCAATTATGCCAGAGGCACGTGAAAACACCGTCTTCGTGCTTGTGATAGCCCACAGGTCCGCCGAAATGACGACAGACATTGCTCAACGCCTTGATCTCGCCTTCGTATTCATAGAGCAGAATATCGTGGCCCTTCACCCAGCGCGTGAGCTGGCCTGTCTTCTTCAATTCAGGGACCGACGCGAGATAGGTGTATTCTACGTCGCGTCCTTCTTGTTGCACAGTGATAGCGTTTGCCTCTGTTGCCATATGGTTTTGACTCTATCGCCCGGCCGAATTTGTGTCAACGCCCGCACAGATGGGACTTTCGGGCGGTTTCGGAATCTCCAGCGGGCGAGCTGTGCGCGGGTCCTGCGCCAACGGTAAGGGGTCATTCGGAACCATGTCCTCCGCTAGGGAATTGAATGAGCCGGCGCCGCCCGATGCGAACGGTGCGATACGGCCGACAAAGGCGCGGGCGGCCGTATGGGCGATCGTTCGCCTGGCCGTGGGAATTGCGCTGCTGGTTTACCTGGCGAATTCGCGGCTCATTCAATTCGGCGAGCTGACAAAACTCTTCACGGCGTGGCCAATTACGCTTGCAGCGCTTGCGCTCGTGTTTCTCGACATATTTTTTATGTCGGTGCGGCTGTGCTGGCTTTTTCGGCCACAGGGCTTGCGTCTGCCGCTCTCGCGGTCGCTCGACTTGACGCTGGTTAGCTCATTTTTTGCGACGTTTTTGCCGGGTGCTGCCGGAGGCGATCTTGCGAAGCTGTTTTATGCCGCGAAGGAAAACAAAGGGCGGCGCGCTGAGATTGTGACGATCATCGCTTTTGATCGCGCTGTGGGATTGTTTTCGATTTTGCTGCTGCCGCTGCTTTTTGCGCCGCTGTTTGTGCAATTGATTCGGAGCGTGGCGGCATTGCAAATTCTGTTGATGGTGACTGCTGCCCTGGCGTTGACGATCCTGGGAGTCTTCTGCGCGTGTCTTTTCAATCAAGCTTGGATGATTCGCGCGGCAAAGTGGATTTCGCCGATGCTGCCTGTGCGTGTTCGTCAGTTGCCGGAGCGGG
>DATEGW010000223.1:0-22973 GCA_035279845.1 Candidatus Acidiferrales bacterium | reverse complement strand
CTCGCCGCAATGCCGATCGCGGTAAGTATTAAGACCGCTGCCACAATCGTGACCGGATCGCGTGGCTTCAATCCAAATAGCAGCGAACTCGCGGTCTTGCTGCCTGCTAGCGTCAGCACAATGCCGGCGGCGACGCCAATTGCAATCACGACGGACACTTCCCGGATGATCAGTTGCACGATGCCGGAAGGCTGCGCGCCCAGCGCGATGCGAATGCCTATTTCGTTGGTTCGTTGCGCCACTGTGTACGAAATCACGCCGTAGAGCCCAATCGCGGCGAGCAATATCGCGAGCCCGCCGAAAAATCCGCAGAGCGTCGCCATCAATTCGTCTTGCGCAAGCGACTGGCGAATCTGCGTTCGCAGTACTTTGAAATCAAGGTCGATTTCCGGATTCACACCCGCCATCGCGTCCTTCAATGATGGCAATAGGCCGGCCATCCCGATGCCGGATCGAATCAGAAAGGCAACGCCCGTGTCGGGATCGTCCTGTTGTGTGCGCGGAAAAACCATCACTGGCACGAACGGCCTGTGCATGTCGTTATAGGTCGAGTCCTTCACCACGCCCACGACGCTGTAATAGGGCTCGGGTTTGCCAGGGCTCGCCCATATTCGAAATTGCTGCCCCACGGCTTGCCGTTTCGGATCGAGAAACTTCTTCACAAACGCCTGATTCACGATGGCCACCTTGGGTGCGGTGGCTGAATCGTTGGCGTCAAAATCGCGTCCCGCGAGAATCGGAGTCTGCATCGTCGCGAAATAGCCGGGGCTGATGTAATCCAGCCATGCGGAGTCTTTCGTTGGAGTTCCGTCCTTTCCGAGGATCCCGTCATTACTGCTGTTTCCGCTAACGGGAGATCGCTGCGACGACGCAACCGCCGCAACTCCCGGAATCGCGCGGATGCGATCAAGCAGCTCGCGATCAAACGGGACGCGTTGCGCGGCAGGTAAATTGAGGCGCTGGAAGTCCGCGTACATCACCAGGACGCCGTCCTGTTGGAAACCTGGGTCGCGCGTCAGCAAATTTCGCAGACTTCGCGCGAAAAGCAACGCGCCCGCAACCAGCACCAGCGACAGCGCTACCTGCGATGCGACCAGAATGCGTTGCAGGCGGAAGCGCTCGCGGCCGGCCGTCATCCCGCGGCCGCCGGTCTTGAGCACGGAACCTGGCGGCACGCGTCCTGCTCGCAACGCGGGCACAAGTCCAAAGAGAATGGTCGTCAGGATTGCAAGCGCGGCTGCGAAACCCAGGACGCGCCAATCCGTCGGCATATCGAGGAAGATCGGATCGTTCGGCTTGCTCAAGAGCGCGACAAGCGCGCGGCTCAGCACGGCCGCGAGCAATCCGCCGCACACTGCGCCTGCAATCGCAAGCAGCGCGCATTCGGAGAGAAGTTGCGCGGTCAAACGCTTTCGCGAAGCGCCCAACGCAAGCCGCACCGCGATCTCGCGTTCTCTGGTGCTCGCCCGCGCCAACATCAAATTCGCGAGATTCGCGCACGCGATCAGCAGCACCAGTCCTGAAAGCCCAAGCAGAAGCCACAACGGCGTCGATGACTCCTCGCGCAGATTTGAGAAGCCGTTCGCGGCAGACAGCGCTTGCAATTTGTATTGCAAATAATGCTTCACGCCGTCCGCGTCGTACTGAGGTGGGATCGTCTCGTTGAGCACCGCCGGCATCGCGACGTTCAACTGCGCCGTAGCGCGCTTCAAATCCCATCCGGGCTTCAGCCGGCCAACCATCGCCAGCCACCAACTTACGCGCGGACGCTCTCCTGTAATCCGGCTGTATTCCCCGCTGATAATCGGCTCGGCGCATACCGGCACGGCCACGTCGAACTGGTCGCCGATCGACACGCCGTAAAAACTCGGCTGCGTGACGCCAAGTATCGGAAACGAGTGCCCTTGTAGCGTGAGCACTTTGCCGATCGCGTTCACTTCCCCGCCGTAGCGGCGTTGCCAAAACGAATAGCTGAGATCGACGCCGCCCGCGCATCCTTTTTGATCGTCCGCATCGGAGATCAGGCGGCCCAGCGCCGGCTTCACGCCGAGCGCCGTGAAAAATTCGCCGCTCACCCAGATCGCGTGCGCATTGTCGACTTGGCCTCCGGTAGCGAGATTCAGACCTTGGCCGCCCCACACGCCAATCGACGAAAACGCCTGCTGACGCTGCTGAATCTGCTGCCACATCGGGAAGCTAAAGTCGGAATATGGACCGTTGAAACTTCCCTGGCCCCAATGATTGCGGTCGAGATGAATAATCGCGAGCGTCGCAGGGTCTTGCACCGGCAGGGTGCGCAGACGCACCGCATCGATCAACTGAAAGATCGCCGCGTTCGCGCCAATGCCCAGCGCCAGCGTCAACACCGCCACCAGTGCAAATCCCGGCGACTTCGCGAGCATACGCACGCCGTAACGCAAATCCTGGATGAATGCGCTCATCGGAGACTCCTTCCTGCTAATCCGTACGCAATCGCCGCGCTAAACGTTCCCTACTGAAGCCAGCATAAGCGTTCCTCACCGTGCCGCCTTAGGGCGTGCTTATGTTACACCTTGTAACAGACAGCATGTCAATCGGATTTCCATGGCAGCCTCAGGGCTTTACGAATTTCGTTGCGTATGCGCTCCTCCTGCGAGCTTTGCTCTCCGGCTGATTCCCATCGTTACGGTAACTCTGGAATAAACGAAGTGATATGTTCTACTCGCGGTCTTGGGCGGGGAAGGCGAAAACGGGAAAACAAAAGAAAAAGAGCCCGCGTTGCCCTAACTATGTTAGAAATTGGGCGCTTGCGGGAACGTGCACGGCGAGGCAAAAGAGGGGCGAGGAGGAGACAAGCTATGACGGATTCTAGACTGGACGCGAAGCTGGATCGGCGCGGATTTTTGAAGGCGGGAGGCGCAACGGCGTTGACGGCGCCGATTCTGGGAGTTGCGGGCGCAGAGGCGGCGTTGGCGTCGCCTGCGCCGCAAGCTGCTGCCGCACAAAATGCAACGGCTCAGAATCAGGCGGGACAGAAACAGTTTCCACAGATCGCGATGATTGTTCCCTACTCGCCGCAGAATCTGGCGTTCGCGTCGTCCGCCGGCTATCAGGGCGTGGTGGTACCGGTGGGGAATGATTTCAATCCGAATATCGGGGACGCGGCGATCGATAAGATTATCCAGACTGCGCGCGATGCGAACATTCGCATCATCAGCATCGAGGCAATGAATGGCTACAACCACAGCGATCCGGACCCTGCGAAGCGGCGCGATGCGCAACAGCGATTTCTCGGCTGCGTCGAATTTGCACATCGGCTGGGATGCAAATTCGTAGGGACGTTCAGCGGCGGAATTCCTGGCGCCAGCGCAGACGATCAGGCGAAGGCGTTTGCGGATGCGTTCAATGAAGTGTATGCGCCGGTGCTGGAAAAGCTCGATATGTCCATTGGCTGGGAGAATTATCCGACGCCGCCTAATTTCGCTACCGTACCCGCGTATTACGACAAGGTGTTTGCGCTCGTGCCGAACAAGCGGCTCGGGCTGGAATTCGATCCTTCGCATTACGTGCGGCAGTTTATCGATCCGATTCAGGTGGCGTGGAATTACAAGGACCGAATTTTGGCCGTCCATTTGAAAGATACGGAAATCACGCAGCCGGTGTTGCAACAGGTCGGCATCCACGGGACGGGCTGGTGGCGCTATCGCATTCCGGGGCAAGGCTTGGTGAACTGGCCAGCGTTTTTCACGTGCCTGTTGCAAGCCGGGTTCAGCGGCGGAATGGCCGTGGAGCACGAGGATCAATTCTGGGATCAGCCGCACACGCCGCAGGTACCCGAATTGTGCCAGGCGCGCAAAGACGGATTTAATGAGGCGATGCGGTTTTTGCGGCTCTATATGCCGGGGCGCACGGCGTAAATCCCCGGAGGCTGAAGCCTCCGGGCTGGGAATTTGAGTTTTCGATCACGCAGACGGGACGCAGCAAGCATGCGCCCCTACGAGGGCATGCACCGGCGTTTTCGCGCGGCGCCTCTTGCGGAATTTCCACATTTCCGCAATTTCCACATGCAGAATCGCGCCGCGTGCGGTTGACTGGTTTCCCGTGCAGAGTTACAACGGTTGGCGTCAGAGGCGTTCGAATCAAACGAGCCTCGGGTGGCACGGCAAACGCAAGTTTGACGAGTTGCGCGGGGCACGCGAGAGAAGAACAAATCAGACCAAGTTCGGAACGGTACGGCGTCGCGACGAGACGCAAAGCGCGGCCCGGATTCGCAGCGCTAGATTAGGCGAGGCAGCAATGCTTCGCCAAGTCGGGCGAAGCAACCTCGGACCGACTCGTGTTTTCTGTCGCGGCCTGCTTTACACGCGCAAGCGGGCGAAGCATGGTAGCCGCAACCTTCACGACTGAAGATGAGGGGCGAGCAATCGCCCCTTTTCTTTTTCCCGCCGCTTTTTTCCCCTCGGTAAAAGTCCCACTATGCTTTCCCTGCACCGATCTTGCCTGTTGCAGAAAAATTAAAGTCATGGCATAAGAAGATTGCTGTCAATTTCAAGAAAGGACGCCCTTGATGCGGTCCATAACGCAAATGCCGCTGCCGATTCTGACTCGGCCGATTGCACGCCCCCGCGGTAACTGGGCGTCGTTTTTTGGCTGCAGTTAACCTGGTAGCCCAAACTTTTCACATTAAATAGGTCTTCTTCCCTACTTGGGGAGACAGTGCACATCTGTTTGGCGGGCACGTGTGGCCGAATCTTATCCACGTATGCCTCGGGCAGTGTTCCCGATTAGAAAGCATTCTTTATGATTGAGTTGTTGAAAAATATTCTCACTGGACACAACCAGCTTGCGTCGGGCGGCTTGCTGCTCATGCTTCTGGGAGGGATTGGTGTGTATCTAAGGGCCATCCCACATAGTCTGTGGCGGTGGTTTCTCGATCAGGTCACTATGTCGATCACGATTCAGGACGATGACTCCGCATTCGTGTGGGTGAAGGAGTGGTTTCTTGAACAACGTTTCGTTAAGCGAGTCCGAAGGGTCGACTTAGATACGACGATCCTCTCCGAACGCTCCGCGCTAATACCTGCCCCTGGCTACCACTGGTTCTGGCACGCGGGCAGACCGTTCAATGTGTCGTTTTATCGGAGCAAGGACACGAAGGGTTGGGCCCACAAACGCAGCCAGACTCTGTACTTTCGCACTTTCGGAAGGAATCAGAAATTCTTGCGAGATTTTGTGGGAGACATTGTCTCGTCGCACGAAAAGCGCATTAGAGCGACGTCGCGACTTTACGTCCGCGAAGAGAACTATTGGGAGCGCGTGGAGAACTACACTCCTCGCCTGTTCGAGTCCGTGATCTTACAAAAAGGAGAAAAGGATAATTTGGTTCAAGATATCGAGACGTTCCAAGGCTCCAGAGAGCGTTACCGCAAACTGGGAGTTCCCTATCATCGTGGCTATTTACTTTATGGTCCCGCGGGGACTGGCAAAACGTCTCTCATATCGGCGATTGCCGGCCGGTTTGCGCTGTCGATATACGTTATTACTCTGACGGACTTCAACGAAAAGACTCTTATGAAGGCGATTCATGACGTGCCACCCGGCTCCCTGGTCTTGTTTTAGGATATCGACTGTATCAAGATGACAACCGGAAGGTCCGGTACCTCCAAAACCGTCCACAACGAATCGGCGGACGAGAAGCCGGATACTTTGGAGCGCTTTAACGTAACTCTTTCCGGCCTACTGAATGTACTGGATGGATTCTATGCACCCGAGAATGTGCTGTTCTTCATGACGACGAATCGAATGGAGAGTCTCGATCGCGCGCTCCTGAGGCCGGGCCGCATTGATTACCGACTCTTTCTCGGCAAAGCCACACACGGACAGAAAATGGAACTCTATCGACGATTCTTTCCGCATGCGTCGGCGCCAGAGGCACAGAAGTTCGTGGGGTCACACTTGGAGTTTGAAACTATGGCCGAATTCCAGGGGCTGCTGCTCCAGATCAATGCACGAGAGACACAAAATGATTCCTGCTTGCCCACTGATGGATCAGGCTGCGCTGACGATCAACCAGCGAACGACCGTTCCTTGCAGGAAGTTTGAGGCATATGCAAAATCGAACAGCGAAACGTGTGGGGCTCGCTCGGGTGCTTTCGAAGCTGGGCTACTGCTCGCGATCGCAGGCGGCGGAGCTGATTCATGCTGGGCGCGTTCGCCTGAATGGCGCGACACGGCGCGATCCGGAGACGCCCGTGCGCATGGCCCAGGACCGGATTGAGGTCGATTCGCAGCTGATTTCGCGCAAGAAAAAAATCTACCTGATGCTCAATAAGCCGCGTGGCTTGGTGACCACAGCTTCCGACGAGCAAGGCCGCGACACGATCTATTCGTGTCTAAAGGACGATCTTCCCTGGCTCGCTCCGGTCGGGCGGCTGGATAAAGCCAGCGAAGGATTGCTATTGCTGACGAACGATTCTGAGTGGGCCGCGCGAATTGCGGATCCGGAGAGCCATCTGCCGAAGGCTTATCACGTGCAAATATCGGCTCTTGCGGACAACACGCTGACAGAAAAGCTGATGAAGGGTGTACAGGTGGCTGGGACCGGATTGATGCGCGCCAAGAGCGCTGCGATTCTGCGTGAAGGCGAGCGCAATTCATGGCTCGTAATCGTTCTCGATGAGGGAAAGAACCGGCAAATTCGACGCATGTTCGAGGCGCTCGGCATTGGAGTCCTGCGGCTCGTCCGCGTGGCTATTGGCCCGCTCGAACTGGGCGATCTTGCGAAGGGCAAGTACCGATCACTGACCGAGTCCGAGGTCGCTGCGCTAAATGTTCCTTGAAGGAATGACTGGCGAACCGCGCGCGAAATATCACGAGTTGGGCGGCTGGCCGCCTCTCAATGATTGATGGACGAAGACGGCGCTGAAACTTTTGGAGCGTTTTCCACATTTTCCGAAATTTCCACAAACAGAATCCTCGCGTGTGCGGTTGACTGATTTTGCGGGCGGAGTTACAAACGTTTTCGTCAGAGGCGTTCAGATCGACTGAGGCCTGAGTGGCACGGCAAGCCCAAACTTGGCGAGCTATGAAGGTCACGGAAGGAGAGAGCGTTTCCGACCAAGTTCGGAACGGTACGGCGTAGCGGCGAAACGCGAGGTGCGAACCGGGTTCGCGGCGCTAGGCGTAGCCAGGCAGCGATGCGTGGCAAGGCCGGGCGAAGCAGTTCGGAACAGCCCAGCGTTGAACGTCGCGCCAGCTTCTCTCGCCCAAACGGGAAAAGCGCGGTAGCCGGAACCCTTCACGACTGAAGACGAGGGGCGAGCAATCGCCCCTTTTCTTTTTGCCTCGATTTTTCCAGCCAGCGGAATCAGCGACGGCCTGCGAAACCGCACGACAAACAGCTCGCCTGTGTGTTAGATTATTTTTGAAGAGCGGCCGGCTGTTTTCCGCGGCCGGTGGTGTTTTGGCAGGGACAGCTGCCATCGCAATCACGCCTGTTGTTTCTTCCACGGTTTGGGGACGTAGTTCAGTTGGTTAGAACGCTGCCCTGTCACGGCAGAGGTCGCGGGTTCGAGTCCCGTCGTCCCCGCCATCATTCCAAAAGAGTTAGATGCTTCGCCCTGCTGATGGCGTATCACATCTGTATCACATTCCAAAATTCCCTTTGATGCTGCGGTGACGGCGCGCCGCACATCAGGAAGTACTTCGGCCGGTTTCAAATAGTGCCGGTCTAAAACGTCTTTGCTGTTTCCGAGTGCTTTGCTTGCTGTGTCGCTGCTGCCGCTCTGCGTACGTACCATCGTGCCGTGAAAGCGCCGCAGACTGTAATAACCTGCCCATTGCGGCATCTTTTCATCGCGACGGAAAGCGTGTTCCTTGTGCTCGCTCGCTTCGGCGCCCCCGCAGATCGCACAACGCACCATCGCGGGCGCAATGACGCGCTTGCTCAGGTTATCGAGATTCGCGCGCGTGCCATCAGCGTGTGCCAACACATACCCAGTAAGCGGATGCCCTTGCATGCTTCGCAGATCACGTAGGATCGTTGCTAGTTCGGGCGTGACAGTCACGAACCGGCGCGATTGCGGCGTTTTCGTTGTGCCGTCAATTCCATGCCAAGTCGAACCATCAATAAGTATTTCGTTCGTTTCCCTGTTCCAGTTCTCCCAGCACATCGCACGCGCTTCGCCTGGGCGTACACCTGTCAACGCGCAGACCGCAACAATGGCGCGCTCTAGCGGTTTGCCTTTAAGCGCCGTCAACATCTTCGCCACATCATCACGCGACGGCGCCTTAGTCGCCTTTGCCTCAACGGTCGCACGCGGAAGCGCCGCACCCCGCGCCGGATTATCGGATTCACTTTTTCCGGGATAGTCGCCGTGCGTCAGCGCATACGTGAAGATCGCGCACAGCACAGATCGGCATTTTGCCAGCGACGCACGATTGACAGCGTAGTTTTGCGCAATATCGGCCAATAACCGCGACGTGCGGGCAATGTCGAAGTCTCGCAAAGCGAGCGCGCCAGCAAGCGGCTTTAGGTATCGGTGGTAATACGTCTTATATCCTGCCAGTGTAGACGGCTTTAATTCGCCTTCCTTCGCTGGGAAGTACGCGCGCTCAACGTAATCGCCGAATGACGTTGCGCTAGTCGGCAAGTTGCGTGCTGCTTTGGCGCGTCCCATCTTTTCGTCAAGAATTGATTGCACGTCGGCCTTGCAACGGTATCGGTCGCAATAGTCAGCCAGCTTGACGCATTTCTGATCGCGCTTCGGCTGACCGTCAACGAGTTTCACACCCGCATCATATTGCCCATACCATGAGTTACCGCGACGGAATATACGACCACCTTTGCGGCTGTATCGGCGATGGCGAATCGCTTTGACTTGTTCGACCTGAGGCGCGTACTCGTTTGAGTCAGTCATGTCGGTTTCTCCGTTCTATGCAGCTTTCCGACGCTTCCAAACAGTACTTGTCTTTGGCTTCGGAAATTCTCCAAACTCTGTGGGGTTAATCTCTATGATTTGCGGAATACTAGGCATGGGGCGCTTTCCCACTACTGGAAGAGATTCCCAAATAAAAATCGTTTCACCGTTCGCCATTGCGAGTTGTATTTCGTCCCGCGCCGTGCGTGCTTTATCGCGGAACCGCAACGGCATAAAAGTCGAATACTTCGATAAGGAAACCTCACATTCTGCCCATCGTCCGTCCGAGAGTAATACAGGGACGCACACGTGCCAAGCTCCACGGTCACCAAACGTCATTACGCGCTGACCTAAAGCCTCGATTTGCAATTCTTTTTGTTTTCGCACGCCCATTTTCTTATCCAATCTTCGCCATCTGATCCAGCCAATTGCAGACATCTTTCCAAGCAAACCGCGTGTGCTTCCCTACTTTCACGTGCGGCAATAGCGGTCGTCCGTGACTGCGAATCTTGGCACGCTTACGTAATTGTTCGCGTACCCATGTCGGCTTAACACTCAAACGGCGAGCCAGTTCGTCAGTATCAATAAGGGGCTCGTTTGGATCATAGTGCATCGTGAATGTTGACGGTTTCGCATCTGTGAACATCGGCCCACGTGCGACAAACCGGCTCGCTTTTGATGCTTTTGCGTCAGCGCCTTGCGGCCGCACGCGCTTAATAATTTCCTCAATCAGCGGCCGACTTCCACGCGTTGGATGCTTTAGCGCACGCTTCGCTCGCTGAATATCGCGCGCAGTCCACATACGCACGATTCCAGCGGCGCCAACTCGCTTGTGTCGCGGCTCAGGAATTGCGCCGGTATGCAGCAATCGATATAAATGCCGCAACGAAATTCCCAATTGTTTTGCAACTTGTCCCGTTGTCTTAGCTTTTGGCATGTCCTGATAGAGTCAGCTTACTACGGTATTGTGTGGCATGTCAAGAGTGCGTCGTTAGCTGAATTTGCCCTGCGATGCACTACCGACCTAACCGCGCGCCGTGACACTCGCAACACTCACGACATATATTGACACTCATGACACAGCATGACACGTAATCAGTGAGTTAAATTATTTTGTTGACTTCAATGCGGGAGTTGCTGTAGGTTCGGTCGAGTTATTGCTGTAGCTCTAAATCCTACGAACGAAAGGAAATGAACAAATGTCACACGGAACCCCTGCCGCTGTGCGCCATGATCCTATCCAAACCATAGCAACATGCCCATGCGGTCACATCAATGCAGCATGTTCGGTAAGCATGGACGATGAAAAGGAAACGATGGAATCGCAGTACATGTTCAATGAAGCGGAAATCACGCTCTGCATCAGTCCGCGCGATTTTAGCCTGAAGTGCTCGCGGTGCTTAAAGCCAATAACACTTACGCCGGTCGAGATTAACTGACACACGCGAGGAAGGGACGCAAAATCCCGGCGCCGTCGCCTAAATTCCCGTTCTGTGCGCGCGCCGGATGGCGACCGCTGCTTATTGTGGGCGTCATTCGCGCCTGTAACTCTCACGCATCGCTGTACTTAGCACCGAAATATCACATCGCATATCACAATACTACTTCCATTCGGAGGGTATCCCTATTACGCCATTCGCCAACGCTTCCAATCGCCGTCAACACGCCAGATCGCAAGCGTGTCCAATGCGTTCAGTCGGCGCAAGTTATTGATTATATTAGCTTAATACGGTAGCTTCAGAATCGATTTGACCCCGGGGGTACCGGGTCTCCGGCCGTCCAATGGCGCGATATAGAGGGTGGTTTCAGGGCGTATCAACTGGGCTACTTCGATACAGCTTAGGTAGTCAAGTCGCGGTTCTGGCAAACAGGCGCCGCTATATATGCAGATCGCGCCGGCCTGATGCCTGGGTTCTGGTACCGTGCTCCTAAGACCCCTCTTTGGGACAGTGGGGCGTGTGGCACCAATCGCCGTCTCGGACGCTGCGCAGAATGCCCGTTAGACGCAATTAGAGACGATTATAGCGATTTTGCACGTATCGTAACAGGTAACCCCTGCGCAAGCGCGGCCTGTCCCTATAAAGGGGGTCTTAGAGCGATAAAGGCAGGATCGGCCGCATTGACTAGGGGCAACCGCGGCGTTGTCTACAGAAGGCACCTGATTGGCCGCGTAGGGTGAGAGGCGTAAGCCAGTGTAATGGATCGGCGGATTCTTTGGGACGCGGTTGCCATCGGCTTAACGTTGGATGCGTTGCTTATTCTGACGCTCGTTACGATGTTGGTGTTTCAGCTTGCACGTGGTATCTGGCGGCTTCGCGGACGAATGCGAGCTTCGCGCTCACCACAAAGCGCACCAAACGTAATTCCTTTTGTGCCGCGTAATATTCAGCCGGCGCCGCCGAAGGGGTCTCAAGTCGCGTGACGCTTGCGATGCACAAAGGGACGCAGTACATTCCCGATGTATGAAGCGCTCGCGGCCTGAACACATCTGCGCCGGTTGCGGGAAGCCCATCGGCAAGCACGACAAGTGGGCCGTGATCGCGCACCGATTGATGCACGATGCGTGCGGCGAAGCTAAGCGACCTGCCCCCCCCTTTGGAAACAATCCCGACGGCTTTATTCCTCGGTTGAATTGACGCGCGCGTAGAGCCTTGCGGATCGCGGCACCTTGCTATAGACTCCGCGTATTCCAAAAGTGGGCGAGTGCTGGCGCATTATTCAGGGCCGTGCGACGTGCTCGCTCGCATTTACGGCCCAAATGACTAACCCGCGTTTCGATGACATTACTGCTAGGCTCGCTCAGATCAGCGAGAAACTTTCAAAAGCGAGAGACCCCCATCAGCGCGTGCTCTTGCTCAAAGAAATGCGCGTAGCAATCGAGCAAGCACAAGCAGCGATTCAGGAAGACCCTCTGAGGCACGATCCTTCGCAGCAGTAAGTATTATGCCAGTTAATTTGTAGGTTTTTCGGCTTGAGCGGGCGACGCCAAGCATTTCCGAATCGCGTTAAGGAGGACAGCGGCCCCATCGTTCTTCGAAATTACCATATCGACGCCTAGGTGCTTTGCCGACGATTCTCCGAAGGAATCGGCGAACATAGTAAACATCACAATGCGAGTATCAGGTACCAAAGAGCGGATTACCGAAGCGGCTGCCGCACCGTTCAAGTTCGGCATGGAAAGGTCCATAACAATCACGTTAGGCTTCTGTTCTACGGCCTTCTGAATCGCTTCAGCGCCGTCGCATGCTTCGCCGCATACGCTGAGTTCGGCCTTCTCTAAAAGCGTCCGAACCCCGGCGCGGACGTTTGCATTGTCATCCACCACCAACACCGTGTTCTTCACTGCGCAATCCATTAGACAGAGTTTCGGCTTTTCGACCACGCACCGATATAGGGGTTTGACCTTAGTACTGGCAGGCCGGGTGGGGTAGCCTACAGTGCCATTTCCAACGCCCAAAAATCGAACGGGGATTCTATCACAGACTCGGCGTCTGTCTAGCGCCGGGTAACGATGCCCTGCTCTAAGGCGTAATAAATCAACTGAACCAATGATCGAACGCGAGTCTTCTGCATGATGTGGCGACGATGTGACTCGGCTGTTCTGACGGAAATACCAAGTTCGGCGGCCACCTGTTTGTTCGTTCTTCCCTCTGCCAAAAGCTGAACAATCTCAATTTCACGCGGGCTGAGCGGCACGCTGCTTTTGCTCGATGAAGGAACCGGTTCGGATACTTCGGTGACGATGTAGCACTCTGAAGCGGAAACCAATTCGATGTCAGTCATAGCGAGCGTATCGTAACGCGATATGTTGGGCTAGGCGATTGCTCTATGCAGGCGCGGTTCTCAGACGGTAAACAGGGAACGTGTGCGCTTGACCTTCACATTGTTAGAGTGCTCCGACACACAAATAGCGCACCCAACTAACCGAATGTCAGTAAGGTTAGTCAGATGCGCTATTCATCTGCGTTCAGAGGCGCGGCCTAACGCGCATAAACGCTCTGCGCTCTGGTTTCCCGCTAAGGTCCGAGCGCACCATGCACCAACAGAGTCGGTGGCCATCGGTGCAATCTTTTTGCTAAGCGTTATTCAAATGCGATTGTTCCGGCCGGGGCCAACTCGCGGCCGTCTAAATCGGTGACAGCGCCCTTTTCTGTAATAAGCGCCGGTCGATATCGCTCCGTGTCCTCATGACCAAACTGATTGGGATACAAAAGCCCCGTAACCGTGCCTGCTGGCGCCAGTGGCCTTAAATCGATATCGAGCACGCTACCGTTACTCGCAATGTTCGCTGCTATGATTCGTTCTGGTTTCTTCATTGCTTTCCTTCGTTTTTAATTACCACCAAGTCTCACTAGTAAAAACCGCACCGTACCCGGATCAACGGGAGAGCCGCTGTTATTTACAAACGTAATCGTCACGGTGTTTACGTGTCCGTCTGAGGATATCGATACAGATTGAATCCCAATCGCAGCGGGCAAGGCCCAAGCACTATTCCCATTGATCGCAACCCCGTTCAATGGTGCAATCGCGGCAATAGGTATGACTGGCGGTATCGGTGCGGGCGGATTTGAAAACACTGTGATCGTCACTTGTTTGCTGCTATTGGCCGGTATTGATCCTGGATCGGCAGACAATTCCGCCCACGCTGCGGCACTCCATTGGATCGCCTGCGTCACGCCAGTTCCTAAACTTGTCGGCATTTCGGTTTATTCCTTATTGCTGCTCATTCTGTGATTCACGCAATGTGGCCAACCGCGCCGCGCGTGTCTTTCCGATAAGCTGACGTACTGCGCCCGCCATTTTCGTTTTCTGTGCATCGTCCAATTGCTGATACTCCGGCTCGCGAACTACTTGCGACATCCAATCGTAGAAAGTTTGCTCATCTTGTTGCTGTAGCGCCTGGGATTCTTCGGGCGTCAGTTGCACCTTTTGGCCGTCAATCGTGATCGTTTTGACTGGCTGAATGCTGGCCTCACCCAAGCGCGCGATTTCGTTTGCCGCGGGATCATCCTTCGGTGTCGAGATCGGGAAGGGATTGATTCCGCCAAGTTCCGATTCTGGCCGTTGGACTGGCTGCGCGTCAGTTCCCATGACGGCCGGGACGTTGTGCGTCAACCCCGGTACGTTCTGTTCAACGCCTTGTGCAATCGTCTGTGGGCGCCGGTACGTGCGGTCGTTTATCAGTGCCGCGTTACGCACGATAGCAGGGACGAATGAGCCTGTCTGGAATCGTAGGAAGCGCTCTGCCGACCCAAGCGGATCGTCACTGCTGAGAGATTCGCCAAAATTGGATAGCGTCTGAAGGAACGGCAAGTCTGAGAGATTTCTGACGATATACCGCACAGCTTCTTGCGCGCGAGATTGCGTACTTGGCGTATCGCCGTGCTGCATCAGTGCGAGTGTAGCGTCTGATGTGAGCCCCAAGATCATTCCCAACGGCTCAGCCTTGTGCAAACTGAGCCAAGAATTGCCGACCTTGACGGCATACGGTACTTGTCCCGCGTCTTCCTGTGCCTCTCGCTTGCGGTAGTCGAGTGCCAAGCCGCCTGATATTTTCCCTGTCATAGTTCCCCAAGCGATTGCAGCCGCGATGCCACTGCCAAGTAATGCCCTTCCCGCGCCTTCTACGTCGCCGTGTATCGCACTCTTAGCAAGCGCTATGGGCGTGTAATCGAGGGAAGTGCGAACGATGTTCGCTGGAGTTTTGAAAAAGGGTGCCAACCATCTGCCGCCTGGGACTGAGTTAATAAGATTCTGAGTCGCACGGCCAGCCTTGCCCAATTGCCGCTGGAAAGTTCCATATAGCGCTTGGCGGGATGCGGCATTCGCCATATCGTCACTGGGATTCGCAGCCAGATACGCTTGACGCGCGGCCAGTTCGTCGCCTTGCAATCCTTCGCTCAGCGCTTGGCGTGCGGCCATCGAATTAAGCTGCCCGCGATAATTCATTAACCAAACGAGATTGGTCTCGCGATTGAGCACCGTCTGAGGCACGCGGACGATATCGCCGATTGAGCCTTTGATTGCGCGTGTGCCACTGCGTTCAAACTCTGGCATATCGGCCAAATTCAGCTTGCCAGATAGCACGGCCGGAAAATCCTTCAGCGCATCCCAAGCGCCTTTAGCGAAGTACATTGCCTCGCTTGCGTATTGTTGCGGTTGTGTTCCGCGAATCTTGGCGCCAAGCTGAGAGATCGCGCCGCTTGTGGCTTTGCTGGCCGTTTCCATTGCGAGTAACAGCGCTTCGGATGTGCCTTTGACAATCAGCGTCTTAGGCGAGCTTAGGAGCGCATTGCGGTATAACTCGAATGCTTTATCGGCCGTAGTCGATGGTGTGATTTCTTGCGTGAATTCGTTGACGGCGCGTTCGTCCGTTAAATCCAATTTCGATAAAAGCGATACAACTTTTTGCTGTGCGCTAGGCCGCATGTTGCTGAGATTGCTTAGCGCATTCGCGACACGTGTTTCCGGTAACTGCTGATTGCGGAATGAGCCAAGTGCTCTACCGGCCTCGGATGCGACACCTTTTACTTGGTCCTGAATTAGAACGTGCTGAGCGAGCGCTTGTAGTGCCGTATCCATTTCGTCTGCGCCACCGTTCGCAGCCGCCTTTGCAGCGTCCAACAAATTCTGCTGCGATGCCTGGAGTACGGCACGCGAAGCAATCGCGGATTCTGCGTTGAACGCTGTGCCGCTCTGACGTGATAAGAGCGTGTCTACGTCCATATTCAAACTCTCTGCTAACTGGCGCTGTGCTGAGAATCCGATAGTTGCACCAACGCGCGGGTCAAGCTGAGACGAAACAACATTGCGGGCTTGCTCTAAGACTTGCGCGGCATCGTCGGCATTGCGAATCTGCGAAGGATCGATACCCGCGTCACGCAATGCGCCTTCGACATGCAAAGTCTTCTGTACGGCCGCGCTCAGAATATCCGGTTTCGATATAACGGGCGTTGTCGCGGCGTGATCGTCCACAACAGTTGCGCGGCCTTGCTGTGCGTTTGCCGCGACTTCGGCCTCAGTGGGAGTGCCAATCTGAGACCGCACGGCGTCTGCCGCTGCATTGGAGTCCGTAAGATGTGCGGCCATGCCAAGCGCTGGAATAAATACCTGTGCCGCACCTGAGCCAAGCCGGATCGCGTACTGCGCGTCACTTTCATTCTTCTGCTTAGGTGTGCTGAGATTCACAACGCCCCGAGTCGCGAATGCTGCGTTTGTAGCCGTGCCTACAACTTTCGCGGCTGTGGGTAACGCGGCCTGTACCGGCTCAGTGCCGCTTGCCATTGATAGCAAGCCAATCGGAGATTCACTGCTGCGCACGATGCCTTGCTCAAAATCGCCGACTTTGGAGTACACAGACCCGACATCACGTGTAACCGGATTCTGCGATTCGGCCATATGCGAGAACACGCTCTGTAACGGCGCGCCTGGAATAAGTCCGGTACCGATAACATCGGCCGCTGCCGCTGCCTTCGGTCCCAGTAATCGAGCCGCAAGCACTGGCGTTGGTGTGGTCGATAGATCGTCCCAAACGCCTTTGATACGTTGCCATACTGACGGCTTCAGTGCTTGTGGCGTTGCGGGCGTCTGCTGAGGCGTGCCAACGCTGCCGCCATAGGAAGCATACGGATCAGCGCTTGGCTGCGAAGATTGACCGCCATAAGACGCGTAAGGGTCGGCTGAGGCAGGCTGCGTGCTCGTTACGGGCGCGGTTGACGCGGGCGCCTGAGTCTGCGTAATGACACTCCCGCCGTATGCGCTGTACGGATCGCCCGCCATTATTCAATTACCTTTGCGTTCGGATGGTCTTTCATGAATTGCTGAAGCGATGCGCGCGGGATCGTGCCCGGGGCCGCGCCTGGAATTTGCACTTGGACGCTATTTGATTGCTGAGGCTTCACAAGGCTTGCGAAGTCGGGCATGTTCGCGTTATCAGGCAATCCAACAAGGCGATTCAATTGCGTCTGAAGCGCTTGAATCTGACCCGCTGCTTTCGGATCAATGGCGGCTTTTGAGCGTAATGAAGCAATGTTCTCTTTTAGGGCGCCGATTTGATCGGCTGTCTTTTTCTGAGCATCGGCGTGATCGCGTGCGATGCTGCCCACAAGGTAATCAAACTGCGAACGCACGACGGTAGAACGCGGAGTACCGGCCGGGAATGTGAAGAACCTTTTGTCGCCCAAATTTACCGTCATTGGCTCACTGAGCAAGCCCGCTGTAGTCGATTTGTTCGGAACTTCCAAGACACCAAATTGACGGCCGTTTGGACTTGGAACCGACCCAATGAGATAACTGAACCCCGCCTTACCTTTGCCTTGCGCGCCTTGCTGATTGAGCAAACGTTGGAGTAGTGTTGTAGCGGCGCTATAACTACCCGCTTGATCGGCAGAAAAACCCCGTGCTGTATCGGCCGGGATGTATGTCGAGCCTGCGTCTAAAGCCTTTGAAGTGAAGTCATCGAGCTTAGTTAGCTGCGCTTCGGCTTGAGCCTGCGGCATTGTATGTATAACTGTTGCTAGTTCCGCTGTCCGCGCAAGATCATAAGCACCAGCGGCTCTATCGCGTTCGCGTGAATCTGGTATCGCCTGGATTTGCGCTTGCGCCAATTGGTTCCTAAGCTGCCAATTTTCCAAATTAAAAGGCTGTTGCTGCGCAGCAAATTGCCCTTGCTGCTGAGCATTAGCAGTTTGTTGGTTAATCAGTTTGGTCTGAGCCTGTCGCTGCTGCGCTTCGTCTAGGGATTCACCTTGAAACCCCGCTGCCATGCCTTGCAACGCGCCCGCAAGCAGTTGCCGAAACAGTGAACCCGCGGGCTTCGCTTGTGGCTGTACTGGCTGACTCGCCTGAGACGGCTGCGCTACTTGCGGCGTGCTTTGTACTGCCGGCGTGTTCGGCTGATTGGCCGGCATCGTTGGATTCTGTACGCCCTGGGACAGCGCATCGCTAATGGGCGTGCTTTGGTTCGGATTGCTTAACATCACTTCTTGCCTTTGATATTCAGATCAAAATATGGACGATATGACGGGCCGGATTCTTCGCCGCGCTCGACTTCATTCAAAATGCGTTTAGCTTTCGCGTACTGTTCGGGAGTCATGGCGCCGTAAAAACGCTCAAATACTTCATCTTCTTCGCGCTCTAGGCGTTCCTCAATTGTTTCTGTTGGCGACGGTGGCCGTACTTTCTTCGCGTCGTGTTCTAGTTGCTTTACTTGGTCTAGTAGACTCATTCGGTTGCGACTCCCAAACGCTTACGCAGCCGCGCGATTTCCTTCTGTGCCTCGGCCAATTCTTCGGCGACTTCAATGGCGTCAAGCATTCCGCGTAGAGTCATTGCGATAGCGCGCCCGCGTTGAGCATCAATCGAACCATCCGCTAAGGCAATCGAGACGATACGCAGCGAGTCCGCAATTTCCTGGGGCGTGCTAGGTGTACCAATATCGAGCGCCTTAGGTGCTGGCTTCGACTTGCGACCGCCTCTCACAGATCGCGCTTGACGTATGCGCGCGCTATCGTCAGCGGGATCGTGACTCAGGCAATACTCGCGGCCGTCACGTGCTTGTGCTCGACATTGCGAACCATCAGGACGAATAAAATTACAGATCATTGGACGCGATTAGTCCGCTGGGCTTGCGCGATAAGAGCGCTTGAACTCGGCAATCGTTGGTACCTTGTGCCCGTTTTTCTCAGCATATTCGACTGCTGAGACGTACTGCCTACGCGCGCTGGCGGAAAGCGTGCGGAATGCTTCCGCGTCAAATTTCGTTTCGTTGCCCTCGCCGTAGTTCTGACGCGCGCCTTGATAATCGCTGAGCCCCACATGCGGAGTCTGCCGCGTCTGGCCCGCGCCGATTCCTTCTAATGCGCCCTGCCTCGTTAGTTCAAAATACGCATAATCGAGAGAATCGGCCGTCAACGGAAGGTGTTTGCTCTGAATAAACCCAAGCAGACGGTCTGAATTAGTTGGCGTTGCTGTGTACTCGGGATGGTTCTGCATGAAGATCGAGGCTTCCGCCATTTCGCGCGCACTCTGTTCCACGTGAATCGCCTTCGCAAATTGGGTGCGGAGTTCCTGGGCAGACACGCCAAATTTGCTCTGAGCCAGATTGTCAAACATGCGCTCGGCATCCGGCGACAATTGACGTTCGGACATTGCGCGCAGATCGTCCGCATTGCCGCTGTTTATAGCGTCTTCTAGTGACTGCGTATCGGCATCGGCGCCGTCCGCACGTGCTCTCGTATCGGTGCCATTTCTAAACGCTTCATCGGCTTGCTGTCGAGTCTCAGCCGCACTCGGTACGTCGCCAAATTCATCGTCAATGCCGCTAAAGTTTTTCGGTCTATCTAGTTCAGCCATGTCTGAATATTTCCCTTTTTAAGTAGATATCCGCGAATACGTGTTTCGCGTTCGAATGCAACCACTACGCTTTGCATTGCCGCTGACCACTCGGCATCAGGGAGCGCATCAATTTCCGTCGCCACCAAGACACCGAAGGAATATGAATCCAAGCCGGTATCCAAAAGATCGGCATGCAGCGCTAGGCGACGTTCTAGCGCCGGTGTAATCAGCGGCCTAAATGGGACTGAGAAAAGTTCGCACCATTCGCGAATGAGGCTTGCACTCACAGCCGCGCCTCATTGAGCCGGTCGCTGACAACTCTGAAAAGTGCAAATGATTGCTGTGCTGCGACGTAAGCCTTGCTCAAATTTTCATACGCGATGCCATTGGGATCGCAGTTCAGTTGATACAAACCGTTCCGTGCTTCCTGATATGCGCGCTCGATTTCTTCCTGGGCGTGAGCGCACGCCTGTTTGATTACATCGGATTCCATTACGAGGGATACTTCCAATCGGTTTTACTGAGGGTTGTTACTGCGATTCACGCGACCCCATTTGTTGGGACAGGGCGCCGCATTCAAAATGATAATTAGATTCGTCCGGCTGCTTTATTCAGTGTCAACGTGCTATCGCTCAGAAGCGCCGCAAGTTCTTTCAATGTCACGATGGCATCAACTGGCTTCCCATCTACCAACGCAACACGCAAAACGACACGATCCGAGACATCATCGGCCAGTGCTGATGTACGCAGTTTAAGAAACGCAATCTTCGCGGCTTGCTCTGCTTCAACGCTCTCGGCTTCCACGATTACACGTTGGCCGGTCTCGCTGGGCTCGATAGTAATTTTCCAAGCTGGCATAAATTGGGAAAGTACGGCGCGCCCTGATTGAAAGAACGCGCCGTGTCGCAGGACGAAACAAGAAGACAAAGAGGCAGTTAGGATTTGCCCCTCTATCCTACGCACTTTTATGCAGCTTGCTGTGCATCTACCAGATGTGACGCGACATATTGCGCGTGCCGTACATCCCCGATTGCCTTGCGAATAGCCGATAGAACGCGCGATACGTCGCTTTGCCGTACTTTTTGATGCTGATTTGATAGGCGTTTTGCAATCGAGCCTTGCTTCATTCCACTGCGATGCAGTTCCCAAACGCGCGAAGCGATTTTGCGCAACCTGGGAGACAGCTTTACGGATTGTTGCCAATCGTAAGCACCGCCTTCGGGTTGCGGCATGCAGCGTGCGCATAGCGGCGCCGTCCGTTCTAAAAGGCCATTACTCACAATAAGCGGCAAGTAGTACTTTGAACCAACCGGACGCCCACACCTGCCACATGAAGTCGAGTTCGCTGCACCCTCACGCAGCACGTCTGACAATTCGACAATATCTGCTGCTTCTGAAAGTTCTGGTAAGGGCTCAACAGGCGGTCGTACATCGTGCGCGGCTCGTTTGATGCGCACACCGCTGCCAGCCGGTCCTTTGGGAAGCGATACAACAGCCTCGGAAACTTCCGAGCCAACAGTCAAAAGTCGCCCGCGCTCATGCTTTGGCTTGGCGCGCCGTAAGGCTTTGAGCGCTTTTTTCGGATCGTCTTTGTTGACTTCGTATGCCGCTAGTTCTTCCGGCGTCATCAGATCGCGCCAATCGGCTGTTTGAGCACTCAACATGAAAGCGCCTCGGCCGGTTCCGGGATATCTTCAAGAGACGCGGTTTCGGCTGCGTCCAAAGTTTCCCGCAATTGCGGGTACCCTACGCCAACCCCCTTATTTTCCCGTGTTATAGTCTCACTTGCGGGATATTCTATCCCGCTGACTTCTAAGGACTTAGGATTTAGCCCTGCTTGTTTTAGAAGTGCTTTCGCGTGCTCGCTCAGATCGCCGTTTGAAGTCAGCATCCCAATGTCCGGGTGTTGTAAGTCTTCGATTGCCCGCGCGATGACGGCGCTTGGCGTCTCCGTAGCCGTCGCATAAGGCTTGCCGGTTCGCGCAATGCGCTTAAGGGCCATCAAACGCGCCGGAAGCAAACTATCAAATGCGGCCCGCACCACAACGCGGTAATCCTGTTCGTTGATTTCGCTGCGTCCGTCTAGCAATGCAGAACCGCGCGCAAGCTGGGCGAGTTGCTGAGGAAGTCGCGTATTTCCTTCGGCGATAACAAGTCCGGTTTGCTGACGGCTGCGATCACGCTCAACATACGCACGCGCTAACACAACTAATTCGCTCAGCGCAGCAATGCGCATTTCGAATGCTGCTGGAATCGTGGGAGATTGTTGCGGCTGTTCAAAGATTGGCCCCAGCACGCCCTGTACGGCGTTCTTTAGATCAAGCGCAACCTGCGGGTTATGTCGCATCGCGCGTAAGCCAGTGCTCACGCCTCCCGCGCGGTTCCACCGCACACGTATGAAGCGTTCGCCAAGAGACTGAAAAAGGGCGTAGTGCTTGTCCACATCTGGCGTTGCGCTCGCAAGAAATGTAAGACGGCCGCTCCAACTGCGTTCCTCTAAATTCTCATCTGAGCCAAACTCCCGCGTGAGATTGCCATCGTAAATCCGGCGCAATTGCGGGAGTATCTGGCTTAGAGTTTTGGGATTCGCTGTGAATGTCGAAAAGTCTGCCGCGACTAGCAGAATGTCAGAACCAAGCCGATGCAACAAACCGGCCGGTTTCGCGCGTCCCTTTTTGTTCTTTCGATAATCGTCAATCTTGCCGCTGATGAAAGTCTTCGGCGTGATTTCGTCTACCAGATACACGGATTTGAGACCGCGCAGACTTTCCACAAGATCGGTTTTCATCGAACCTGGAGGCGCAATAATCAAGCACCATGCAGGCGGGTACTGCTTTAGGGTGTGCGCAGCGACGGACGCACAAACAACTCTCGCGCCTCCGATATCAGGATTTTCATAATGCTGCGAGAGCACGTCTACGACGGCTTGCCACTTACTGCGAGAATCCATTGTTCATTGTCCTTTTTCGGTCAATTAGTTGTCCGGGTTTGAATGACTGTTCTTTGCGCACAGTTGTCAGTTCGCCGTCTATGAAAGTCAGTTCGACACGTCCATAGAAACGCGGCTCTATCTGGCGCAGCATTTCGATTACTTCGTTTAGCTGCTTTTCATTCATCGCCATTTCCTCGCATGTTGTATTGCGCATAAAACTTCACATATCGCCTTCCGGCCGCATCAGCTTGCTTCCATGTGTCGTAAATTCCAGCGAGTAAGGTAACGCGCGCCGGTCTGCGTGAGTCTGGCGAGATCACTTCGTACTTTCCGTTTTGGCACGTCAGCAGATAGCGCGTGCTGATGTAATCGTCTCCAATCACACGAATACTCCTAAGCTGTTTGGATTGGCCTTACAAAGCTTGCCGCGTTCCGGTCTACGTTGCGCCGGTGACAAGACAGGCGATGGGATCGCCTCTGAGAGCTTACTTTCGGGAAGCTACCGTAATTCTATTGTGCGCTTAAACGGCGTGAGCGTAAAGAGTGCGGGCGCGCGTATCACAATTCGTATCACATTAGCCCAAATAAGCCCACAAAAGCCCGCACACGCCATTAGCTAAGTCCATAAATCCAATCGTCTTCGTCGTCGTTCGAGTCGCGAAAACGTCCTGTCACGGCAGAGGTCGCGGGTTCGAGTCCCGTCGTCCCCGCCATTTGAAGCGATTCAAGATTCGTTCGCGCAAAGTGCGTCGGCGAGCGACACTTCACTCTTACTAATTCGAGCACTCATCCAGGCACAGCGGCGCGAT